>JAYTKJ010000663.1:0-13233 GCA_043730365.1 Acidobacteriota bacterium | reverse complement strand
CGTGATGGCGGCTGTCAAAGTCGTCTTGCCGTGATCGATGTGTCCGATCGTTCCTACGTTGACGTGCGGTTTGCTTCGGTCGAATTTCTCTTTCGCCATCTTCCCTTACCTCTTCAATCGGAGCAGCAATCTTTTTTGTTGGATTTTCCGCGGGCGGGAAAAACACTGGAGCCGATGACCAGGGTTGAACTGGTGACCTCGTCCTTACCAAGGACGCGCTCTACCAACTGAGCTACATCGGCCCTATTCCAACATCGTACCAAACCAGCCCCCTGCCGGTTCAATCTCCCGGCAAGAAATGGTGGACAGGGGAGGATTCGAACCTCCGTAGCCCGAAGGCGACGGGTTTACAGCCCGTTGCTTTTGACCGCTCAGCCACCTGTCCATTCCGGGTGGACCCAAACGCCCGGCAAGACTCCCACCTGACGATCGATTGAAAAGGAACGCAGACTAAATCGTGGAGCTGGCGGAGGGATTTGAACCCCCGACCCTCTGATTACAAATCAGATGCTCTACCAACTGAGCTACGCCAGCCTGCTCGCGGACCATCCAAAGGAAATTGCCAGACGACGGGACAAAAGGCATACCAGGGCACGGCACACCCACCTAGCTTCCAGAGCGTAGTATAACAAAGGCCGAAAAGACCCGTTAGGAAATCTTGTGCTCTTTGTACTCGACGTGCTTGCGGACCACCGGATCGAACTTCTTGGTGACCAGCTTTTCAGTCTTGGTCTTGGGGTTCTTCGTGGTGGTGTAGTAGTGGCCGGTGCCAGCCGTCGAAACCAATTTGATAATGACTCGAGCCATGGTTGACCGTCTCCTCTACTCTAAAACTTCTCGCCACGGGCGCGCATATCCCGCATCACCGCGTCCAGGCCCAGCTTGTTAATATTCTTGAGGCCCGCGGCGCTAATCCGCAAGCGGACAAACCGGCCGAGCTCAGGCGACCAAAGCTTTTTTTCCTGAAGATTGGGCAGGAACCGGCGCCGGGTCTTATTGTTGGCATGCGACACGCGATTGCCCGACATGGGCTTCTTTCCGGTCACGGGACAATACTTAGCCATAGTGCAAAACTCCGCTATAGGGAATCGCGCGAGGTGCGCAAAATATCAGTATACACGATTCGGTGGGCAGCGCCACGGGAGATCGATCCACTCGAGCCAGCTTGATGATGCATCGCCCAATTCGGCAGGTAGCGGGCGTTTGGCTGACCACCTAGAGATCTTCAGACTCGGGTTGGCGGTATAGCCGTTGGCCTCAAACATCACCGCGATTCGCGGATCACTGCTTCTTGGGACGCATTGGATCCTCGATCTGCCCAGCGCCACCGCGCGAGGTCGAATGTCGGAGCAAAACACTGGATCTACCCGCTCGAAAGTGCCCGGTTCAAGGTTGGTGGCCAATACCTTCTAGAGACTGGTGGAGGGCGACCGACTCAGGCCGAATTTCATTAGGGCCCAGAACATTCCGCGCGGTATTGTCATACACTTCGAAGCTTGGCTTAGATCTGTCATTGCTTGTTTGCTCAGCGGATCGGCTCGATGCCGAGTTGCCGGCAGATCCTCATCGCGAGACGATTGTCGATTTCTAAGTGACGAGGGACCGGGGCTCTGTCTCCGTTCGCCGGATTCACCCAGATCGTATGGCGTCCACCTTCCCTGGACTGGCGGCAGCCTTGCCTCCTCAAGTGTGCAAGAAGTTCGTGGGTTTTCACCCGCGACGGGCCCCCGCGTGAACCGACAAAGGGACGAGCTCGATGAGATCCGCCTCAGCCGTTGCTACGGGATTCGGCACCGGAAGTGGCTTGCCTTCCTCAAGCAGACACAGGGCTAAATCCTCCAGTGCACTGGCAATCATCAGCCTCGCGTCTGGCAAATCGAAGCCTTGCGTCACCGCCCCAGGAAAATCCAGCGCTTCAGCCACAACCATGTCGCCGACCGCTTTGGGGAGGTAAAATGCCACGTGGTACTTCAGCACAGCTACCGCCAATGATACAGCATGCAGGCAACGGGACGAACCGCCATACGCACAAACGCCGACCGCGGCAAGAGGAACTCAGATAGCTCTAGTGTCGTTGGCTTTTCTCACCAACGCGGGGTTGCAGCGACCGACACGCAGGATGCCTCCACCAGAGCGAATCTTCCACCACACTGGAGGTACGGCGCTCAGAGGGGCGGTAGTTGGGCAAGCTCTGGGTGCGCAAACCCCGGGCGTACTGGGCGGTCTGGTGTTCTCGCTAGTAGGTGCGATTGGCCATCATACGCCGCGCCGACAGACCCCAAGCGAATCCGACTTGGTGGTGAGAACTGCGGGCGCACTCTCAAAGGCGATTGACGTGTTGGGTGAAAAGCAAAGCGGTGCATTGGCTCAAGAGCCCGAACAAAGCGCTTGGTGGACAGACTCCCCTTTCTTTGCTTGATACATCGGCTGGCGAGCATGAGGTCGAGGCGCTCCTGGATCGAATCGAGTACGGTGTCTACTCTTGATTGTAGGCTGGCGCATTAGCAAGTTGAAATACGCCCAGCCACCTTCTGCCGCGTTTGATGGAGAGGGTGCTCGACGAAGAGGCGGGCGCTGGAGTGCAGCCGACAACCGGGTCGCCTACGCTTCTTCCTCGCTCGCGCTGGCGGCCATGGAATACTTCGTTAACCTCGACCCTCGGGACGCGCCGGCCGATCTGGTGGCAATCCAAGTTGAGATTCCTGATCACGTAACAACGGAGCGGATTGCGATAGACAAGCTCCCAGACAACTGGAAACAGAGACCCTACTCAACCAAACTTCAGCAGATCGGAGCGGCATGGCTCAGCGGCAGATTCTCTGCCTGCTTGATGGTTACATCCGTCGTAATCCCGCAGGAAACCAATCTGCTCATTAACCCCGATCATCCTGACTTCTCAAAGCTGATCTTCCAGCCTCCTAAGCAACGGAGAATCGCGCAAAGACGCCAAGACGCAACCCGGAATTGCACTTGCAAAGTGACTGATGATAACGTACTGCAAGCGTTACCCTACTCCGGAAGGTAAAAACATGGCAAAGAACTCGGGCACGAAGGAAACCCCCTGGGTGCTGAAAACTCCCAGCGGCAACGCGGAGTTTGAAGCTTACCGCGATGAAACTGTTGAACCGCCGGCCTTGGTGGTCCAAGTCGGCAAGACACAACTCCGGTACAGTCTCCGCTGCTTGGCGGACCTGCACTCCATGCTCAAGAAGCATGGGGACTGGATGCCGCTCGGCAGCGCCGACGAGCAGAAACCCGCTGGCGAAGGAACGGTGGAAGACTGGGGCCGATCGCCGAAGAATCCGGTCGGCGGGTGGTATGGATTGAAGAAAGGCTTGCGCGGACGGTTTGGCATGTACGTGCCTCCAGTTATGGAGATTCTTGGTCTTGCCGAAGTAGAGCACAACCCCAAAAATAACCGCATGAAGGCCAAGTAGGCGACTGACTTTCCCTTGCGCTAGCGCAAACGGTGTAATAAGGGCCGGCCTTCGACGAGGCGATTCACGTTGTCGGCGATATCTTCCACTCGCCCTTCAATTGTTGGCAAGGTCCAGGCCGAGTTGTGCGGCGACATCAGCACGTTGGGCAATTCATGAAATGGCAGGCGTGAGGGGAAGCTTGGTTCATCCGGGCTAGCCGGATATTGGTACCAGACATCGAGCGCGGCACCCGCGATTCGTCCGGTAGAGAGGGCGTCAAAGGTGGCCTGTTCATCGAGCACGCGGCCGCGCGCCATGTTGATGACGAAGGCGGAGCGGGGCAGGCGAGCATAGACGCCGGCATCGATCAGGGCGGTGGTCTCCGGCGTCAGGGGGCAGCAGGGAATCAGGTAGTCGGCGGCAGGCAGGCGATCCTCCCAGCCGGCCCAGGGAATGACCTCGTCAAAGTGTGGGTCGGGCGGCCCGTCTGTGGCGCGGCGCGACACGCCGATGAGCCGCACTCCGAAGGCTCGTGCCCGGATGGCTATCTCGCGCGCGATGTGGCCGAGGCCGAGGAGCAGCGCCGTCTGGCCGCGCAGTTCCCGCAACACCGGCGTCTCGCCCCAGATACAGCTACCTCGCCATTGACCCTGCCGCAACCGCGCGTCATACTCATGCGGGCGGCGCGTCAGACACAGCATCGCCATCAGAACATACTCGGCGATGGCGGCCTCGTGATGAAAAGTGTTGGCCAGTAACACTCCAGGCGGCAGCGAATCCGGGTCGAGCCCGTCGATACCCGCTCCGGAGGCTTGCGCGAGTTTGAGGTTGGGAGCGCGGGCGATGAGCGCGCCGGTTAGCGGCCAGCCTACGAGCACATGCGCCGCCGTCATCTGCGCGGAGAACTCGTCGATAGCGCCGACGTCGGCAATGGGCGTAAGCGAGTGGAGGTGGCGGATCCGCTGCGCCAACCGCGGCGCGAAGCCTGCCGCCATGCGGCCCAGCAGCACGACATTGATCATGCAGGCTGGACGCGGGGTGCGTATTCGCGGCGAACCAGGAACACGTAAGCGAAGACACCGAGAGCGAGCCACACGCCGACGGCCTTGATGGGTGCATCGAAGCTGCCGGTCTGCTTGATCAGCCAGCCGGTGAGCCACGGCGCCACAATACCGGCCAGGTTGGCGGCCGTATTCTGAATCGCCACTGGCAGCGCGCCCGGCATCAGCGTTTGCGTAAGCGCCCAATAGTTCGCGGTGGCAAGGCCCAGGCCGCACAGGGAGGCGACAGTGAAGAAGATCATTAGCGATTGCGAATCGGTGAAGACGCTGAGAGTCTGGAGCGAAGCGGCGACAAAACCGGCGATGGTGAAGTTCCTGCGCACGCGCACCGGATCGCCACCGCGCGCGATCAGGTGATCGGCGGCCCACCCTGCCAATGCGGTGACGGCTGCCATGCCGCCAAACGACACAAAGGCGAACCAGCTCATCTTCTCGATGGACATACCATGGCGCTCGCGAAAGTAGGTGGGCATCCAGGTCATGCAGTAGTAGACGAAATACATGTAGCAGTAGGTGCCGAGGATGATGCCCCACATGAGTGGCGTGCGCAGGGCTTGGCCGAGGGTGATGGTGGCTACCGGATTCGGTCCAGCTGCTGCGGCGGCCGCGGCTCGCCCTTGCGCGGACTTGTCGGTCTTTTTCACCAGCAACAGGAAGGGAACCAGCCAAAGCAGACTGCCCGCACCCAGCACCAGGAACATGGTCTGCCAGCTGTAGGACTTGGCCAGATAGGCGGCGACGGGGATGCCAACCGCTGGTCCGATCTTGGTGCCGGTCATATAGATTCCCACTGCCAAGCCGCGCCGTTTCTCCTCGAAATGATCGCGTATGTAGCGGAGGCTGGACGAGGTGACGACCGATTCGCCGGTGCCCACCAGGAGCCGCAAGGCGATCAGCAAAGCAAAGCTCCCGCCGATCAGCGTGGTGGCGGCCGAGGCTAAGCTCCACAGCAGAAAGCCGCCGAGGTACAGCACGCGCACGCCGAAGCGATCCACCAGCATACCGGCCGGGATCTGGAAGATCGTGTACGTCCAGAAGAAGGCGGACATGGCCATGCCTTGGCGTTCTTTGTCCATGCCCATGTCGCGGCCGATCTCGGTGAGGACGGCCGAGAGGTTGACGCGGTCTGTGTAGGCGATCACCATGCCGAGGCTGAGAAGGCACACCACGCTCCAACGGACCCAGTTGGCGACATCAGCCGATGCTGCCGGCGTGGGCGTCGGGACCGGACCGGGGCGAAGACGGGGAGGGGCGGTGGAACTCATTTACTAACTCTTTCCATGAAGGCTGGTGATGCTGGACGAGGCGATGCTGGGGCACCAATATTGTTCGATGTGCTGAATGACCAGGCCGGTGCCGCGCTCGTGGCTCACCCAAGGAGCTTGGCGCGGGTCATACATAGCGTCGGTCAGATCGCGCACGAGCGCCACGTTGAAACCCAGGCGCGTGAGTTGCCGGATTCCAAACGAACGGCCCAGCACGCACATGTTGGTGTGCACGCCCATCAAAGCGGCATTGCGGATGCCTCGCTGCGCGAAAAAACTATAGATCTCAGTGCCGGCGTCGGAGATACCGTCCGGTTCGGTAATGGTGAGGCCGGGATGCTGACGATCGAAGCGGCGGACCCGCTCACCCACCACGGCATCGTCGCAAGGCTCGGTGACATCGTCGATGGGTAGAGGCGCTTCGGCGGCGCGATCCAGATAGCACCACTTGGCGATCGGAACCGGCGGCGTGGCGGCTTTGGCGGCCAGCATGCGCCGGCGCTGCGGAGTGTTCTCGTACACCTCGAGCGTGCCGCTGGGCGCATGGATGATCTGGATCCCCAACGAACGGGCAGCGCCAATCGCGGCGTTCATGCGTGGGACCATCTCATTGATCCGCCGAACCGAACTCTGACAATAGTGGCCGTTCCACATATCGCAGATGACGATGGCTGTTTCCGCCGGCTTCCACTCCTGTGGTTGCTCGATGGCGATCCCGTGGCGGCGCGAACGGGCGAGCACGCGTAGCACCTGAGTTTGGGCGCCGGAAGCGAGGCCGGCCGAGGCGAGGGTGGCGGCGAGAAAATCGCGGCGATACATGGTGATCGCATTCTATCGTAAGTCCGCCGCCGTTTAGTAGACGAACTGGTTGGTGTAGCACTGCTTGACGTCCACCTTGGCGGCGCGGACGCGCTCCAGCGTTTCACTCAGCACTCGCACCACCGCTTGCGCCCCCTCCTCATCGAGGATGCCGTCCGGCGAGAACATGTCTTTGCTGTTGGCAATCGCCTGAGTGTAGAGAGCCGTATCGCCTCCGCGCATAGTCTCCGGCATCCTGGCGGCGATGTCCGCGGCCGAATGAGCCTGGATCCAGGCGAGCGTGCGGCGGATGGCTTTGGCGAGCCGCGCCACCAGCAACTGGTTTTTTTCGATCCAATCGGCATTGGCGTACAGCACGGCGGCGGGGTAGCTGGAGACTCCATAGACTTCACGGACACCGGCCAGACTCTGGGTATGCGCGAGCACGCGTAGTTCGCCCCGGCGTGCGCGGAGCTGTGAAAGTGCGGGCTCAGCCATGATGGCCGCGTCCACTTTGCCGGTTTCCATGGCGGCCACCGCTCCCGCCGCCATGCCAATCCCGATGACGCTGACGCTCGCAGGCTGCAGACCGTTTTTCACCAACAGATGATTGAGCAGCATGTGGGTGGAGGAGCCGGGTGCGGAGACGCCGACATTGAGGCCGTCGAGATCGCGCGGCGACACGATCTTTTTTTGTGCCGCCGGCGAGGCGACTAAGGTCAGACCGGGATAGCGTAGCATCGCCACGAACGAGCGCAAGTGCCTACCGTCGGCCGCCATTTGCACCGTGTGATCGAAGAAGCCGGAGACGACATCGGCACTGCCACCGAGGAGGGATTCCAGGGCCTTCGATCCGCCGGGAAAATCCTGTAGCTCCACGTCGAGGCCTTCGTCGCGATAGTAGCCAAGCTGAGCCGCCAGCGTGACGGGCAGGTAGACGAACTGCGCCTGACCACCGACGGCGATCACTACTTTGGGGCCGCCCTGGATGGCTGGCGGACGGCTACAGCCGGCGCTCACAACCGCCAGCAGGATGATCGCGATGCTAGTGGCCGGGGAGAAGCGAGTCGACAAATTCATTGGTATAGCTAGCGGCGGCGTCCTGCGAGGATTGCGCCAACTGCCGGGCGGCCGCCGCCCCTTCGGGCGTGAAGCGACCGTCGGGCGTAAGCATCGGCAGCGTCAGCCGAATCACTTCAGTATAGAGGGCCAGATCGGGGCCTCGGTGCGAAGCCGGCAGACGAGCCACGATCTCGGCAGCGGTATGAGAGTGGGCCCAGTCGCGTGCGCGGCCAACGGCGCAGGCCAGCTGCCGCGCCTGGTCAGGGTGGCTGGCGATCCAGTCCCGGCGGGCAAACAGCGCGGTGCCCGGATACTGATCCACACCGTAGAAAGCCCGGGCAGTTTCCGGGGTGCGGGTATCGGCGAGAATCCGCGTTGTCCCGAACCGCTGGTCCAGCGTTCGGACGGTGAAGTCACTGACCACACCAGCGTCCACTACTCCGTTCTCCATCGCGGCGACGGCCCGGCCTGCGGTTGAGATCGCGATAGGTGTGACCCGGTCTGGCGTGATTTGACGCATGACCAGGAGAAAGCGCAACCAAAGATGGGTGGCCGAACCCAGCGTAGTTACCCCGACCGTCCGGCCGGTTAGCTGATCGACCCGTTCTATGCCGGTAGCTCGCGGCGAGACGGCCAGCGCCACCATGTGTCCGTTAGTCATGGCCACGAAGCTTCGTAAGGCCGGGGCTCCGGCAGGGAGTTGCATGGTTTGTTCGTGATAGCCGGAGACTACGTCTATGCTGCCTCCGAGCAACGCTTCCATGGCCTTGCCGCTTCCGGGAAACTCCGCCAGTTCGGCGTCGACGCCGCAGGCCCTAAAGTAAGCCAGTTCACGCGCAAGATAGACAAGTACCTGGGAAGGGGACTGCTGAGCGCCAATCGCTAGCCGGACGGGGGGCCGATTACTTGACCGCCCGCAACTTAAAGTAGCTGCGAGTGCAAGATAGACAGCGGCAGTTGCTCTTGTTGATCTAATTTGATGTCATTATAAGATATTCAGTGCTGGTTGGCAGTTCATGGAATTCCACCCTCTCAAAGTCTTCCTATCCGTAGCGACAGAGAAATCATTCTCCCGGGCCGCTGAAAAGCTCTTACGGACTCAGCCCGCTGTCTCGCTAGCCGTGCAGCGTCTGGAAAACGAGCTGGGCGAGAAACTCATTGACCGCTCGGCCAAGGAATTACTACTGACCGATGCGGGGCGGATTGTTTTGGATTTCGCCCGCCGCTTCGAAAACCTGGAGCGCGAGATGGATACCGCGCTCGCTGAGTTACGCGACAACTCGGCGGGCCGGTTAACGATCGGCGCCAACGAATCCACGTCGCTCTACCTGTTGAAGCATATCCAGGCTTACCGCCATCTGTATCCGCGAGTTAAGGTGCAGGTGCGGCGCAGTCTGTCCAGCCGCATTCCAGCCCAGTTGGTGGATGGAGATCTGGAACTGGCGCTGTTGTCGTTTGATCCGAATGACGACCGGCTGGTGTCCAACGTAATTTATTCAGACCACCTTGCCTTTGTGGTGTCGCCCAGGCATCGTTTTGCCGGATGCGAGACGGTGTCTATCACCGAATTGGGGATGGAAACGTTTATCGCTCACAATGTGGTCTCACCCTATCGGGAGATCGTGATTCGCGAGTTCCAGCGGCACAAGATCCCGCTGAACATGGACGTGGAGATGCCTACGATTGAAACCATCCGCCGCATGGTGCAGCGTAATGAAGGCGTGGCGTTTCTACCGCGGATGTGCGTGGAACAGGAGATCGAACAGGAGATCCTGCGAGAGGTTCGTGTGCCTGAACTGTACGTGGAGCGCAAGATCCGGCTGGTGCATCCGGCCCGGCGCTCGTTGAGTCACGCGGCCCGGGCTTTCCTCGAGTTAGTAAAGCAGGACGACACCGCCGAAGCTGCCAGGGCCTGACCAGGGGAGGGCCGGGAATAGGTTGGCAGTCCGATTGCATCAAAGAAATGTATGCCTCCTCAGCTCCAACCAACCATTTTCATCGCGGCCGGAAACTATTTCCATGGTGACGAAGCGGTGTCCCACCGGGTGCTTTCCTTGCTCGGTTCGCAGCAAGGCGTATCGATGCACGACGTTTTGCAATGGACCGGCGAATTGGCGCCGAAAATCGCCGAAGCTGCCGAGGTGGTCTTTGTCGATTCCGAACCACGCTTGGGAGAACCGTGGATCGAACCGCTGGATTCGCGTTCTCCGGCAGGGAAGATTGTTGACAACGCCCGCCAGGAGTTTCAGTTTCGCGGCCGGGCCTACCTTTGCCACGTGCCTGGCCTGGAGTTCAAGCACGGCGCGATCGGGCTGACGTCCTACGCCGAGACGAGGGCGCGTCAGGCAGCCGGACTGCTCCGCAAGTTCCTAGGTGTGGCTACCGCGGCTTGAGCATGCGGACCCGGTGCGCCTCGCTGTCGCCCACGTAGATGACGCCTTGGCGATCGACAAAGATCCCGTGCGGGCGTGAGGTGAGGCAATGCAGAGGGTCGCCGTCCGGACCATTGCCGCGGACGCCCGTGCCGATCACGGTTGAGATCACCCCGCTCTTGAGATCGATCCGCCGAATGGTGTGGCTTTCGGTGTCGGCGATATAGACACCACCGTCCGGTGACCAGGCAATGCCCTTGGGCCCGCTCAGCTTGGCCTTGCGCGCGTCGCCGCCGTCGCCGTCATAACCCTTTTCTCCCGTGCCGGCCAGATGCTTGAATTTTCCGGCGGCGACATCCACCTGATACACCGCATTGCCTCCGCGCAAGGCCAGATAGAGATTACCCTGCGGGTCCAGATCCAGCGCCCGCGGCTCGTTGACCGCCGTTCCTTGGAGAGGGGCCCCGTCGGGCGTGGCGGTCTTCTCTCCGGTGCCGAGCCAAGTTTCCATGATCCCGGTTTTGAGGTCTACCCGGCGCACGCGATGGTTGCCGATATCGCAGATCATCAGCCGGCCCTGGGGATCGAAGGCGATCGAATGAGGCTGGCGCATCTGGGCCTTGACCGCCGGGCCGCCGTCGCCGCCAAATCCGGGTTGTCCGGTGCCGGCAACGGTGCTGATGAGGCCGGTCTTGCGATCCACCCGGCGGACCACATGATTCGGCATTTCGACGAAGAACATATTACCGGCCTTGTCAAAGCGGATCTCATAGGGCTGACTGAGTTCGGCCTTGGTGGCCGGGCCGCCGTCGCCCGCGTAACCTTTCTTGCCGAGCGTGCCCGCCACGGTGGTGAGCTTGCGCGTCTTCATGTCCAGGCGGCGGATGGCGTGATTGTCGATGTCACAGATATAGAGCGCTCCGCCGGGGCCGATTACCAAGCCATACGGATTGTTGAGCTGAGATTGGTCACCCCGGCCGCCATCACCGGCGAATCCGGGCGAGCCAGTACCGGCAATGGTGACAGTCTGGCCGGCCGCTGAAGCCATCGCCGCGAAGATCAGGAACGGAATTGCTGTGCGAATCATCTGAGCAAATCTATCACGGCGCGATGCACCTGTTCCAGCGAGAGGTTTTCGATGGGATCCTGCCGGAGTACCCGAGCGCCGCGTGGAGCCCAGATGGCAGGGTCAGTAGGGCCGAAGAGAGCCAGGGTGGGAGTGCCCACGGCGGCGGCCAGATGCGTGATCCCGGAGTCATTGCCCACGAAGAGGCGCGCACCGGCGAGCCAATCGGCCAAGTCACCGAGATCTTCAAACTTTTCGTGACACCACTCGAAGGGCTCAAGTTTGGCGAGAGCTTTGAAGCGCGCAAGAGGCCAGTTCTTTTTCTCGCTGCCGGAGTAGGGATGCAGTGCGAGAATCGTTCGCTCCCGCGGCGGCGCCGTGATTCGCGGCGAGGCTCCGAGAGGCGCGCCCACTTGATCGAGATAAAAATCGGTGGCATGCAACGGGGATTCTGCCGGCAGCGCGGGGAAGAAGCGAAACGGCCACGGGCGCGTAGCGGCAACGAACTCCTGGCGCGTAGTTCCGTACCAACTGACAATGTCGTCGAAGCCGGAGAGGACCGCGGTGAGCGGCGCCGGGGCCATTCCGAGCTCCAGAAGATCAAGGCCCGTGGAAGAGATGGCGCGCACCCGATCGGCGAAGCGCACCAGAGAAGCCACCGGCGCAGGCACCCAGACCTCGGTGAATTCGTCGCGCAAAAACTCGAGGGCTGGAAGCGAGACGATAACGTCGCCAATGGCTCCGGGGCGGATCAACAGGCGGCGTCGGGGCAAAGCAGAGAGCAGCAGTTACTGGATGTGGATGGCGGCCTGCACGGCCAGATTGCGCGGCGGGAAGCAAGTGGTCTCGTTGCAAGCCTGATACCGAAGCTTGCCCTTGACGATGCGCTCCCCCTTGGCTGCGCCGGCCGCCGCTTTAAAGCGCGTGGTGACGATGAATTCGCCGGAATACACCGAGAGAGGCTTTTCAGAAAACGCGTACTTCTCCTCTTTGCCGGGCGGGTAGTCAACACCAGCCACTTCAAGCGACGCGACCGCATCCCAGGTGAGCTTGAGCGGGATCAGGAACTCATCGGTGGGCTTGCTGGAATTGGTGTGATAGCCCGCCGCCAGCCGGAAGCGCAACGCCAACGGCGCCGTTGCTCCTGCGGGGAGCCGTTGCGGCGCTGGAGTTTCGAGCGTGACCGGGCCACCCCCGATGCCGCTATTTTGTGCGAGGAGCAGGCGTGACGGCAGCAGCAGCAGTAGCAGCAGCAGACGATTTGGCGCCGATCCCAAGCAGAGTGTTGATGTCATTCTGGTATACGCTCTTGCTGACCAATCCGATGTGCGTGGCGGCGATGCGGCCTTCCTTGTCCAGCAGGAATGAGGTGGGCAGCGAGTCCACGCCTCCATAGTTCTGCGCCGTCATGTCGTCGCCGATTAACACGCGGTAGTTGATCTTCGATCGTTCCAGGTAGGGCTTGACGATGTCCCAACCCTCTTCGTCCATCGAGACTCCGAGCACGGCGAAGCCTTTGTCCTTGAAGGTTTGCTCGAACTCGATAAACCAGGGAATCTCGATTTTGCAAGGGCCGCACCAAGTGGCCCAGAAGTTGAGCAGCACCACTTTGCCCTTGTAGTCGGAGAGCTTGACCGGCCGGCCCATGGCGTCTTTGAGCGTGAAGTCCGGCGCAATGCGGCGATCCTTCTCCTTCTTGACCGCGGCGGCCATGGAGCCAGTTGATTGACAAGCCGTCACCGCGAGCAGCCCGGCCAGGAGAGCGGGAAAAAATCTAGACATCGAAGTCACCACACCTTTATCTTATATTGTCACGCCACGGGTCTGAAACAGGGCAATGAACCATTCGGCCCGCCGCTGGGCATGGCGCAGCGCCAAGGTGGCTTCCGGGTGTGGCGGCATGCCGGTGAGCAGCCAGGCGGCGGTGTCGCAAAAGCTCTCGCAGGCGTACTCTCGCCAACCACGGCCACGGGTACGGCGATCTGCCAGCGTCAATTCGCGCTTGCGTCTTTCGGCCGACCAACCCAATTCACCGCGGGCACGGGAGCGCAGTTCGGCCAAGAGGATCCGCTCCCATTGCTGGCGCGCCGGGTTGCCCAGCCGGATCCAGGCAAAGTGAAATAACTCGTGCATGACAATGCGCCTCAGTTCGGGCGGGTCCGCCAGCAAGGCCTTGTCAAACACGATGCT
>JAYTKJ010000662.1:0-17817 GCA_043730365.1 Acidobacteriota bacterium | reverse complement strand
TTTCCCTGCGCGCTGTCCCCAACCACCCCGGAAGGTTCGGCGGTTGCATTTGCTCGTTGCTTCCCCGCCGATATCAGGCTTCATCATCTTAGGCAGACTCCCGCGACTACCATCCCGCGACTTGCTTTTGCAGCGCCACCAACTCGGTGATGCCCGTCCGGCCGAGAGCGATTAATGAGGCCAGATGATCGTCGCCGAACGAATCCCTTTCTCCGGTGGCCTGGACTTCAACAAACCGGCCGCGGCCGGTCATGACCAGGTTCATGTCGACATCGGCGGCCGAGTCTTCCTCGTAGCAAAGGTCGAGAAGCGGCGCGCCTTTGACAACTCCGGCGCTGATAGCCGCCACCTGATCGGTTAGAGGATTCTTGTTGAGCGTTTTGAATTCGAGGAGCCGCTTGATGGCCAGTGCCAGCGCGACCCAGGCTCCGGTAATCGAGGCCGTGCGTGTACCGCCGTCGGCCTGCAGCACGTCGCAATCGACGATCACGCTGCGTTCACCGAGCGTCTCCAGGTTGACCACAGCGCGGAGCGAACGGCCAATCAGCCGCTGAATCTCCATCGTGCGTCCGGTGGCGCGGCCCTTGGTCACCTCGCGCGGCGTGCGCGTCGTGGTGGAACGCGGCAGCATCGAATACTCAGCCGTCACCCAGCCGCGGCCGGAGCCGCGCATCCAGGATGGTACAGAGTCTTCCAGCGTGGCCGCGCACAGCACCACGGTGTTGCCCATTTCGATGAGCACGCTGCCCTCGGCCGTTTTGAGGTAGCCCGGCGTAAATTTCACGGGGCGCATTTGTTGCGCTTTGCGGAGGTCGAGTCTCGTCATCGAAATTGTTATCACACACCGTTGCGAAGGAAGAAGTAGAAGAACAGACTGAAGAGCGCAATGCCGCCCACCAGCAGCACCGCGCACGGGACCACGCCTCGCGTCGCCGAAGGCGCTCCGGGCTTGGCGCCGCCGCCGGTTTTGATTTTTGATTTGTACTTGGCCATTGAAGGTTAGGATCGCAGATGCCGCGCAACCTGGCCGAAGAATTCGTCGAGCGCGGCCAGCGAGGCCGGTTCCAGATCCTTCACAACCAGTGCCACCACGCGGCGGCCCCGCTCGGCGAGCGCCATCTGCGTGGCCAGGAATTGCGCTGTGTGATAACCGGCCGTGTAACCGGCGTCGGGCAGGGAATCGGCCTTGGCCGAGAAGAGAATCGTTGAGAAGCATTTGCCGTGGCCGATGATCATCTCGTGATAGGAATGATTCATGGCCGGGCCCTCGTAGACGTCAACCGGCATGCGCAACCGCGTCCGGAAGACGCCCTCGGCGGCGCGATCCATCGACTTGCGCATGGCGCGGCCCCCGTCGCTGTAACGGAGATCGCCGAAAAAAGTGAGCTCAGCTGAATCGATGGCCCCGGTTGCGCAGCACTCCTTCAGCATGGCGGCGTAGGCGGCGGCCGGATTGGCGGCCGAGATCTGAGCGGCGCCATTGTATAAAGCGGTGTGCAGGAAGACGCGCCCGCGCCAGGCCGCGCGGTGGGCCGGCTCATTGAACCGCGCCCAAGCGCCGGTAGATTGTACGCCGCCAGCATGCTCGGCTTCCTGGTGCAGCTTGCCGGTGATCGCCTTGTAAAGCTCGACGCTGGGCTGGGTAACGAAATTCATGTCGCGTAGAAAGCCGAGACCGAATACCGTGTAGTGGACAAACTGCATGTAGGCCGAAAGCGGCTTGCGGACGGGTAGCGTGAGGATCGCGACAGGGTAGCCCTGCCGACGCAGCATTTGCAGACGCTCAGCATGGGGATGCGCCTCGCCTTTGCGGTGGATAGCCACGAACACGCGGTCTTGGGCGGCGTCCTGCGGCCGCCGGTAGTTGGCCGCGCGGGGAGTCTCACCAATCAGAATTTTGATCCCGATCTCTTCACTCTTGCCCAGGCTCTCTTCAAAGTCCTGCTTGGTCCACAGTCCAGCCCCGGCCCAGGACTTCGGCAGCATCCACGCTACTTTGTCGCGGCCCGCGCGCGCCTGTGCTTCGAGGAAAGCCGCCAGGCTCCAGGCCTGATGAATTTCATCTTCATCAAGGTCCGCGCCTTCGATCCATGGCCGGAGATTCTGCCCAGCGAGTCCCAATGGGTAGAGGCTTCCGCGCGTGAGCGGCGCACTGTGGCGGCCGGCCGTTGAGTTCTCGCCGTCCAGTTGCAGCTCCACGCGGCGGTACCCGCGCGCGCCGGCAAAACGGTCCAGGAGAGACCCGGGCAGGGTCAGGTAAATAAAGTTCGGGCGCCCGTCGATCTTGTTTTTCTCGTACAGCGCTGAAAGCTTTTCCAGGTTGACCACCGGCTCATAAGACGTCATCCCCATCGCCATGCCGACGACGAGCGTGCTTTCCAGCACTTGTTTCTGGCTGAGGCGCGAGCGGCGCTCGGCATCGGCGAGGATCGCTTTTAGCTTGGCCGGATCGGTGGAGTCCAGCACATAGAAGCGCGGCCCTTTGGCCAGCAGGCCCGTCAGGTTGTAGGCGGTCTTGTCTTCGGCCGAGCCGCCCATGCCTGCCCAAATGACGAAGCGAAGTTTCGCGCGATGAGCCTTCAGGATTCCGGCGCGGATCTCTTCCAATTCCGCTTCCACTCGCTGCGGCCAGTCTCCGGCAGCCGTGGCGCGCCAAGGCAGATTCAAAACCCCGTAGCTGTTCTTGGTTACTTTGCCGTCAGCGCCGGTTTCGACGCCGATCGCCACCAGCGAACTTTTCTCCGGATCAAGCGCAGCCAGGCCCTTGCGGCGGGCCATCGAGTCCAAGGTCTTGAGCCGAGCCAGGGTGTTGTTGTCCAGCAAGCGGTCGAGGTGTGGCTTGGAAGGGGGGGAGTCGTGGAACAGGGAAACAACCACATCCTGTTTTAACATAGGGGGCATGAAACGTCTGCCCATCGTCGCATTGATTTTTCTGATAGGTGCATGTCAGAGCGGCGGGCGCGAGTGGAAACTGCCGGCCGAGATCGATGGGGGCTGGAAGCTGAGCGTGCTCCCGCCGAGCCGGGAGACGTTTGAACTGGTCAACCGGCTGTCGCCGAAGAGGTCGCAGATGGGCGGTTATGAAGGCCCGGGGAAGTTGCTGGTTTCGGCGTTTGAGCTGCCAACGGTCCGGCCGCTTTTGAGCAGGTGCAGAAGTGGCGCGCGCGGCCAGGCAAGATTGTTTTTCACCATGGCGCTTGGTTTGTGGTGCTCGAGGCCGATGGACTGGATGCGTCACAACTCTCGCGTCTGGCGGCGCAGATCGAAAAGAGTATGCCTGAATGAGCTTCATGGGCAAAAGTTAAAGTTGAAGTGCAAACCGGTTCGGGCCCTGCTGCTGGTGTGTCCGTGCGCCGCCAATACGGCACGATCTCCGGCGTTGAGTCTGTTGACACGCACCTTGACGGCGCCACGGTTAAACTACGGTGCCGTAACCCGGCCGCGGTCGAGCGCTTTTGGACGATCGCCAATCGCCTGGGAACCGAACCTACCGAGGCGAATGTTGAGGTGGTCGGCAAGGTTTCGCTCGAAGAAGGGATCTGTCGGCTCGCGGTGTCAAGTACCCCGCAAGAATATGCGATCAAACCTAATGCCCGAATCGACGGGGCCTTGTCGGCCCTGATCGGCGCTCGCTGAGGGACGGATTTGGCAGTAAGATGGGGGTGGAGCAAATTTCTTGACCCCTACGCGACGCACCTTCCTCCAGGCTTCAGCAGGCACCGCCGCCTTGGCCGCACAGGCCCAAGCCCAAGTAAAAAAGATTTCCCCCAACGATAAGGTTCAGATTGCGCTGATTGGCGCCGGCGGCATGGGAACGGGTGACGTTGAATCGTCCCTGACCGTGCCCGGCGTTCAGATGGTAGCCGCCGCTGACGTGTACGAAGGCCGGCTGACGCGCGCCAAAGAGCGTTGGGGCAGTCACATCTTCACCTCGCGCGACTATCGCGAAGTGCTGGCCCGGCCCGATGTCGACGCCGTGATTATCGCGACGCCCGATCACTGGCATTCGCAGATTTCGGTGGACGCCATGAAGGCCGGCAAAGACGTTTACTGCGAGAAGCCGATGATCCAGCAGGTGGGCGACGGGCAAGCCGTCGTGGATGCCGAGAAGGCCACCAAGCGGATCATTCAAGTGGGCTCGCAGCGCGTCAGCAACATTGCCTATGCCAAGGCCAAGGAACTGCTCAAGAGCGGCGCCATCGGCGAGTTCAACATGATCGAGGCTTGGTGGGATCGCAATTCGGCGATCGGCGCCTGGCAGTATTCGCTGCCGCTGGACGCGTCGCCGGAGACGGTGGACTGGGACCGCTTCCTCGGCCGTGCGCCGAAGCGCGCTTTCGAGCCGGTGCGCCTGTTCCGGTGGCGCAACTACAAAGACTACGGCACTGGCGTGGCCGGTGATCTGTTTGTACACCTGTTCAGCGGCATGCACTACATCACTGGGGCCATCGGGCCTACGCGCGTGTACGCAACCGGCGGGCTGCGCTTCTGGAAGGATGGCCGCGATGTCCCGGACGTGATGCTCGGGCTGTTTGACTATCCCCGCACCGAATCGCATCCTGAGTTCACGTTGATGCTGCGCGTCAATTTCGTGGACGGAGGCGGCGGGAGCCACGTGTTCCGGTTTGTGGGCACCGAAGGCGTGATGCAGGTGAACGGAGACCAGGTGATCCTGTCTCGCCAGCCACGCGAAGCCGAGCCAGGCCACACCGCCGACACGTTCTCGAAGGCGATGCAGAGCGACGTGATCGCGGAGTACCGCCGCAAGTATCCCCGCCAGCCCAGCACGCCCGACTCGCTGCGTCCCCGGAGCGAGGAGAAGTTCCTGCCCCCGGCGGGCTATAGCGACCACCGCGATCACCATCGGAACTTCATCGAATCGGTGCGTTCGCGCAAGCCCGTGATTGAAGACGCGACGTTTGGATTCCGGGCTGCTGGCCCTGCCTTGCTGGCCAACATGAGCTACTTTGAGCATCGGGCCGTGGAATGGGATCCGGCCAGGATGAAGGTGAAAGCGTAGCCTGCAATATGCCATTTCAAGCAAATGATAAGATTCAAGTTGCTTTGATTGGCGCCGGAGGCATGGGCTCCGGCGACGCCACCTATGCTCAACAGATTCCCGGCGTCACACTGGTGGCTGTGGCGGACCTGTATGACGGCCGGCTCGAGCGCGCCAAGGAGCGCTGGGGCAACGATCTGTTCACGACGCGCGACTACCGTCAGGTGCTGGCGCGGAAGGACATCGACGCGGTGATCATAGGTACGTCTGACCACTGGCACTCGCGGATTTCGATCGACGCGATGGAAGCTGGCAAGGACGTTTATTGCGAGAAGCCGATGGTGCACAAGATCGAGCAGGGGCACGAGGTGGTGGCCGCCTCCAAGCGAACCGGCCGCATTCTGCAGGTGGGCAGTCAGTATGCCAGCTCCATGGTGTTCCATAAGGCGAAGGACTTGGTGGCCCAAGGCGCGATTGGCGAGCTCAATCTGGTGGAAGCATGGCTTGATCGCTCTACCGCAATGGGCGCCTGGCAATACTCGATTCCACCGGACGCCTCGCCGGATCGCGTGGACTGGGATCGCTACACTGCCAACACACCTAAGCGAAGCTTCGATGCCAAACGCTTCTTCCGGTGGCGCAACTATCAGGACTACGGGACGGGCGTGGCGGGGGACCTCTACGTTCACCTGCTCACGGGTTTGCACGTGGTGACCGGATCGGCTGGGCCCACGCGAGTGTATTCCACTGGCGGCATCCGGCATTGGAATGACGAGCGCGATGTGGCCGACGTGACGCTGGCGCTGCTGGACTACCCGAAGTCCGAGAAGCATCCCGAGTTCACGCTGTCGCTCAAGGTGAACTTCGCGGCGGGCAACGTGGGTGAGAATTTCGGGCTGCGCTTTACGGGTAGCGAAGGCATCATGTCAATCGGCTATAGCACGGTCACACTGACGCGTCGACCCAAGGAGACGCAGCCGGGGATGAGCATCGGCACCTTCCCCAAGGCGGTGCAAGAGGAGTTTCTCAAGGGTTACTACGCTAAGTACCCGAAGGAGGCTGCTACGGCCGACTCGCTGCGCGGGGATCGTGAGGATATCTATCGTCCTCCGTCAGATCACGTGCCTCACTTCGAGCATCACAAGAACTTCTACAACGCGGTGCGGACGCGGAAGCCGTTCTTTGAAGATGCCGAATTTGGGCTGCGAACGGCGGGTCCGGCGTTGCTGTGCAACCAGAGCTACTTTGAGCAGAAGATTTGTGGCTGGGATCCGGCTACGCTGCAGCGCAAGGCGTAATGGCGCATTTCCCCGCGGGCGTGTGCGGGCGCGGCTTCGTTCCCCGGGATCGTTCGAACTTTGCTCTCGGCAAATAGGTACTGGGATCACAGGCACTTGGCTGCTTAAATCCGAAAGCTTGCTTGATCCAAAGTGACCGCACCGGGGTGAGAACCGGGCACCGAGGGCTGATTGATTACGGGGTCCATTCCCACAACCCAAGGCGTCCTTTTCCTAGAGACGGGTTACCGTAAGGCTCTATCTCCAAGTTACCCATGCACAACACACGGGCCGAGTGGCAAGTCCGCCGGTTTCAATCCGTCGCGCGCTGGCCGCAATCGCAAGGGGGCCCCGATATTGGGTTTGCCAGGTGCGGAGTTCATAACGCTTGATGCCTTGCGCGATCAGGCTCGCCCAAGGCTGCAGGATCGAGATGGCTTTCATGACCGCCGCAGTCCAACTGCTCTAGCGCCCCTTGAACTTCGCCGGCCGCTTCTCCAGGAAATGCGCCACGCCTTCCTTGAAATCCTCGGACTCGAGGCTGGCGAGCATCTCGTCAAAGCCACGGGCAATGGAAGCGCCGAGATTCTCGTTCAAAGCCGCGTAGACTTGGCGTTTGATGATGGCCGTCGAGCGCGGGGAAACTGTGTGAGCAATCTTGCGCGCGAAGTCCCAGGCGTGGGCTGGAAAGTCTTCCTCGTTGAGCAGCTCACTCACCAGGCCCATGCGCCGCGCCTCTTCGGCGTCCACCATGCGCGCCGTGAACAACATGTCCATGGCGTTGCCCAGGCCCACTAAGTGCGGCAGCATCCACGCAATGCCGAATTCGGCAATGAGTCCTCGCTTGGCGAAAACCGCGCAGAACTGCGCCTGCGGAGAGGCCAGCCTGATGTCGCAGTAGAGCGGGATGACGCAACCGAGTCCCACGGCCGGCCCGTTGACGGCGGCGATGATCGGCTTGGCGATTTCGAGCATCCAGGAGTAGCGGGTGAGATAGCCCGCTCGATCTGTGAGTGCCTCGGAGCGGGAACCACCGGAGATTTTCTTCAGCAGGCTCATATCGGCGCCGGCGCAAAATCCACGGCCCGCCCCGGTGATCAGGATAGCTCGCACGGTCTCGTCACCACTGGCGGCGCGGACGGCGGCTTCGAATTCGTCCTCCATCACGGCGGTCCAGGCATTCAATTTGTCAGGCCGGTTAAGGGTGATGGTGGCAACGCGGTCATTGACTGAGTAAAGGATTTCTCGATAGCTCATAAGTACTGGTGGCGTAAAGTGTATCATGCTAGAGCTATCGCTTCACGTGAAACATCCCCAAACTTGGGTATTCTTGCGAGCTTGTTTGAGTCATGTGTTAGTTGATGTGTGCTCCGGTAATAGATGAAAAAAGAAAGACTAATCGAGCCTGAGATCCTCGACGGGACCAGCGACGTCATGGCGGCCGGATCTCTGCGCGACCTCCGCTCGATCAATCGGTGGCTGGGCGGGCACCTGGTAACGAGGTGGGCATTCCGGCAAATCCGTCATCCCCAGGGCCGGATCACGGTGCTGGATGTGGGCGCGGCCTCCGGCGACAACGGCCGCGAGATACGGGCGGTTTGGCCCCGTGCGACCGTGATCTCTCTGGATTTGCTCCGCCGAAATCTGGAGGGGGCCAGCGCGCCTCGTCTGGTTGCCGATGCATTCCAATTGCCCTTGGCCGAGCGATCGGTGGACTTCGTTTTCTGCTCGCTCTTTCTGCACCACTTCACCGACGAAGCGGTGGTTAGGCTCCTCGAAGGTTTCCGGCACGTGGCTCGCTACGGAGTGGTGGTAAATGACTTGGAACGTCACTGGTTCGCGCACAAGTCCACCCCCGTCTTTGGCTGGCTGTTCGGGTGGAACGCGGTGACGCTGCATGACGCGCCGGTGTCTGTGCAGGCTGGCTTCACAGCCAAGGAGCTGCGGGCCTTGGCGGAGAGGGCTGGCATAAGCAGCGCCAGGGTGCGCGGGCATTTGCCGTGGTTCCGGTTGTCCATGGTCTGGGAGCGGGCGCGGTAACATTGGACGTGCTGCGTCCCGTCTCGCTCCTCGCCGTTGCCATCTTGTGTGCCGGCGCTTACTTCTGGAACCCCGCCCGCTTGTCGCTCATCTATGCGGCCGGGCGCGCCTCGGTTTGCCCATATGACCGTGCTTTGGGCGCGCCGAAAGAGATAGTCGATCAGATTGCGGCGAAAGACCGCATCCTCTATGCGAGCAAGAAGCTGGAGACGGACGCCGAGGGCTACGAACGCTGGTCTACGCCCAAGGGCGAGTATTGGATTCCCAAGGGCAGCCACTTTGTGTTGCCGTTTAACCTTGCCGAGCAGGACCGCGACATCTACACGGGCACCGAAGTGCGAGTGAAGCCCGGGGCGGTGGTGCTCGATTGCGGCGCTAACATCGGCGTGTTCACCCGGTTGTCGCTCGAGCGCGGCGCGGGGAAAGTGATCGCTATTGAGCCGGCGCCGGAGAATCTCGAGTGCCTGCGCCGGAACTTTGTCAAGGAGATTGCCGACGGCCGCGTGGTGGTGTACCCGAAAGGCGTGTGGGACAAGGACGACGTGCTGACGCTGAATGTGGATCCGCACAACTCGGCTGCCGATTCGTTCCTCATCCACCGCGAGGGCGGGCACGAGGGCAACAAGGTTCCGCTGACCACCATCGACAAGTTGGTTGCCGAGTTGGGCCTTGGGCGGGTGGACTTCGTCAAGATGGACATCGAAGGCGCCGAGGTCCGCGCGCTGATGGGCGGGCAGGCGACGATCGCCAAGTATCATCCGCTGATGGCGTTGTCGGCCTATCACAACCCGACCGACCCGGTGGAAGTGCCCAAAACCGTGAAGGCCGCCTGGAATGGCTATCGAATGCAGTGTGGACCATGCGCCGAGATAAAAGAGAAATTTTCGGTTCGTCCCGACATTCTCTATTTCTACTAGTCGCCCCTGCCGCCGCACTGCTGAGCCTTGGCTCGGGTTGCGCCGCCCGGGTGCGCATGGAGGGCATGGTGTTGCGCGTGGACCCGTTGGCGCAAACCATGCTGGTCTCGCATCGGGCCGTGGCGGGCATGATGCCGGCGATGGTGATGCCGTTCCGCGTGGCGCAGGCGTCGGAACTGGCGAAGGTGAGCCCGGGCTCGCGCATTCAGTTTCAGCTTCGCGATCAGGCGGCGCACCGGGTGCGGGTGATCGATACACGCAGCGCCGGTGACTTCGTCTTCCCTCACGCCGAGGAAGAGCTCAAGCCAGGCGAGGCGGTGCCTGACTTCTCGTTGATCGATCAGGCTGGCCGCCCGGTGACGCTGGCTTCTTTGCGCGGGCGAGTGGTGGTAGTGAACTTCCTATACACACGCTGTCCGCTGCCGGAAGTGTGTCCGCGGCTGGCGGCCTCCTTCGCCAGCTTGCAGCGCCGCTTTGCCGCGGAGATGCCTGCGGGCTTGGTGCTGGTCTCCATCACGCTCGATCCACAGTTCGACACGCCGGAGATACTGGCGCGCTACGCGGCGACGATGAAGGCCCGTCCGGACGGTTGGCATTTTCTAACCGGCGACACGACGCCTGTCGCGCGGCGCTTCGGACTGATACACTGGGCCGAAGAAGGCGTGATCGTCCACAACTCCCAGACGGCGATAATTGACCGTCGGGGCAGGCTGGCAGCCATGGTGGAAGGATCCACGTATCGCCCGGAGCAGTTGGCTGACCTGGTTAAGCAGGAACTTCCCAAGCACGAGTAATAGGAGGACACCTTGATACCGATGACACAACGAATTCTCGCCACCGCAATATTAGCCGCCATGGCCGCCGTGGCGCAGCAACCCGCCGCGGCTCCCAAGGCCGATGCCTGCGCACCTCCGCCGGGAGCGGTGCCGCCTTCCTTGCCGGCCAAGCTGCTCGACGGGCAGGGCAAGATCGATTTCAAGATCACCACCAAAAGCCCGGAAGCACAGGCATTCTTCAATCAGGGCGTGGCGCAGATGCATTCGTTCTGGGCGCGCGAAGCGGAGCGGTCTTTCCTACAAGCTGCCGCGCTCGATCCTGAGGCGCCGATGCCGCATTGGGGCATCGCGATGGTGGCGGCCGGCGACTATCGCCCCGGCTTCCAACTCGATCTTGTGAACGGCGCCGTGCCTAGGCCTGTGAAGCGCACCAGCAAGCCGCAGGGCGGGGAAGCGCGCGCGGTAGCGGCGGCGGCCAAAGCTGCGCAACTGGCGGCGGTGCCCGGCAAAGCCAACGAGATTGAGAAGCTCTACATCGCCGTGACTTCGGCCCGACGCGATCTGGCGCAGCGCGATCCGAACGTGGGATACGTGAAGGCTTTGCGCGCGGCGATTGCCAAGCAACCCGGCGAAATCGAAGCCCGCACGTATCTGGCGCTCCACATCATGAGCGGATATGAGTTGCCGTCCAAGCGCCCGCGCACGGGCAGCATGGAAGCGGTGGAACTGCTGCGCGCCGTGCTCAAGGACGCACCTGAGCATCCCGGCGGCCATCACTACGTCATCCACGGATGGGAAGGCTCCACCTTCGCCAAGGAAGCGTGGCCAAGCTGCCAGCGCTATGGCGAACTGGCGAACAACATCCCGCACGGGCTCCATATGCCGGGCCACATTTACGCGCAGACGGGACGCTGGGCGGATGCCGCCAAGTCATTTGGCGACGCGGCGGCCAACGAAGTCTATTGGATGAAACAGGATTCGCTGTCGGGCAACGGCCATCACGGCCATAACGTGCATTTTCTGATTGCCAGCTATTCGTTCCAAGGCCAATTCGACAAAGCGCTGTCCACGGCGCGCGGATTGTTGGAGTACAAAGAGACGCCGCGCGAGGTCAAGCAGATCGACAACTACCGGACGGCGTATCGCCAGGGGTGGTTTGCGTTGATGCGGATCCTGGTGCAGCACGAAAAATGGGACATGATCCTGGACGGCTCCACGCTGCCCGATCATCAGAAGCCGCGTGAACAGGCTTGGCGGCAATGGGCGATTGCCCAGGCACACCTGGCCAAGGGCAATCGGGCGCAGGCCGAGGACGCCGTCCGCAAGATGGACAACGCGCTCGTCGACTATCGCGCCAAGACCAAGCAACCGGCGCCGCCTCCGCTGATGGTGGCGCGCCTTGAAATGAAGGCGCACCTCGCCGGTAACGCCAACAAGAAGATTCAACTGCTTGAGCGTGCCGGCCGCAATGAACAGGCGCTGCGGTACACCGAGCCCACTTCCTATCCTCGCCCTGTCTATGAAGTGCTGGGCCAGTTTGCACTGAAGGAGGGCAAGGCTCAGATCGCCGAGAAGGCTTTCCGTCAGGCTCTTGAGCAGTATCCGGAGAGCGCGGCGGCTAAGGCTGGTCTGAGGGCGGCGCTGGAATCGCAGCATCGCCCAATCGAAGCCGGCCTTGACTGAAGAAGTCACGGTGCTGGGCGCCGGCCCGGCTGGTTCGGCTGCGTCGATCGCGGCTTGCCAAGCGGGCGCCTTGGTCCGAGTCTTTGAGAAATCTGTCTTTCCCCGCCACAAAGTGTGCGGAGAGTTTCTGTCTCCTGAAGTGACGCCGATCCTTGAAAAGTTGGGCGCCGCCGCCTCGTTTTTCGGCGCCAAGCCACACGTAATCAGCCGGCTGGCATTCCATTTTCCCGGCGTAAGCAAGCAGGGCCGTCTGCCCGAACCCGGTTGGGGACTGTCGCGCTATTGCCTGGATCAACTGCTGCTGGACCGGGCCGTGGAAGCGGGCGCGAATCTTGAGCGGAGGCAAGCGCCGGAACCGATCAATCCTCCGATGGTTGTCTCCACCGGCCGGCGGTTTCAGGGAAAGCGCGGTGGCCGGTTGTTTGGGTTCAAAGCCCACTATGCCGGCCCGCCAACAGATTCGGTGGAGCTGTTCTTCTTCCGTGGCTGTTACGTCGGCGTGAACAGCGTGGAGAGCGGCATCACCAATGTCTGCGGCCTGGGACCGGAAGAGGTGCTCGGCGAATGCGGCTTTGAGCCGGACTCATTGTTGGCAGCGTTTGAGCCACTGCGGGATCGCCTGACCACTCTGCGGCGGTCTATGCCGTGGCTGACCACCGGACCTCTCTACTTCCGGGAACAGCTGACCGCTGAACCGCGGCCCGGTTGCTACTATGCCGGAGATCAACTCAGTTTTGTCGATCCCTTCACCGGCACCGGCATGCTGTCGGCCTTGCTCACCGGCGCCGCCGCTGGCAGAGCCGCGGCAACGGGCCAATCTCCGGCGGCCTATCTGAGCGAGGCCGGCAAGCGGCTGGGACAAGCCCGGCACGTCTCGTCATTCATTCGATGGTCGATCGAAAAAGGCTTGGCGGCGCGGCTGGTGAAATGGGTTCCTGCCGGACTGCTGGTGAATTGGACTCGCCCGCGGGCGCAGGATTGAGCGGAAGAGATTGGGGCCGGTGGGCACTCGGAGGAAGATACCCACCGGCAACTAGGTCGCCGCCTTTGGACAAGGCGAGCGCCCGATTTTTCAGACGATTCGGAGGTATCGTCTGAGGTTACTGTCCCTTTCGGAACGTCTACGCGTAGGGTACCATACACCTACCCCCATTTGTCACTAAATTAATCCAAGGGTAATTAAATCGCCATTAGGCGTAATTTCAGCGGTTGTTGGCAAGGGGCATCGGGCGGTTATGTCAGTCAGATTACGCTCTGGGTGCGCGACCGACAAGCGGGGAGATCCACCTGACGCCGCGCCGCCAGCGATAATGGAAAGTGCGATGTCCGTGCAAAAACTCAAGCTGAAGCGGAATCACTCCTGGAAGAGCAAACCGGGCTATTCCATTTGCGTGCTGGACCGCGGGCTGGTGCGGTTCGACTACCCGAGCGGTTGGACCGTCGAAGGCAAAGAGGGCGCAGTCTATCTGCACGACCGGGCAAACTCGATCGAGAGTTGCGATTTGGGCGTGTCGATTTTCCGTGTGCCGCCGGAAGCGGCCGCGGCGTTGTCAATGGAAGAACTGCTGCTAGGATCCCTGGACGCGGAACGGGCGCCATACCACCAGTCAGAGATTTGGCGCTCAACGCGGGAGGATCTGGAAATCGTGTGGATGGAGGAGCAATATCTCGAGACCAGCCAAAACCGCGATGCCCGGTTCCGCGTAGCGCTGGCGCGGGGGCCGGTTATTTGCCTCGTCTCGTTGAACTACTGGACCAGCCGCGCGGACAAACTCGAGCCGGTGTGGGACCACGTGCTAAACACGCTGCAACTGAGTTCAGAAACGATCAGCGACCCCACTCGCGGCCCGGTTGTGCAATAGCGGCAGCACTCCCTTACAGTTTGTACGCTTCGGCTGCCGTCCCGCCCCAGATCCGATTTTGCTCGGTGGCCGAGAGCTTCGAAATCCCGCCTTGAACGGTATCGGCCCAGCGCTTATAGTCTGAAGCGACGAGCAGCACCGGCCAGTCCGAACCAAACATCAGGCGTTTCGGCGTGAAGGCATTGATCACGGTGTCGATGTAAGGCTGCATGCCGGTGGCGGTCCACTTGGCCCAGTCGGCTTCGGTGGCCATGCCGGAGATCTTGCAATAGAGGTTGGGGCGGCGCGCCAGGTCCTTAAGGTGCTTGGCCCACGGCTCAACCAGCCCATCCTTGATGCGCGGTTTGGCGATGTGATCGAGCACGAAGACCTGCTTGGGGTGCTTGTCGACGAAGCGAATGGCTTGTTCCAGGTGGCGCTCGAAGATCAGCACGTCGTAAACGAGATTGAATTTCTCCAGTTTGGCGATGCCGGCGTTGAAAGCGGCGTCGTCCATCAGCGCGTTGGCCGGCTCATCCTGCAGGACGTGGCGCACGGCTTTGAGGCGCTTGTTGGCGGCGAATTTTTCCAGGTGCGTTTCCACCTTCGGGTCCACCAGCGGCACCCAGCCCACCACGCCCCAAATGAGTTTGGATTTGGCGGCGATGTCCAGGAGAAACGGCGTTTCCTCAAGCGTCTGGCGAGCCTGCACGCTCACCACGCCCTCGACGCCAGCCGATCGGGCGGCGGCCTCCAGATCCTTGGCCAGAAAATCCCGGCGGATCACTTTCATCTTGTCGCTGATCCAGCCGTACTCTTTCGGATCGTACTTCCAGAAGTGGTGATGGGCGTCGATTCGCATCTCACGCTATATTAGTCGATTCCACGGTATGAAAGCTCTTCGACTGAACGAACCCGGCAAACTTGAATTCTTCCAGGCTCCGGAACCCGCGCCTCCGCAGGAAGGCCAAGCGTTAGTACGGGTGCTCCGAACCGGCATCTGTGGCACGGATTTGCATGCTTATCGCGGCAAGCAGCCCTTCTTCACCTACCCTCGGATTCTGGGTCACGAACTGGGTGTGCAAGTGCTGGCGCTGGGCCCGGGTACTTCGGCGGCGGGTGTCGCCCCCGGCGATGTCTGCTGCGTGGAACCGTTTCTCAATTGCGGCCAGTGTCCGGCATGCCGGCGCGGCAAGACCAACTGCTGCGAGTCGCTCAAGACGCTGGGCGTGCATATTGACGGAGCGATGCAGGAGCGGTACGTGCTGCCTGCGCACAAGCTGCATAAAGCACCGGGGCTGCGGCCGGAACAACTTGCGACGGTCGAGCCGCTTTGCATCGGTTCCCATGCCGTGGCGCGCGCGCAGCCAGAGGCGGGCGACTCGCCGCTGGTGATCGGCGCCGGGCCAATCGGTCTGGCTGTGGTGGAAGCATCAAGGGCGCTGGGGATCGATCCGGTGATGATGGAAGTGAGCACCAGCCGCTTGGCGTTCTGCGGCAAGCAAGTGAAGCTTCGCACGGTGGACGCGCGGCTTGACGTGAGGGAACAACTTCGCGGCTTACTGGGTGGCGAACTGCCCCGCGTGGTAGTCGATTGTACGGGCAACAAGCAGTCCATGGAATCCTGTTTTGAACTGGTGGCGCACGGCGGCAAAGTGGTGTTCGTGGGGATTCATCTGGGCGACCTGAGCTTCTACAACCCCAATTATCACGCCCGTGAAATCACGCTGATGTCCAGCCGCAACGCCACGGCTCAGGATTTCCGGCGCGTGCTCGATAATCTCGCTTCTGGCAAATCTTCTTCAGACTACTGGATGGCGGGAACGACGGCGCCGGAAGACGTGCCCGCCGAATTCCCCAAGTGGCTGGACGTGGAAGCTGGTCTCATTAAGCCTGTGATTAACTGGGAAGCATGAGACTTTTCGCCGGGCTGCTTGTCCTTGGTTCTCTATGGGCGCAAACCGTGGACCGTCCGCGTGCGCGGCCTATTCCAGCGGCGAGCAAGAATTTGAAGACCGGGCCGGATGTGGGCGCCAAAGTACCGGAGTTCGCGCTGGCCGATCAAGCCGGCCGCAAGCGTACGCTCTCCTCGTTGCGCGGGAAGAATGGTCTGTTGCTGTACTTCGTCCGCTCGGCCGACTGGTGACCCTACTGCAAGAACCAACTCGGTGAGTTGGAACAGCAATCGAAGGCGTATGCGGCGCGAGGCATTCAGGTAGCGGCGATCACGTTTGACTCGCCCGCCGTGCTGAAGCACTTCGCCACGCGGCGCGGCATCACGTATCCGCTGCTTGCCGACGAGGGCTCGCGCGTGATCCGGGCCTTCGGAATTCTGAACGAGAACATCGCGGTGGACAATCCGGTTTACGGCATCCCGTTTCCTGTTACCTACCTGCTCGACGCCAAGGGCCGCGTGAAGTCCAAGTACTTCGAAGAAGATTACCGCGAGCGATTCAGCGCCGCCAATATCCTGGTGCGCGAATTCAAGCAGGACGGCGTGGGCGGACAGGAGATCGAGGCCAAGCATCTGAAACTCAGGACCTCGGCTTCGAATGCCGGTCTCTATGTGGGCAGCCGCGTTACGTTGATCCTCGACATCACGCTGCCACCGAAGGTTCACGTCTACGCGCCGGGCGTGGCCGGGTACCGGCCCATCGAGTGGACAATGGCCGAGTCGCCGAGTTGGATCTCGACCGGCGCGCTGTTTCCTCCGTCGAAGATGCTGCGGCTCGAAGCGATTGGCGAGACCGTTCCGGTTTACGAACGGACCGTGCGCCTCACCCGCGATCTGGTGGCGGGGCAGAATGCCGAGCTAAAGCCGGCGATCGGCCCGGACGGATCGGTGAGCGTCGAAGGCGTCTTCCGTTATCAGGCTTGCGACGATAAGGTCTGCTACGCGCCCGATCAAGTACCGCTGAAGTGGACGTTCCCGGTGGCGCCGCTTGATAGTGAGCGGGTTCCCGCTGAGTTGCGAAAACGGGTACAGTGAAGGCGTGTTGACGCGCCGCGCTGCTCTGGCGTTTTTCCTACCGCCCTCCTGGCCTCGCGCCATGCGCCGGTTTCGGATCCAATACTCGGCGAGCGTCGAATCGCCACACGCCAAACTCTGGCTGCCGGTGCCTCAGAGCGATGCGTACCAGCAAATCGACAGCCTCAACATCGACGCACCGCACCGGTTGACCAAGGATGGGCGGGGCAATCAGATTGCATTCGTTGAAGGCCGCGCGGCCCTGACGCTGGCATGTAACGTAGTGAGGCACGAGCGCCGCTTGGATCGGCTCGACGGCGCGGGGCTCCACGTATCTGCGCCTCCGGATCTGGCTCGTCACCTGGAGCCTGAGCGGCTCGTACCGCTGGACTCGAAGATCCGCGGATGGGCCGCTGAAGTTACACAGGGCACCGGCAACGATCTGGAGAAAGCTCGCGCCATCTACAATCACGTGGTCGCCACGGTGAAGTACGACAAGTCCGGCCAAGGCTGGGGGCGCGGCGACATCTACTACGCCTGCGACGCGCGGCGCGGCAACTGCTCGGACTTTCACGCGATCTTCATCGGCTACTGCCGCGCGGTGGGTGTACCCGCTCGCTTCGCCATCGGCTTCCCGTTGCCGCGGGGCCGGCGCTCAGGACGGATCGATGGCTATCACTGCTGGGCCGAATTCTACGCGCGAGGTATCGGCTGGGTTCCCGTAGATGCATCCGAAGCCGCCAAGGACCCATCGCGCCGCGAGTACTTCTTTGGCGCGCACGACGAGAGCCGCGTAGAGTTCTCGCGCGGGCGCGACATCCGGCTTGCACCGGCGCAGCATGGGGACCCGTTGAACTTCTTCGTCTATCCGTATGCGGAGGCGGCTGACGGGCGGGTGGTTCAGGCCAAGCTAGAGGTGAGCTTTGAGGATCTGGCGTAGAGTTGCGAAGAAGCGCTACTCTTGGATTGGGCGGAAAGTAACATGGTGCTCAAAATCGCGGAGCTATCGTCTGAACAGCGTCAAACTCTTGAAGGGCTGATAGGGCGAGCATTGGACGAGGGGGAGAGCCTCTTGCTAAAGCCTTGCCGAATCGTCAAACCGGCTCCACAAGGGGAGGAACGTGTGCGGGCGGCGGCGCAGTATCTCGCACACCTCGACATGTTGGCGCAACGCCACGGTCAAGAATGATTGTCACGCTCGACACGAGTATCCTCGTTAGTACTACTGTGTTACAAAATTACGAGAGTCCAGGCACCGATGTGAGCAGCGCTCGTTTCGCCCGTCGCCTCCGGAGCCTATGCATCTTCTCCTGCGA
>JAYTKJ010000661.1:0-3920 GCA_043730365.1 Acidobacteriota bacterium | reverse complement strand
GGACAGATCTAGTGCTATCGGAAACGAGGCTCCATGCCAAACCGCTTCTGACAGAACTATGCCTATCTATGTGGTTCTATTTATGGGCCACCGCTAAGCTCTGACTCGTTGATTTTCCGCGGTTATTGGCTGGATCAGTCACGCAACGCAACAGCGCGGCAGGTGGGCTCAGTCTCGCGGCTGAGGGCGAGGCCGGGCGCGGGGAATGCGCTAGACTACCCGGTGATGAACGCTACTGACCCGATTGCCGCTGCCGAACAGGCCGTCCGCGCCGCGCTGGCGCGCTTCAACGCCGCCGCTAAAGTGGGTGACGCCGTCGCGCTCGACGCGCTCCTCGGCGCGGACCTCATGTACAGCCACTCCAACGCTAAAGTAGAAAACAAAGCCGAGTGCATCGCCGCGCTCGTACGTTCGAATATCGACTTTCAACAGCGCGACGGCTGTACCGTGCTGGTTTACAACGGCGGGACCTGCGCCATGGTGCACGGCAAGATGGACGCTCACAACCCTGGCGGTGTGATCGTGCCACTCCACTTCATGATGATGTGGGTGAAGCCGGGCGTAGACTGGCTGCTGGTAGGCCGCCACACCGCCAAGTTGCCGAACTGAAAGCACTACTTGGCGCAGATCCTACGGGTAGATAAGTTAGGAAAGAGAAGATTGGGGAACGGCCTCAGCCATCACCGGCTCCACCGCTGCCGTTTCCGGCGCCGAAGCGGGCTTTGACTGAGGAGGCGGCACGTCCAGCCGCCCGGCCACAAACAACCGAAGCAACATGATGTCGGAGGCGTGATATGTCGTCTCCGGCGATCGGTCTGTCTCCGTCTCGCTGGCTCCCAGATGGTGCCTCAGGAGGGTTCGGAACTCCACGGCGGTAACGCCGAGAGAACGGCACGCTTCGACTTCAGAATAGAATGCTTTGGGCAGTTTGGTCGCCATGGCTTAATTTGAATTGTAGGTCGCACGGGCTGCCGGAAGAATCAGCAGAGTCCCTATTTTTCCGTCCCATTTGTTCTGACGGACCTTCGTACTACGCCTAATCGTAAGGCGGAGGGCTGTTCCCAGAGCAAAATCGTTATATACTGCAAGCAGTGATGCGCGTAGAAATTGCAATTTTAGTGGGATTTTCGGCAGTTTTGCAGGGCGCCGACGCGCCCCCGGGAGATAAGTATTCTGCCGTGGAACGGCGGCATTGGGCCTTCCAGAAACGGGCGGCGGCAGTACCGCCTTCCCTAGGGCTTTCCAATCTCCATCCTATAGACGCTTTCATCGCCGCCAAGCTGCGCCAGAAGGGATTGCGGCAAGCGCAACCAGCCGACCGGACCACACTAGTACGCCGTGTTTACTATGACTTGACCGGTCTACCGCCTACTCCCGCCCAGGTGCGGGCGTTTGTCCAGGATCGAGCGGAAAACTCCTACGAAAAGCTGGTGGACAGCCTCCTGGCGTCTCAGGCTTACGCCGAACGTTGGGCTCAGCACTGGCTGGACGTGGTCCGGTTCGCCGAAACCGACGGCTTCGAATACGACACGCATCGTCCGGACGCCTGGCGCTTCCGTGACTACGTCATCAAGGCCTTCCACGAAGATCGGCCTTACAACCAGTTTGTACGCGAGCAACTGGCGGGCGACGAAATCGATGGAGCGAGTCCGGATCTGCGCGCGGCCGCCGGGCTGCAACGGTTGGGTTCCCTACGAAAGAACGCCGGCAACCAGGAAGTAGCATCCAGCCGCAACGAGGAACTCACCGAGATGACCAACATTGTGGGCGCGGCGTTCCTCGGCGTCACGCTCGGGTGCGCGCGCTGCCACGATCATAAATTCGATCCCATACGCCACACCGACTACTACCGCATGCAATCCATCTTTGCGCCCGTGCATGAGAAGGACATGGACCTCGGTACGCCCGAGCAGCGCGCCGCGTTTGAAAAATCGAAGCAGGAACATCTGGCGCGGTTGAAGACTATGCGAGCGCAGATGAAGTCGATCACGGACGGCGAAGAGAAAGGGCGCATGCTGGCCAAGATTCGCGACCTGGAAGAAACGCCGCCTGAGCCTCCGCCCGCCATATTCTCGATCGCTAACGACTTCAGCAAGGCGACGCCGATCCACGTCCTGGCGCGCGGCGACTATCAGAACAAGGGCGCTCGCATGGGCATGCGTCCGCTCGGCGTGTTGTTGCCCGATGGGGAGCCGGAGTGGCCAGCCGACATCAAGAACCCGCGTTCGCGCCTGGCCAATTGGATCACCGACCCGGCGCATCCTCTCACGGCCCGCGTCATGGTGAATCGCATATGGAATTACCACTTCGGCCGCGGCATCGTCGCGTCGCCCAACGATTTCGGACGCATGGGCGGCCGCCCCTCCCACCCGGAACTGCTGGACTGGCTGGCCAACACGTTTGTCGAAGGAGGCTGGCGCATCAAGCCAATGCACAAGCTAATCCTGATGAGCCAGACCTATCGGCAATCCTCGGAGAATCCGGCGATGACCGCCGCGGCGGGCACCACCGAGGATCCAGAGAATGCCCTGCTCTGGAAGTTCTCGCGGCGCCGCCTTGAAGCCGAAGAGATTCGTGACTCCATGCTCGCCGTTTCCGGCCGCCTCAATGCCAAGACCGGCGGGCCCAGCGTGATCATTCCGGTGGACCCCGAACTGGTGGGCCTCCTCTACAAGCCCGCGCAATGGGCCGTCAACAAGGAGTTGGCAGACCATGACCGCCGCAGCGTTTACCTGCTGCACAAGCGCAACCTGCGCGTGCCGATGATGGAGGTTTTCGACGCGCCCGACATGCAGACGTCGTGCGCGCGCCGCGAGTCTTCCACGCACGCCCCGCAGGCGCTGGAGTTGATGAACGGCGCCTTTGCCAACGAGATGGCCAAGAGCCTGGCCGCGCGCCTCGATCGCGAGAGCAAGACGCCGGCCGCACAGGTGGAACTGGCGTATCGGCTGGCAGCGGGCCGGGCGCCCACCGCGCGCGAGGTGGCGATCGGGAAAGCGTTCCTGCAGAGCCACCCGTTGAGCGAGTTCGCCTTGGCGATGATGAATCTAAACGCGTTCCTGTACGTGAATTAACGAAAAATCGCGCGGGGCCCGATCATACATGGATGACGCCCCTGTTGGCAGGGCAGATGGTGGTGGCCGCCACGTTTGCCGCTATGATCCTCATGATAGGCGTGTCTTGGCTCTACCACGCTCGTCTCCGCGTGGCTCGATATGGTCTCCTGCCCATGGCAGCTCTCATCCTGCTGGCACTCGGCACCGGCGCGTTCTCCGGCAGTCTGGTGCGCAAGACGGACGCCAGCAGCACCGGTATCCAGTTCCACGACGTACTCATCGCAGCCGCTCTTTTTCCCACCGAGCTACTGAGGTTGCTCAAAGGCCTCCGAAACCTCAGCAAGCAACCAATGCACGAAGTAGAGCATGCCCTGCCGCGCGCCTGGACGCGCCGTTGGCGGTTCAGTGGCATCCTCGTTGGCACACTCGGCGTAGTCTGTATCGCCGCCTGCATCTACCTCGCTGCTACGACCGCCGGCAGCCGTATGTGGCTTTTTGGCGCGGCCATGAGCATGTTCGTGGTTTGGGGCATCCTCGCTTTCTGCGCGGGAGGCCGGGTTGAGTTCGGGCGCGATTACCTTCGCTTGGGCTCCCGTCTCTTCCCATGGGCCGCGCTCGGCAACTTTGAGTGGTACACCGACACCGATGGAACCCCCACCTTACGCATCCAGGTTCGCCAAAGTGAGCACGGCATCCGCTTAGTCTGGCCCGAAGATCCAGCCGTAACGGCCGTCCTGGTTCGCCACGGCCTCGCCCGTTGGTAGAGTCAGAACTCCTGATCTCGGGGGATCTGAGATGACCCGGATGTCCCCAATTGGTAGACGAGCTTGAGGTCGGAGCCGGGGAAGCCGGTCTCGGTAGCGT
>JAYTKJ010000660.1:0-10228 GCA_043730365.1 Acidobacteriota bacterium | reverse complement strand
GTGTTCGAACACGAGGGCAACGTGGTGCGGCACGCCGGGCGTGACGTTTACTTTGTCAATTCGCGCTCGAACTGGTACCCACAGACCGGCTCGCTATTCGCGGCCTTCGATATACGTTTCACCTATCCGGCGCATCTGCAGATCGTGTTCCCGGGAGACCTGAAAGAAGATCGACAGGAGGCCGGCCAACGAGTGACACGCCGCGTCACCAGCGCGCCGATTCGCACGGCGGGCTTCAACCTTGGGCGATATGAGTCGGCGAAAGCGGTGCGCGGCAACCTGACTGTAGAACTCTTCGCCAACAAACAAGTAGAGTTTGCGCTGCGAGGCCCGGCCACCGACGCGGTGACGATACAGCAGTTCCCCTTGCCCACGTGGCCGCGCATGCCCGGGCAGCCGCGCAACTCTCCCATGCCGCCGCCCATGCTGCCGCAACTACCCAATCCCACGGCGCGCTTGCAATCCATGGCCGGCGAGATCGCCAATGGATTCGAATTTCTCGCCAGTTTCCTCGGGCCGCCCGCGCTGCCGCAACTGATGGTGTCGCCGATACCGGGCACGTTCGGCCAGGGTTTTCCGGGCCTCGTCTACCTCTCCACGTTGGCTTACCTGGAACCGCGCGAACGCCCGGCGGGTGTGCGTGATGAGAAGCTCCAGTTCTTTTTCGACGAGATCATGCACGTGCACGAGAGCGCGCATCAATGGTGGGGCAACGTGGTCGCCACCAGGGGACTCCAGGATGACTGGCTGCTGGAGGCATTGGCGAATTACTCGGCGCTGCTCTATATAGAGAAGCGCAAGGGCACTAAGATAATGGCGCAGACTCTCGAGGAATATCGCCAGCGTCTGCTCCGGGAGCAGAATGGCGCGATGGTGGATGCGGCGGGCCCGATCCGGCTGGGCCAGCGCCTGCAGAGCTCGCTAGTGCCCGGCGCTTGGCGCGACATTGTCTACGGCAAGGGCTCCTGGATTCTCCACATGCTGCGCAAGCGTATGGGCGATGAGGCGTTCCTCAAGATGTTGGGAGACATTTGCCGCGACAAACGCGCCGGTGTGCTCACGCTGGCCGAGTTCCAGCGATATGCTGTGTCGCACATGCCGCCCAAGGCGCCGGACCGTAAGCTCGAAGCGTTCTTCGATCAATGGGTGGACAACACCGGCATTCCGGCTTTCACGATGACACACACGTTGAAGGGCCGCGCCCCGAACTTACAACTCATGGTCACGGTGGCGCAATCCGGCGTCGATTCCGGCGCTACTTTCCAGATACCCGTAGAAGTGCAACTCGCGCGGGGGGGCAAGAGCCAGATGTATTGGGTGACCACCGGTGAAGATCCGGCCGTGCTCACCGTCAAGCTGGCGGCTCCGCCGGTGAAGGTGGCGCTTGACCCCGAAGCTAGTGTGCTATCGGCGAAGCGCTGAGCCCTGCGATCAATCGCCGTTATCGCGCGCAAACAACAAAATCGAATTCGCCGGCACCGTGATCGACGCCGAATGAGATAGACCGTCCAAGGCAGGTCCATGCGCCTCGATGAATCCGCCGTTGCCGGCAGCGCCTGGATTGACCCAGTTCTCGTAAATGTCGCTGTTGAAGACTTCTAGCCATCGCCCCGGCGCGGGCATAGGAATCTGGTATCCGAACTGCGTCGACTCGTTGAGGCTGGCGACGACAACGACGTCGCGGCCTGCTCCTTCCACCCATCGCTGGAAGACGAGTACGCGCGCGCCGTTTTCCATGGAGAGAGTGCGCACGCCTTCGCCGCGCAGCGCTGGATGCTTGCGCCGCAGCCAAGCCAGTTCGCGTGTGAAGCGGTGGAAATCAATCATGGTTTTGTCGTTGCTCAACCCGTCCCAGTAGATGAGTGCCCCACGATAATTCGGCACGTCGTCGTCCCACCGCTTGTCCTCATAAAACTCCTGCCCCATGAAGAGCATCGGAATGCCGGGAGCCGCCAGGATCAGGCCGGTGGCCACGCGTGACCGGCTGCGCGCGTGCCACGTGCGTGTGTTACTTCCGCCCACTGCCAGCGAAGGAATGCGCGGCGCTCTGTCGCGATAAACCTCGTCATGGCTCTCTACATATTGCCCTGCGCGCCAAGCATCGCCGAAGCCTGGAGCGCGCAGTTGGTTGACGACGGGCTGCCAATCTACGGCCGCATTTTGGCCGCCGGAGGCCTGTGCGATCACGCCGCGGATCGCCGTGCGCAGTCCGTCGTGCCAGTTGGCATGGAAGCCCGCCCCGCCTTCGCTCTGTGGGAGCACCACCGCCGGCTCAGGCCCCCAATATTCGGCGATGTTGATCGCGGATGGATCTTGCCCATTCATAGTTGCGTTGAGATGCTGGCAAAAGAGCCAGCCTGAGCCGGCTCCGTGTCCCCGTAAAATCCCATCCCGAGCCGCCATCCGTTCCCGTTGACTCACAACCAAAATAATCCCTTCCCCTACATACCACGCCACTTACTCACCCCCCGCCACCCCACCTCAATCCACGCCAGCCCGGCCCAATGGTATCTTCGGGTCGCCGCGGAAGACAGGAGCCGCGCCGACCGTCATGAAGACGTCAACAGCAATTTCCCGAAAAGCTCGCCGCCAATCGCGCCAATGCCCTCCGCTCCACGGGGCCGGCCACCGAAGAGGGTAAAGCCCGCTCCTCGCAGAACGCCCGCGTCCACGGTCTCTGCTCCCGCCAACTCCACATCGCCGATGAGGAGGAAGCCGCAGTGTTCACCTCGCTGCGCGAAGCCCTTGCGAGCGAGCTCGCGCCCGTAGGTGAGCTCGAACTGATTCATTTTGAGGCGATTATCCACGCCCGTTGGAACCTGCGCCGCTGTCGAATGAGCGAAGCCAAACTGCTCGGCTCCGTCCCCGATCCGTTCCTGGACCGTGAAACCCGGGCCGCGCTGCAGACGCTCGCCGTCTACGCGTCTCGGCACGAGCGATCGTTTCATCGGGCGTCGAAAGAGTTGAAAGCCCTCCAGACCGAACGCGCCGCGCGAACCAACTTCGCGGGCGATGCCGAGCCCTCGCCCCTCATTGAAACCTCGCGCGTCCGGCGCACCATACTAAGTGAAATCCGTGCCCAAGCCGCCACGGCCACTATCGGCGCCGCGCCGATCTCCACTTTCCCCTTTGACCTCGCCGCTCCGCACTCGGCCGCTGGGTAACTTACTTCTGCAGCAGGAAATTCCCCGCAAACAGCGTGTCGATCCCAGAAGAATAGAAGCTCCGCACCGCGTCGCGCGGCGTGCACACCAGCGGATCGCCGAAAAGATTGAACGAGGTGTTGTAAAGCACCGGCAGACCCGTCGACTTGCCGGCCGCATGCAGCAAACTCCAGTAGAGCGGGTTGTCTTCCTGGCGCACCACATGCACGCGCACGAAATCCTTGCCCAGCACGGCCGATTCAAACGTGGCGCGATGAGCGGGCTTCACGCGACCCACCGTGGCCAGGAAGCGCGCGTTAGGGCCTACTTCAAAGTACTCGCTCACCAGTTCGGCCGGTACCGACGCGGCGAACTTGCGGAACGATTCGCGGTGCTTGATATAGGTGTTGAGATTCTCGGTCGAGTAAGGATTAAGCGGCGAAGCGAGGATCGACCGGTTGCCCAGCGCCCTCGGTCCAAACTCCATCCGGCCTTGCATCCAGGCCACGATCTTTTGCTCGTTCAACTGCCCCACGGCGGCTTCAATCAATTCGCCCTCGGTGAGCAGATAGCGGAAGCGGAGTTTGCAGTTCTCAAGAACTTTCTTCACCTCTTCGGCGATGAAACTTGGTCCGAGGCAAATAGTGTCGAAGGCCAGGCGGGGCTGCTGATTCGCAGCGGCGTGCCAGCCGTGCATCGCCGCTCCCAGCGCCGTCCCCGCGTTGCCGGAAACAGGTTGCACGAACACGTTGCGCCATCGGCCGGATGTTTCGAGGGCATGGATGAGCAGGGCATTGAAAGCGAGTCCACCAGCCAACGCGAGATTGTCTCCCTCGCCGGCCATCGCCAGCACAGCGCGCTCAATGGTGCGCTGGACGCCGGCCGCTACGTGAGGCTTGAGTGCGGCCGGCACGGCCGCGCCATCGGCGATTCCCAGGGCTCCATACAGCTTGGCGCCGAAACCTCCGGAGCCCACTTGGCGAGAGTCAAAGTAGGCGGGGTTCTGGCGCGGCCACCCGGCGATGGCGGTTCCGATCACGTCTTCAAACAGATTGGCGAAGCGGTCGTCGCCAGACGTGGAAAGCCACTGCACCTTGTGCTCGTCGGCATTCGGCACGAAGCCCAGCAGCGCGGTGACGCGGCTATAGAGATCGCCCAGCGAATCCGGGAAATAGAGCTCGCGGTCCAGCGTGAGGCGATTGCCCTCGCCCTGCCAGCGCGCGCCGCAGCGCAAATCGCCTTGCCGGTCCAACGTGAGGACGGTGGCATGATCGAAGCCAGAAGCATAGTAGGCCGACGCCGCGTGGGCCGTGTGATGGTCCAGTAGCAGCACCTGCGCGTTCGGGAAAGCCGCGCGCAATTCCAGGTGCAGCGCGGTTTCAGCGCCCGCCGCCAACGGCCTGACCACCGCCACGATGTCGACATGCCGGCGTTCCAGGCGTGCCGTTCCCAGACACGCATCCACCGCTTCCATCGGCGTTTGGCCGGGCGCGCTGTGCCGGGCTACCTTCTTCTGTTCGGCGGCTGCCACCAGCGCGCCGTCTTTCACCAATGCCGCCGCGGCGTCTGTCAGGATGCCGCCGAGTCCGAGAATCACCATGCTGTTGGTTACACCTTCTTGAGACGTTGGATGACGCGCTCCCGGCCCACCGCCAGGAACACCGCGAAGGCGCTGGGGCCCGCGGTCTGGCCCGTCAAGGCGGCGCGTGAGCCGTTGATGAGCACGCCGGCCTTGACGCCTTTTTCCGCCGCCAGGTCTCGCAAATTTTTTTCTACTGAAGCCTCGCTGAACTCGGGCTGCGCCTCGATCCTCACCGCCAGTTCACGTAGTAACTCACGTGCCTGAGGGACGTCCAGTTTTTCCACCGCCTCCGGAGCAACCGGATAGTCGTCGGCGAAATAGCAGCGGCCGCGTTCGGCGAAATCGTTGAGCGTGGCAAAGCGGCTGCGCGCGGCGTCTACGGTTTGAATGAAGGCGCTCTCTGGCTCATTGGCATGCAGCCCGCGAGCCTCGAGCACGCTCTTGACCAGAGGCGCAAGTTCGGCCACCGGCATGGCGCGCATGTGCTGTGAGTTGAGCCATACCGCCTTGGGGTCGATCGGGTCCGCTTCGGTGAAGTTCACCACGGCGTTGGAGCGATTCACGCCCGCCAGCGTAAACACGTCGATCAGTTCCTGGCGGCTCATTTGCTCCCGGTTGTCTTTGGGTGACCAGCCGAGGAGACAGAGAAAGTTCACGTAAGTATGCGCCAGAAAGCCGTTGTCCCGATACGTGGTGACGCTCACCACCGGGCCGTGCTTGCGCTTACTCAACTTGGCGCCGTCGGGCGCGATCAGTAGCGGCAGATGCGCGAACTCTGGAGCCGCTACGCCCAGCGCCTCAAAGATGAGAATGTGCTTGAACGTGTTGGACAAGTGATCCTGCCCGCGAATGATGTTACTGATCTTGAGATCGGCGTCGTCCGCGCAGGAGGCCATGTGGTATGTGGGCATGGCGTTCGAGCGCAGCAGCGCGAAGTCTTCCACGTCATCGGCGTCTTTGGATTGCGCGCCGTAGACGCCATCCTCGAACTTAATCACGCGGCCGGTGCCGCGCGGCACACGGTAGCGAAGAACGAAAGGTTCACCGGCAGCAGCCCGCCGGTCGCTCTCCTCGCGCGGGATGTCGCGCATGCCGGCGTTGAACAGCCAGGCCCCTTTGGGACGATCCGCTGCCGCCGTCGCGTCCTCTTCTTCGCCCGCTTGAGTAACCGCGGGCGTGAAATCGCGATATGCCAGATCCTTGGCCAGGATCGCGTTGGCCATCGCCCGGTGCAGATCCAGCCGCTCCGATTGCCGGTAGTGTTCGTCCCAGCCCAGGTCCAGCCACTTGAGCCCATCGTAGATGGATTGCAGCGAGACGTCAGTGTTGCGGTCGACGTCGGTATCGTCGATGCGCAGGATCATCGTCCCCTTGTTGTGCCTGGCATAAAGCCAGTTGAAAATGAAGGTCCGTGCGCTGCCGATATGCAGGTAGCCGGTGGGCGAGGGCGCAAAACGAACTCTGGGCATGGGTGGAATCTTTCATTGTAGCCGCCTCGCGATATCCTTAGAACTTCACCACTATGAGGATTGTTGCTAAATCACCTTGCCGGGTCGACATGGCTGGCGGCACGCTCGACATCTGGCCGTTGTATCTGTTTCACGACAATCCGACCACGGTACATTTCGCCGTGTCGCGATACACCACCTGTGAGATTGCAACGCGGACCGATGCGCGGATCGTGCTGCGGTCCCGCGACCTTGGCGCCGAAGAGCAGTTTGAGTCGCTGGCCGCGCTGCTGGCCGCGCCCAGGTACAAGCTCAGTCTGCACGCGTGGCTGCTGCGATTCTTCCAGCCGTCGACGGGATTGGAGATGACCACTCACTCGGAAGCTCCGGCGGGTGCGGGCATCTCCGGTTCTTCTTCGTTGATGGTCACGGCCGGCGCGGCCTTGAACAAATTGGTGGGCATGAAGCTGTCGCTGGAGAAGCTGCGCGAGACCGTGCAGAGCATCGAGGCCCAGATTATCCGGGTCCCCACCGGCTCCCAGGATTACTATCCGGCCATGTATGGCGGCGTGGGCTACATCAAGATGTCGCCGGCCGGCATCACGCGCGTGGGAGTGCCGCTGGATCTTGACGACTTCAATTCGCGCATCGTGTTGGCCTATACCGGCGTGCCGCGCAACTCAGGCATCAACAACTGGGAAGTGATGAAGGCGCACATCAGTGGTGACAGGAAGGTGCAGAAGAACTTCGACCAGATCGCGGCCATCTCCTACGCCATGCGGCTTGCCCTGGAAAAACGCGATTGGGCCGAAGTAGGCCGGTTGGTGCGGGCCGAGTGGGATCATCGCCGCAAGAACATCCCGACGATTACCACCGGGCAGATCGATCGGATGGTGGCTTCCACCCGTCGTGCCGGCGCGCTGGGCGCCAAGGTCTGCGGGGCCGGCGGCGGAGGCTGCGTGTTCTTCTTTGTCGAGCCGGGCTCGAAGCCTCGCGTGGAGGCGGCGATTGTGCGCGAGGGCGCGCAGGTGTTGCCGGTGACAGTGGCGCCGCAGGGAGTCACCGTGAAGACGGTAGAGAAGGGCTGACTTTGGATCGCGGCGCGGTCAATCGCCAGCTCGAAATCCGACGGCACCCATCATGTGTAGCAGGTCAAGACCCGAAGTAGGGGCTAAGCCTTTCCACCAGCCGCTTGAAGGAGGGAATGGCGCTGGCTTGGCGCAGGTCAAAAAGCTTGGTGAAAGCGGCTTGATCCACCACCGGGTCGTAGCCTCTATGCATGCGCTTGCCGAGCCATCCCTTCGCATCGCGCACCGTTTCCGGGTCGTCGGGGGGTTCCAGGTCGTTCGGCAAGCCGCGTTTGCCGCTCAACGATGCCGCGGCAGCCAGAAACCAACTCTCGTACTCCCGGTAAGCGAGTGCCACGAGACAAGGAACATCTGGGCGAACCTGCCGCGCTTGCTCCAAGAGCCTCGGGCCAAGCTGCCCGGGGCAATCGTCCTCACAATCCAGCAGGATTAGCACGAGACCCTCTCCGCCTTGCGCTGCCTTCCCGGCGCCAGTGCGACATACTGGCTAAAATAATCGTGATCGTGCAGGAAAGATCCAACCTTGATGCGGATTGGCGGATTGACCTGCGGAAGAACTTCCGGTGTTATTTCAGCGGCCAGGCGCCTTAGCAACTCCGGCACTGCCGCCACTTCCCCGTGTCCCTCGACGATCGGCGCGATCACCTTAATCATGACGGATGGTAGTCAAACAGACCAAGCTGACGGTCATTGTCGACGTCGGCCAAGGCTGCGGGGTCTGGGGCCAATTGATTCTGCCGTAGTAACTCGCCGGGAGTGAACAGCTTGTCCAGCAGCATCTGCTTACTGGCCTTGTCAAGATTGTCGATCCGCGTGACGCCATCCCGGTTGTCCACGGCAAAGAGTGAATCGGGCGGAATGTCGGAGTTGTCGAGCAAATCGGGACTGTGGCTCGTTACGAGAATCTGAGCCTTGCGCGACCCTACGCGGAGAGCCGCCAGCAGCACTCCGGCAGCGGCGGGGTGAAGTGCCATCTCGGGCTCTTCGAGGCCGACCACTAACGACTGGCGCTCGGCCTGGAAAATCGAAACCAAAATTCCCAAGGCGCGCAGCGTGCCATCCGACATGGAGGACGCCAGAAACCTCCATGGGTGCGCTTGGCTTTTCACCGTCTGGCGAAACTCCAGCGTCTCCAGTGAGCCCAAGGTTTTCGCCTCCGCTTCCTTGATTCCCGGGACGATCCGCGCCAGATACTCGTTGGTAAGTTGCCGCGCCGACTCCGGCAGGTTCTGAAAGACGCTCGCCAGATTGCTCCCATCCCGGCGCAGAAGTTCCCCTGGATCGGGTTTCTGCATGGTCGCTATTTCTTTTGGGTTGAGATTGTAAATCTCAATGCGGGTGAGAGCGTCATAGGCCCATCGGAATTCCGGCAGCCCTGAGACGGCCACCAGGTAGAGCCGGTCCGGAACGCTCAACGGCCGTAGTGCGAAGGAGGCATCGACAACCTGCCCCGCTTTGACCACATAGAAATCCGGATTGCCCAATCCACCCGGCTTCTCGATCTTGCATTCTTCATGCTGCACTTCGAAGCCACCATTCGGTTTGGCGCCCACCTTGAATGAGAAATGCCCGGTTGACGAATTGGCAAGCTGAAAATCAAGCCGGATCGAAAAGTGATTGGGATGTCCGCCAGAGCGTCGCCGTACCTCGCGGATGGTTCCCCGCTCACGCAAAGCATGATCCAAGGACGTCTCAAGGGCATCTGCCACAAATCCCAGGCTATCGAGGAAATTGCTTTTCCCTGACCCGTTGGGTCCCACCAGGAACGACAACACTGGCAACCGAAGCTTACAGGCGGCAATGCTCTTATAGTTCCGTAGCGTTACGGTTTTTAGGTAGGGCGTAGGCGTGGGCAACGAGTCCATCAGGTGCTCCTCCAAGTATGCACCAGCCTGCCCCGAGAACCCGCCACCGTCAGGTCCCGACCCTAACCACACTCCCCGTTCGCGCCGATTCCTCCGCCGCCAAAGTTGCCTCCAGCGCCGCCGCCGCATCTTCCGGCGTGCCTATCGTGGGCGCTGTGCCTGCCAACGCGCAGCCCGCGAAATAGGTGAACTCCTCGCGCAGCGCGCCACCGCGTACGCCGTCGAACATGGGCCAATACGTCGTGTCCGGGCTATGCAGTTTGTCCGAGGAGACGATGCCGAGGTTGGGGAACGTATCCTGAATGTGAATGATGCCGTCTGTGCCGATGATCGACATGCGCTCGTCGATATCGAAAGGCGTTTTGTCCGGCATGCACCAAGCCGTTTCCAGCGTCGCCGTGGCGCCGCCTGTGAAGCGATACATCGTCTGGCCGATGTCTGGATACTTCAATCCACGCACGCTGACTGTCTGCGCATACGCGCTCAATACCCGCTCACCCGTGAACCAAAGCATGAGGTCCGTATCGTGAATCGCATCGCCGGTAATCGGACCGATCTTATTGAGTATCTCCGGCGTCCAAGCGGCCGGAATATGGCGCCGGGAACTCATGGCCACAATCTTGCCAATCTTACCCGCCTCGATCGCCTGCTTGGCCATCCGGTAGCGCGGATTGAACCGGCATATATGACCCACCTGTAAGATGCCCTTGGCCTGTTTCGATGCAGCGACGATCCGCCGGCAGTCCTCCACCGTTGAGGCCATCGGCTTTTCCAGAAAAACGTGCTTGCCCGCCTCGAGAGCGGCAATAGCAGGGCCGGTATGTTGGTCCCACATGGTGACGATCGAGACGGCATCGATATCCGGATCCGCCAACATCTCTCGATAATCGCGATAGGTCTTCTTGACGCCGAATTTATCGGCCAGTGACTGCAATCGCTCGGGAGTGCGCGTGCAAAGCGCGGCTAACTCAAGGTTGGGCACACCCACGATAGTTTCGCAGTGGATCTCTCCGAACCACCCCAGTCCAATCACGCCCATTCGCAGTCTGTCCATTTTGGGTCTTCCTCAGCCCCCGAACCAACCGCCCCTCAGATAGTGCAT
>JAYTKJ010000659.1:0-3758 GCA_043730365.1 Acidobacteriota bacterium | reverse complement strand
TGCGAGAGGTAGTAGAAGTAGTTGGCGCTGTCACGCACCTTGCCGCCGAATAGGTTGTAGAGCGGCTGCCCGCAAGCTTTCCCGCAGATATCCCAAAGCGCCATGTCGATGCCGGGATAGGCAAAGCAGGCGGTGTGTTGACGCCAAGACCAGATGCCGCGATGCCACAGCTCGGCGCGGATCGCTTCGCTTTCCCACGGGCTGCGGCCCAGCACGAACGGCGCCATGCCGTGCAGGGCCGCGAGCACCGATTGCAGATTGGCGCCGCTACAGCTTTCGCCCCAACCGATGAGCCCGTTGTCGGTATGCGCTTTGACCACCACGTCCGTGACCCCATCGCGATTAACCAGCGAACTAACCTCGCGATGCGTATAGGCGACGCTGACGGGAATGAACTCGAGCTGAGTGATCTTCATGGGCAATCGGGTAAGATTGGAGTCCGCTTCAGTTTATCGTATGATTCCCTTGCTGGCGCGCAAGCAACTTGTCGTGGTCATGCTGATGTTCGCATTCAGCGTGATGAACTATTTCGATCGCACTATCATGTCGATCGCCGGCCCTGACATGATGAAAGAATTCGCCCTGGCCCCGACGCAGATGGGCATAGTTTACTCGGCATTCCTGCTGGCGTACGCGTTGTTCATGATGCCGGGCGGACAGTTGGTGGATTGGCTGGGCGCCCGGCGATCTCTGACGTTGATGGGCCTCGGCGCGGCGCTGTTCACGGGGCTGACGGCGTTGGGCGGCCAGCCAGGGTTGGGTTCATGGCTGGGTGTGTTGCCCGCGCTGGCGGGAATCCGGTTCCTGATGGGAATCTGCACATCCCCTCTCTACCCGGCCTGCGGCCGCATGTGCGCCAACTGGTTTGCTCCGGTTCAACTGGGGCGGGTACAGGGCGTGATCATCGGCGGATCATCGCTGGGTGGTGCGGTAGCGCCGCTCCTGTTCTCGATGTTGATGGGGCGATTGGGTTGGCGGATGTCGTTCGTCGTGGCCGCCGCGGCAACAGCGGCGCTGGCCGTGGTTTGGTCTGTGGCAGTATCGGATCGGCCCGAGACGGTGGCGATCAGCGAGACGCCGCCAACCTCATGGCGATTGCTTCTCACCAACCGAAACTTGTTGTGGCTGACGGCGGCCTACGCGGCGCTCGGGTATTTTTCTTACATCTTTTACTACTGGGTTTATTTCTACTTTGGCGAGATCCGCCACATGGGCTATGACCAGAGCGCGCGATTCACTACGCTGGTGTTCGTGGTCAACGGCTTGATGATTCCCTTCGGCGGCTGGCTGTCGGACCGGCTGGCGAAGAGATATGGGGAGAGTTTCGGTCGCCGCGCGGTGCCTATCGGCGGGTTGACGCTGAGCGCCATGCTGCTTTGCGCCGGCACCTTGACGACGAGCACGTGGCCGACGGTCTTGCTGGTAGCGTTCTCGATGGGCTTCGCGTCGTTTTGCGAGGGGCCGTTTTGGGCGATGACGATCAGGCTCGGCGGCAGACAAGTGGGCGCGGCGTGCAGCATATTGAACACGGGCGCCAATCTGGCCGGGTTTATCGCACCGATGCTGACGCCGTACATCGCCGCGCAGGCGGGCTGGTCATGGGGATTGTACTTTGGATGTTTCGTGATTCTGTTGGGGGCGGTGGCCTGCTGGCAAGTAGAGTTGCCCGGGGCGAGCGAATGAGGAGAGAGAGTATGGCTTGCTTTAGATGTTTCGCCGCGTTCGCGATGTTCTCCATGATGCTGGCGCCGGCCCACGCTGCCATTCGCATAGCCGTGGCCGGAATCTTTCATGAGACCAACACCTTCAACCGGACCAAGGCCACGTTGGCGGACTTTGAGAAAGGCGCTGCCCAGACCGCCAATCGCCAGGCGTGGCTGGAGTCGACGGGTAAGAGCAGTGTTAACGCCGCGGGAATGATTGCCGCGGCCGCCCAGTACGGGGTTGAGCTGGTTCCCCTCCACTATTTTGAGACGGCTCCGCGTGGGCCGGTGGACGAAAAAGGCTTTGACTCGATGATGAGCCGGATCGTTCAGGCTCTGAAGAAAGGGCCGGCCTACGACGGTGTGCTCCTGGCTTTGCATGGCGCCTTGGTGGTGGACGGTTTCCCGAGTGGCGACGCTGAGGTTGTGCGCCGCGTCCGGCAGGCCATGGGGCCCAGCTTTCCGATCGGCGTCACGCATGACTTCCACGCCAACGTGGACCCCGACATCATTACCAATGCCAACGTGGTGGTTACCGGCAAAGAGTGCCCGCACCTGGACACCAAGGAGCGCGGCTTTCAGGCTGCCGAGATTCTCATACGCATGATCAAGGGCGAGGTGAAGCCCACTCAGGCTGTGGCGAAGCCGCCGATGATGTTGAATCTGGTTTTCCACGACACCTACAAACAGCCCCTCAAGGCGATCGTCGATGCGAGCAAGGAAATTGAAAAGGATCCCGGCGTGCTGGCGGTGAGCATGGCGGGCGGATATCAGTACGGCGATGTGCCGGCGATGGGGCCGAGCGTTGTGGTGATTACCGACAACGACCCAGCGCTGGCGAAGCGTGAAGCCGATCGGATTGGCGGGATGCTGTGGGGCATTCGCGATCAGTTGAAATTCAACCTGCCCGATCCCGCCCAGGCCGTTCGCATGGCCATGGATAACAAAGCCTTTCCGGTGACCCTACTCGACACCGGCGACAACGTTGGAGGCGGAGGAGCCGGCGACAGCACGTTCATTCTGGCCGAATTGGTCAAGCAGAAAGCGGACGGCTGGGTGATTCCGATTTTCGATCCCAAAGCTGTTCAGCAGGCGGTCAGTGCTGGAATCGGCCAACCCTTTGCGTTTCCGGTGGGCGGCAAGACGGATACGATGCACGGCGAACCGGTGATGATTCGTGGCAAGGTGAAATCTCTCCACGACGGGAAGTTTGTGGAAACCGAAGTCCGTCACGGCGGATACCGCTACTGGGATGCTGGTCTGACGGCGGTGATCGAAGTGGAGGGCTCCACGCGCGACCTGCCGAATCTGCTCATTCTGAACACCAACCGCACGATCCCGCTCAGCATTCATCAACTGGTCAGCGTGGGCGTGTATCCTGAGCGCGAGAAGATTCTGGTGGCCAAGGGCACCATCGCTCCGCTGGCGGCTTATCAGCCCGTCTCCAAGCGGCTCATCACGGTCGATTCAGGCGGCGCTTGCGCGGTGAATCCAGCCCGCTTCACGTATAAGCTGTCGCCGAAACTTTACGGCTTCACCGGAGGCAAGTAGCGGAGCGCCAAGCGACGAAGCTCCGACTGACGACCGCAACTCCCGGAAACTGACGAGCATTGACAAGCGCTCCTGGACGTGGTCCTAATGATACGGAGGCAGAATTCAATGACACGGATGATTGCATTGGTTGGGATCGTGAGCGCGCTGTGCTGTTCGGGCTTCGCCCAATCGAAGGAAAAGCCATCGGCGGGCACAGAGCAAGCGGTGATGGGGATTGAGCGCGAATTATTGAACGCCATGCTGACGGGCGACCCTTCCGCAAGTGAACGCTATTTGGCGGACACCTATGTGTTTACCGGGCCCGATGGGACAGTAGAGAGCAAGGCGCAGGCGATAGCGGACTTGAAATCGGGAGACCTAAAGATCCAGTCCGCTTCGATCGACGGTGCCAAGGTGCAAGTATACGGTCACACGGCGGTCGTAACCTACGGTAGCAACGACAAGGGCACGTACAAGGGAAAGGACATCAGCGGAAAGACGCGGTGGACGGATGTGTTCGTG
>JAYTKJ010000658.1:0-8113 GCA_043730365.1 Acidobacteriota bacterium | reverse complement strand
TCGAACGGATCAATCTCCGGCGAGAGGAGTTTCATGGCGAGTGGAACTATCAGATTCTACCTCGCTCCTGACAATGTTATTTCCTAACGCTGCCTTAGTACAGAAGAGGAAGACGATCTAGAAGAACTCCTCCCACAATGGGAAGGGCGTTAGTCCTCGGCACTCGTTGCGCAAGAACCGAAAGATGGCGGACTTTGGTCGTCTAGCGCGCTATCTGTCGAAGTGCCTTGCCGCTCTGGGCGTATAAGTCGGCTACTCGTACATAGCCTCGGATCGCCCCCCCCGAGAATCCCGCGGGCGGCCCAGAAACTGCGCTCTGGGAAGTTGACCGTCACTATCTGAGCCGTGAATCTGACGAGACCCTGGCGAGAAGCATGGGAGACGCGCAGCGTGTCAAGTGAACGGTGTTGCCCCTAAGCGCTATTGGCCGCCAGCCGCCTTGACGCAGCGAAAGCCAATGCGCGGGCTTCGGAAGCGCGCCGGCATCACCGCCGCGTCCCACATCACGCCCGGATCGAGTTTCTCGAGGAATGAGCCGCCGCGCACCTCGACCCAGCGCTCACCGGCGGCCGGGGGCGGCGAGAGCAACGAGGCAAACCGCGCCGCAGTGGCTGCCGAAGGCGCCGCGGTTTCATCCACCCACTCCCACGCATTACCTACCATCTGCAGAGCCTGAAACGGGCTCGCACCTTCGGCAAACGCGGTCACCGGCGCCAAGCTCCCGCCCGTTCCGGCGCCGACATTGGCCCGGGAAGCGTCAGCCTGTTCACCCCACGGATAGGCGCGGCCATCCAGCCCTCGCGCGGCCTTCTCCCATTGCTTGGAGGTCGGGAGCCGCTTGCCCGCCCACTGCGCAAACGCGAGCGCATCGTCGAGCGTGACATTCACCACCGGTAAATCCGGCTTGCCCTCGGTAAAGCCCGGCGGTAGTGGCGCGCCCGTGGCTCGTGCGTAGGCGGCGAAGGCCTCGTTGGTCACCTCGGTTCGATCCACATAGAAAGGCGGAATGACGACGGACTGTTGGTCCTTACCAAAACGAAACGCAGCCTCGCGTACTAACAACATCGCACCGGTGGGCGTTTCAATTTTTTGGTCCGGGCCCGCGTTGGTGTTGGCGGCTTTCTTCGAAGGATCGGCGCCGCCGCCTCGTCCCGACAGCAACACCGCGGCGACGAGGACCACGGCGGCCACTGCTCCCACCCCGGCCCAGATCAACTTCTTGTCGATGCCGCCAGCGCGCCCGTCGGTGGTGACGGCAGCCGGAGGAGGCGGAAGTTGCACGGGCGCGGCCATGGTTGCGGCCAGCGGAATCGGCATCGCCTGAGTTTCCACGTCCGCCGAGCGAACCGGAATCGTCGCCGCGCGCCCCGGATCGGCCAGTCTGAGTAACTCCTGCCGGATTCCCTGCAGATTCGCCGGCCGCTTCCACGCTTCCTTGGAAGTGCACTTGCCAATCTGCTGGCACAGTTCGTCCGGCACACCGCGGGCGCGCAAGCGCTCCAAATCGAGCGGTTCGTTCAGCACCATGTAGAAGACCCGGTCCAGCGTGTCGCCGCTGAAAGCCCGGGCCCCGGTGAACATTTCCCACAGCACTACGCCGAACGCATAGATGTCGACGGCCTTCGTCACGGTTTCCCCGCGCACCTGCTCCGGCGCCATGTAGCCTGGCGTGCCCATGGTCGTTCCGGCCTGCGTGATGGAGGCGTTGTCTGAGCGTGCAATGCCGAAGTCCATCAGCTTGACCGATTGCGCCTGGAGCCCGGCCAGAAAGACGTTGGCCGGCTTGAGATCCCGGTGGATGATGTTGCGCGGGTGAATATATTCGAGGGCCGCCGCGAGTTCAGCGCCGATCCGCGCCTGATTTTGCAGGCTCGCGGTATGGCTGCCTTTGATGGCCTGCGACAGGTCTTCGCCGTCCAGAAACTCAAGGACCATAAACGGGCGGCCTTCGGGATCGAACCCGAAATCGTAAGTGCGGATCACATTCTCGTGATTGAGATTGCCCGCAATCTGAGCCTCGAGCACGAAGCGCTGGGCCACCGGGTCGTCCTGCTGATACGCCTCTTTGAGAATCTTGACGGCCACCAGCCGGCCCATGAGCGTGTCTCTCGCACGGTAGACCGCCGACATGCCGCCGCCCAGATATTCCTCCAACTCATACTTGCCGATTCTCTGGGGCGCGGGGTTGGGCATGGGCGCCTTCTTTTAGAACTTGGCCGATGAGGCGGCGACATCGGCGTCGAGAGAGAGCACCGCGTCGGTACGGGTGAGCTTCAACACCTGCATCACACGGGTACCCACACCGGCCAGGCGCACCGCTCCGCCCGCCTGCCTCGCCTTACTGGCCACGCTGAGAATCACACCCAGGCCCGCGCTATCGATGTACTCCAATAACTTGAGGTCCAGCACGATCTTGCGTTCGCCCGCCGTGATCAGTCCGGTCACCAGCGCTTCAAAAGCCTGCGTCTCGCGTCCCAGCGTCAGCCGGCCGACGGGTTCGACGACGGCAATATCAGGTTCGATCTTTCTTTGGGTAATCTGCATCGTTGGCCAAGGATACTGTAGACCGGGGATCGCGCACAAGTGAGGCTCTATACTGAATCGATATGAGCGATTGGAAATTTGCACAAGAGGGCGGGTCCGGCGAGGTGGCGATGCTGCACTTCTTCTCACTGGTGAAGAAGGAACCGGCAGGCGAAGTGGAATTCCGGATCACCGTCAAGGAATTCGCCAAGCCCACCAGCGGCCTGATGGCGTTCTTTGCCCAAGCCGACAAGGAAACAAATCAGCAGACTTTGCCGGTGACGCCAGCCGGCTGGGGAGACTCGCTGCTGTCGGCGCTCTCGGCGTGCATCGCCGAGATCAACCGCTTCCCGTACCAGGGCCCACGCTGAGCCGAAAAATGAGGATAATATTGGCAGTTCAACGAAAACCATGCGCGCCAAAGTTTCACCCGCCATCCTCGCCTGCTCAGGCCTTTGCCTAGTCCTATCGGCGCAGCAGCCGCTGCCCAAGGATCACCCGATCGTTGACCGCGCCGCCGCCAGCCAGCGCGAAAAAGCCGCGCGCCTCACCGAACAGATCGCCGGACCGTCCGCCGCTACTGCCGCCGAGCCCGTGGCCCGCCGCAACTTTATCGACGAGCACATCTTCGGCAAGATGCAGCGCGACAAGGTGCCGCACGCACCGCTGGCGACCGATGCTGAGTTCTTCCGGCGCATTCACCTGGACCTGACGGGGCGCATCGGCTCCGACGAAGAGCTGCGCAAGTTCGTCGCCTCGTCTGAATCCGGCAAGCGCGACAAGTTGATTGACTCGCTCATCGGCGCGGCTCCGTATCGCGCCAAGTGGACCTATTGGCTGGGCGATCTGTCCATGGCTGCCGCCAATCGCGTGGGCAACGAGGGCAAGAATCTCTATTACCGCTACCTCTACGACAACCTCCAGGTAAACCGGCCGTACAACCTGATGGTGACGGACATGCTCACCGCCAACGCCGTCAGCAACTGGTACGTGGGCCCGGCCAGCTATCTGGCACGTTGGGTGGTAATCGGTCTGAAGTGCGAAGACACAGTCCACGAAGATACATCCGACGAGTTGGCAATTCACACGGCCAAACACTTTCTCGGTATCGACTTGCAATGTGTCTCCTGCCACGACGGCCGCAATCACCTGGAGAAGATCAACACCTATCTCACCGAGCGCAAGCGCGAAGAGCTGTGGAAGATGGCGGCGTTCTTCGGCAAAACGCGCATCCTGAGGCGCACCGAAGTCGCGACGACGCAAGACGAATACTCGATTGACGACAACGGCCCCGGCTATGACGCCACGGCGCGCACAGTGGTCCGGATTCCACGGAAGGGCGCCGGCGCGATCGAGCCGCAGTTCATGCTAACCGGCGAGAAGCCGGACCCCACCAAGCCGCTCCGCGCCGAGTATGCGCGCATGCTTACCAGCCATCCGCAGTTTGCACGCGCCACGGTGAATATGTTCTGGGCCGAATTCATGGGCGCCGGAATTGTCGACCCGGTTTTTGAATTCGATCTCAACCGCCTCAACGACAAATCCGCGCCCGCGGGATGGAAAGGGCAGCCGTCTCACCCGGAACTGCTGGAAGCGCTGGCCAAGGATTTCATGGACAACGGGTACGATCTGCAGCGGCTCTTCAAGCTCATCACCAAGTCCAGCGCTTACCAGCTTTCGTCGAAATTCCCCGGTGAGTGGAAGGGCACGTACACCGATTACTACGCCCGCAAATTCGTGCGCCGGCTCAAGGCCGAAGAGATCCACGATTCAATGATCGCCGCCACCGGGCTCCATACCGACGTGCCGATCCGGGGCACGGACTTCAAGGCTAAGTACGCCACCGAGACTCGTTCGCCCGAAGATTTCAAAGGCAAGAATCCGATGCTCAAGGACATCAACTTTTTCCTTGAAGCGTTCGGGCAGACCAACCGGGAATACTCCGAGCGCACCAACGACGGCGACATCACGCAGGCCGTGCTGCTGATGAATAGTCCCTTCGTGCTTCGGCAGGTGAAGGCCGAACCGGGCAGTTATCTGGCCAAGCTACTGGATGAAAAGCGCACGGCCGATGAGAACGTAGCGCGGCTGTTTACGCGCTTTCTCCAGCGCCAGCCTGCCGCCAACGAACTGGCTATGTCCAAGGATCTGGTGGCGACACGCGGCAAGCAAGGCTACGAAGATCTTCAGTGGCTGCTACTGAACAAAGTGGAATTCGTTTTCAACTATTAGAGGGTATGAACATGTCCCGGATGGATGACTTTCTCACGCGCCGCGAAGCGTTTCGCCTGGGCGGCGTTTCGCTGAGTGCTTATTGGTTCCTGCCGTTGCTGAACCCGGAGCGCGCCACCGCGGCCGCCGCCAAGCCTCGCGGGACGGCGCGCAATTGCATCTTTGTCATGCTCGATGGCGGGCAGAGCCATGTGGACGGCTGGGACCTTAAGGAAGGCAAGTGGACGCCGCCGGATTTTGATATCAAGGAAGTGCGGCCCGGCGTCAAGTGGCCCATGTCGCTTTACGGCAAACTGTCCAAGCAGCTTGACCGCGTAACGCTATTGCGCTCGATGGAAGCCTGGGATAGCGTGCATGGCCGCGCGCAATACTACGTGCAGTCCGGCCATGCGCTGAATCCGGCGTTGCAGAAAGAGATTCCGCCGGTGGGCTCGGTGGTGGCGATGGAGTTGGCCTCGCAGCGCCGCCCGTCCGACACTCTGCCGCCCTATGTGGCGCTCAACGTTACACAGAACCAGGCCGGACTGCTCAAGTCCGGATTTCTGCCGGCTTCCTATTCACCGTTTCATATCGACACTAACACCAGCTTGTCGGCTTACTCGCCGGAGCCCTCGACTAAAGCGGATTTCGAACGCCGCTGGCAGTTACTGAAAACGTTCGACGCGCGCCTGCGAAATGACTCGTCGCTCCAGGCCAAGGCCTACCGCGATTACAACGACCATTACGAAGGCGCCGTTAAGCTGATGTCCGATCCCCGCACCGGCAAGCTGTTTGAGGCGTCGGCAGAAGAGAAAGCGCGCTACGGTGGCACCATCACCGGTGACGCTTGCGTGATTGCGCGTAACCTGATCGAAGCCGATGCCGGCACGCGATTCATCTTCCTGCAGCAAAGCGGTTGGGATCACCACAAGGACATCTACAAGCAACAGAACTTCTACAAACACTCGCACGACTTGGACAACGCCCTCTCGTCACTGCTGGAAGACCTGGCCACGCGCAAGCGGCCCGATGGCCACTCGCTGCTGGATGAAACCATGGTGATCACGATGGGCGAGTTCGGTCGCACCCCGGGCGACCTCAATGCGGGCTTGAACGGCCGCGATCACTATCAATACGCCATGACGGCCATGATCGCCGGCGGCGGCGTCAAGGGCGGCCAAATCATCGGCAAGACCGACGCGACGGGCGCCAAGGTGGTTGAAACCGGCTGGGATTTGAAGCGCTCAATCTACATGGAAGATATCGTCACCACGGTTTACTCGGCCATGGGTATCGATTGGACTAAGAAAATCAGCGGCACCCCGTCGGGCCGCGACTTCTACTATATTGAACCGTTTGCCGCCGCGCGCATTCAGCCAAGTAAAGAGATCGCGCCCTTGTTTGGATAACGCCCTCGGCGTTCCGCCCCGCGATATACTGGTCATCAATCCGGTATCTCCGAAGGGGTTTCCATGAAGATTTTCCTGGCCGCGATCCTCGTCGCATCGGCCTTAATGGCCCAGACGTTCACCAGCACCACCACCGGCGTAGTTACTGACGCGAGCAACGCGCCAGTATCGAACGCCAAAGTCAGCATCACCAACGAAGCAACGCGCGAGACGCGGGCCGTAGAGTCCAGCGCCACCGGCCGCTACACGTTTTCCCAACTGGCTCCTGGCAAGTACACCCTCAAGGTGACGCAGGCCGGCTTCCGCGAGTATGTCGCCAAAGACATCGAGCTATTGCCCAGCCAGAGCCTGGAGATCAACGTGGCGCTGGTGGTGGGACAGGTTACCGAGTCTGTCGAAGTGCGCGCCGAAAGCGGCGGCGTCGACACCCAGACCGCCAATCAGATGGCCACTCTTTCGGCGCAGACCGTGACGGAACTTCCCGCCGTGGCGCGCAATCCGCTGGTGCTGCTGCACACGCAAGCCGGCGTGGTGGCGGGACGCACGGGAATCTCCGGATCGACGACCGACCAGAATCAGAATCGCTTCTCGATCAACGGCGGGCGCGGCCAATCGGTGGGCGTGCTGGTGGACGGCATGAACATCGCCGGCGGCGACTGGGGCGGCGCCATCGCCACGCCGAGCATCGACACGGTGAGCGAGTTTCAGGTGATCCGCAATACCTATGACGCGCGCTTCGGCCGCACCGCCGGCGGCGTCATCAACATCACCACCCGCGGCGGCGGCCAGAAGTATCACGCCACGGCTTGGGAGTATCTGCGCAACTCGGCGCTGGACGCCAACAGCTTCTTCAACAATCGCAACAACGTCAAGAAGTTTCCTTTCCGTCGCAACACATTTGGCGGCAACCTGGGCGGCCCCATCTGGAAGGCCAAGAACATCTACGGCTTCTTCAACGCCGATTTCCTTCGGGAAGGCTCGCCGGCGACGCGCGTCACCACGTTGCCCACGACGGCAGAGCGTCAAGGCGACTTTAGCCGCACGTTGAATCCCGACGGCAGCCAGGTCAATGTGTTTGATCCGCTAACCACTGCCCCCGATCCCAACAACCCCGGCAAGTTCGCCCGCACGCCTTTTGCCGGTAACCGCATCCCTGCGGGGCGCTTGGATCCGGTGGCACAGTCCGTGTTGCGGCTGCTGCCCGATCCCACCGGAATCGGCCGCACGCCCGCCCAACTCGACAACTTCGTCACGGGTGGCTTGCGCAGCAGGTTCGAAAGTGACCGCTATGACGGGCGCGTTGACTGGGTCAGCTCAACCAAGCATACGCTGTTCGGACGCTTCACCAGGTCGCCGCAATTGGGCACGCCGGCGTTGGTGTTCCCGGTTGAAGTAGAGAACAGCCGCATCGGATCTACGCCACGCTGGACCACGGCCCTCGGCAACACCTTCATCCTGAACCCCACCACGGTCGTTAATGTGTTGATCGGCGCTGGCAAGTTTACCGAGTTCGTCTATCCGGTCTCGTTCGGCACGGACGTCACCAAGCTAGGCTTTCCGTCATCGTTTGCCGGACAGATCGACGTGCCGCAAACGCCGGGCTTCGGGCTCACGGGTTACTATGGCCCAGGCAGCAGCAATTATTCACGGGCCACCCGCGCCTCGATGAGCTTTGGCGCCCACGCCTCCAAGCAGTTGACCTCGCACTCGCTCAAGTTCGGCGTCTTCGAAGAGAAGTTCTTCCTCGGCCTGACCGAGACATCGGCGGCCAACTTCAACTTCGATCGCTTCTTTACGGCCGGCCCCGATCCCGACGTCCGCGGCAACATTGCCTCCGGGAACACGATCGCCTCGTTCCTACTCGGCACCGGTTCGGGCGGCAACGCGCCGCGCAACGTGCGGCCGACTTCGACCCACACCCACTGGAACGTCTATTTCCAGGACGCCTGGAACGTCAATCGCCGCCTGAC
>JAYTKJ010000657.1:0-11935 GCA_043730365.1 Acidobacteriota bacterium | reverse complement strand
AAGCGTTCTGCGTCGGTCCGCCCTTGTGCGCGACCTTCTTCCCGGCGGCCTCGGTCTTAGCCGCGCCGGTCTGGGCGACTTCCTTGGTCTTCTTGGCGGCAGTTGCGGCAGCATCGGCTGTCTTGGCAGCCGCCTTGTCCACAGCCTGCGCCGATAGCGTCATCGGAGCCAAAGCAATTCCCAGAGCTAGCCCTGTCAAAAGCGCGAAACGGATTTTCATTTTCTTACTCTCCTTACAATGAAGCCGGACCAATCCCGGTTACTCACAGCATTACGCAATCCTGGCGCCAGAAGAATCCCGTCCCAACAGTACGAGGAGCCACTTCGCGACGGGATGCGTAACTACCCTATTTTGCCGCGTTTAGAGATGCGCTCGGCGTTCAGGTACGGCCGCAGGGCGTCGGGCACCACCACGGTGCCGTCCGCTTGCTGGTAGTTTTCGACGATCGCCACCCACGTGCGGCCCACCGCCAATCCTGAGCCGTTGAGCGTATGCGCGAATTCGCTCTTCCCGCCGGTCTTGCAGCGAATGGAGGCGCGCCGGGCCTGGAAGGCTTCGAAGTTTGAGCAAGAAGAGATTTCCTTGTACTCGTTCTGGCTTGGCAGCCAGACCTCAAGATCGTACGTTTTAGCGCTCGAAAAACCCATATCGCCCGTGCAGAGAGCCATGCGGCGAAACGGAAGTTTTAAGCGCTTGAGGATATCCTCGGCGTCGGCTGTGAGCTTCTCGAGCTCCTCATAGCTCTGATCGGCGCGCGCAAACTTCACCAGCTCCACCTTTTGAAACTGGTGCTGGCGAATGATGCCACGCACATCGCGCCCGTAAGAGCCGGCTTCGCTTCGGAAACAAGATGTGAACGCGCAGAAGCTGATCGGCAGTTCCGCGGCGTCAAGCGTTTCGTCGCGGAATAGATTGGTCACCGGCACCTCAGCCGTGGGCGCAAGCCAATAGTCGGTGCCTTCGAGTTTGAATAGATCCTCGGCGAACTTGGGCAATTGGCCCGTGCCGTAGAGGCTCGCCGAGTTGATCACGCACGGCGGCAGCACCTCCCGGTAGCCATGCTCACGCGTGTGCGTGTCGAGCATGAAGTTGGTGAGCGCGCGCTCGAGTTGGGCGCCCTGGTCAAAGTAGACAGCGAACCGTGCCCCAGTGATTTTGCCGGCGCGCTCAAAGTCCAGGATGCCGAGTTCGGGGCCGAGATCCCAGTGGGGCTTGGGCGTGAAATCGAACGAGCGCTTGTCGCCCCAGGCGTGAACCATCACGTTGTCTTCAGCGCTCTTGCCTTCCGGGACAGACTCGTGCGGCAAGTTGGGAATCCGCGCCAGCCTGTCACGATAGGCCCCGTCCAACTCTTCGACGTTTTTTTCCAGTGACGCGACCCGATCGCCCATCGCCCGCACCTTTGCCTGCGCCTCGGTGGTGTCGGCGCCCTGCTGCTTGAGCTTGCCGATCTCTTTGCTGGCGCTGTTCTTTTCCGATTTGAGCTGCTCGGACTCGGTCAAAGCCGCGCGGCGCTGCGAATCCAGCGCGCTGAACTCCTCCACGTCGATCGCAAAGCCGCGCCGAGCCAGTCCGGCCGCGACGGCCTCGAGGTTGTTCCGGAAGTAAGTCAAATCATGCATGGAAAAAAGCGGTGCTCCAGGGGAACTCTCATTCTCGCATATGGCTTTCGCGATACCATTTCCCTCATATGCGCCCCACGCTGTTCACGCTGCTCGCCGTCGCTCTGCTTTCCGCCGCCGAGTATCCCTACGGCCCGGACTCCTCGCGCCAGCCCGGCGTGAGGCAGGGCAAGGTGACCCAACACACTTGGTCCAACAGCAAGGCCTACCCCGGCACCACGCGCGACTATTGGGTCTACGTCCCAGCGCAATACCAACCGGGCGAGGCCGCCGCCGTGATGGTCTTCCAGGATGGCTCCGGTTACGTTAAAGACGATGGCCACTCCCGTATTCCCGTGGTGTTCGACAATCTCATCGCCAAAGGAGACATGCCTGTGACCATCGCAATCATGATCAATCCGGGCGTGATGCCGGCGCTGTCCCCCGATGCCGAGGCCCGCTACAACCGGAGCCACGAATACGACGCTCTGGGTGACCGCTACGCGCGCTTCCTGATCGATGAAATCCTGCCCGAAGTAGGCAAGAGCTACACACTCACGCAGGACCCGAATCTGCGCGCCATCGCCGGCTCATCCTCCGGCGGCATTGCCGCCTTTACCGCGGCCTGGAGCCGTCCCGATGCCTTCCGGCGTGTCCTCAGCTTCATCGGCAGCTACACCAATCTCCGCGGCGGCCACGTTTACGCCTCGCTCGTCCGCAAGACAGAGCCCAAGCCGCTGCGGGTCTACATGCAGGACGGGCGAAACGATCAAAACATTTATTCCGGACATTGGTTTATTGGCAATGAAGACCTGGCTAGTGCGCTCCAATATGCCGGCTACGATGCCACCTTCACGATCGGCGAGGAAGGCCACAATATGAAGCAAGGCGGTCCGTTGATGCCGGACGCGCTGCGTTGGCTGTGGCGCGATTGGAGCAAGCCGATCGTGGCCTCCGAGGGCGGCTCGCCCCGCCATTACATCACGCAGATCCTGACGCCCGGGAAGGATTGGGAAATGCTATCGAGCGGCCACCAGTTCACCGAAGGGCCCGCCGTGGACAAAGACGGCAACGTCTTCTTCACCGACGTGCCGGCGTCAAAGATTCACAAAATCGCGCCGGACGGCAAGGTGTCGCCGTGGAAAGAAGACACCGGCAACGCCAACGGCTTGATGTTCGGTCCCGACGGCCGTTTGTACGCGTGCCAGAACGGGCGCAAGCGCATCGTCTCCTGGGCCGCGGACGGAACCGGCGAGAAAGTGCATGCTGAGGAAGTGAATTCCAATGACCTTGTAGTGCTAAAGAATGGCGCGATCTATTTCACCGAGCCGCCCACGAAGAAGGTCTGGTACGTGGACCCGCACACGGGCGCCAAGCGGGCGGTGCACGAAGGTCTTGAGTTTCCCAATGGCGTGGTCATGTCGCCCGATCAATCGCTGCTCATGGTGGCCGACTTCCGCAACAAGTGGGTCTGGTCCTTCCAGATTCAACCCGACGGCGGACTGGCCAACGGCCAACCGTTCTATGGCCTGGAGACGCCGGACGAAACCAGCCAAAGCTACGCCGACGGCATGACCGTTGACACCGATGGCCACCTGTACGTCGCCACGCGCCTCGGCGTGCAGATTTGCGATCAACCAGGCCGAGTGGTGGGAATTATCAGCAAGCCGCACGCGGGCTCCCTGTCGAACGTGGTCTTCGGTGGACCCGGCCTGGAGTGGCTCTACGCTACCGCCGGTGATCGTGTGTATCGCCGCCAAGTCCGCCGCAAGGGCTTTTTCCCCTGGACTGCCGTAAAGCCGCCCAAGCCGGGCTTGTAGAACGAAAGCCATGGCTATAAACAAAATCACTCTGCTGTCCACACTAATGGCCGCGTCCTCATTGAGCGGCCGCGCCGAGCAGTTCGTCCTCTTCGATGTTACGTTCACCTACACCAAGGCCGACGCCGATAACTCCACTCCGAGTAAGTCGCATTACTACGTCAAGGGCGCGGCTCTCAATCCAAATCGGCCCACGGACTGGACATCGCCTGTCGACTATCGCAACGGCACCGTCCACATCCGTGCCGAGGTGATCGACAAACCCGCCGGCGGCGAGGAAACCACCTGGACGCTTTGCTACATCCCGAATCAGGGGCAGGGCAATGGTTACGGTTGCACCGGCACCGGGCTCTACCGCGAAAAAGGCGTCTACGAGCAGGACGTTCCCATGACGTCATGGTGGGAAAACGACGCCATCGTGTGGCAGCAGGGGATCAAGCAGATGGACCTGGTCATCAAGGACAATAGCGGAGGCCGAGGCCACGCCCATCGCCGGCCCGACCACGAAAGGTTCTTTCCCACCAAGATGCGGATCACCATGGTGCAAGTTTCGGCGGGTGCGACGTACGATCCAACCTTGGTACCCAATCTTCCGGCGGTCGTCCCGCCCACGCTCGACTATGCGTTTTTCAAGGAAAGCGTGCAGCCCATCCTGTTGCGCAAACGCCCTGGTCATGCGCGCTGTGTGACTTGCCACCGGCATGGCAGCCCGCCGTTGCAGCCTCTGAAAGCGGGGGCCGACACGTGGGACGAAGAACAATCGCGCCAAAACTTTGCGGTGTGGAAGCAGTTTGTCGTGCCGGGTAATCCGGACAAAAGCTCCTTCCTTCGGCATCCCCTCGCGGCCGACGCCGGTGGCGATCACTTTCACGCCGGTGGCCAGCACTGGAAATCCAAAAGCGATCCAGAGTGGCAGACGCTGGCTCGTTGGGTGCGAGGCCAGGCCAAAGGCACGGCCACGGCAGCCGTGCGGGTTCTGCAGTCAAACGCTGCGGGCGACAACATTCACGTCATCGATCCCGGCACCAATCAAGTGACGGGAGTTATTGAGGGCATCGAGGTGCCGCACGGCCTCGTGATCTCACCTGATGGGGCCAGGATCTACGTGACCAACGAATCCCTCGTCACGCTCGACATTGTGGAAGCCAGCAGTTTCAGGGTGGTCAAGCGAATTCCGTTGAGCGGGCGTCCGAATAACGTCGACGTGAGCCCGAACGGCGGCGCCTTCGTTTATGTGGGAATCCGCCAAGCGCCCGGCGCGGTGGACGTCATCGATACGGCGTCACTTACCAACGTGAAGACGATTCCGGTGAAAGGCGAGATTCATAATGTCTACGTGACGCCAGATGGCAAGTACGCCGTCGCCGGCTCCATCGCGGCCAGTACGATCAACGTGATTGACACCGCCACCAATTCTTTGGCCTGGACGTTGACGCTCAGCGCCGGCATCCGGCCCATGGCCTTCACCCGCAATCCGGACGGATCCACCAAAGAGATCGTCGTTCAGCTTTCCAATTTTCATGGGTTTGCCCTCGTTGACTTTGCCACACGCAAAGAGATTCGCCGAGTCACGTTACCTGACCCGCCGGGTGAAGAACGGGAAACCCAGGGCATTCAGGGTTCGCCTTCGCACGGCTTAGCGATCACACCGGACGCCAGAGTCCTCTGGGTCGCCAGCAAGTGGTACGGCTATGTTGCTGCCTATTCGCTGCCGGACTGCGCACTGTTGAAGGTTGTTAAAGTGGGCTCGCATCCGGAATGGTTGACGATCCCGCCGGACGGCCGCAGCCTCTATGTCGCGGTGGCGGGAGCTGATAGCACCGTGGTGGTGGATAACCGTTCAATGCAGGTTGTGAAAACCATTCCCGTCGGGTCCGTGCCCAAGCGCAACACCAGCGGGATGTTGCGGCAGCGCTGAACCCGGGTGGGCGAGGCTGCGCGCCTTGAGCCGCGCAAGGTTGAAATGCCGGTTCTGAAGCATTCCTGGGCTGCTCCACCGTTGAAGCCGCGGAGTTGGCCGGCGTGTCAAAGGCGACGGCGGACCGGGATCTGCGGTTTGTGAAGGCGTGGTTGTACAAACGGTTGCGAGGCAGCGCTGAATGCCTAAAGGATTGACACTCCGGTTTCTACGAGTGTTCGGGAGGTGGCTGCGGCAGTTGGTCGGTTTGGCCGAGCGCGTCACGTTCGGCACGATCCGGCAGCGGCTCGCGCTCCACCTTTTGGAAAGGGCAAAACTGGGCGGCGGGCCGACGTTTCAATTGGAGGAGACTCAGGAAGAACTGGCCATCAGGCTCGGGACCGTGCGGGAAGTGGTCTCGCGCAATCTGGGCCGGTTTCAATCCGAGGGTCTGCTGAAGATTGAGCGGCGGGCGGTGGAAATTATCAACCTGATGGGCTTGGAGAGCGAGGCGGAAACGGAGCTTTGAGCGGCTTGGTGCGACGTTAGTCACCGACACGAGGTCGTCTGCGGTGTCAAACTTCAGGCGTGGTGAAAGTGGCGTGGACTGGTAGAACAGCGCCTGATCTGTCCCCACGAATCCGCCAACTCGTCCAGGGCGCCTTTCTCCCGCTGAATCTGTGGATCGGCGTCCAGTTCTACTGTTTCGCACGCTACTTTGAGCAGGGCGGAATGCGAGTGGAGCGGCCCCCGGGCGTCGAGTGCTGGTTGCCCATCGCCGCGACGATGAACGCTTCCTACCTTCTGCAGACCGGGGCGCGTTCCGGAAATCCGCCCTGCGGCGATGGTCCTGTTTGTCACGCTTCTTGTTGTTTCCATTCTCTTTCGCAAGGCTTTCTGCGGCTGGCTTTGGCTGATCGGGACGATTTCCGAGCGCCTTTGGAGGTCGTCGCTTGCGGTTTGGCAGCCCGCTTGCAACAACGTAGACATGACCCGAACCTTTGCCGCGATTGTGCTTGCCTTGACACCAGCCTACGCGGGCACCCCGGCACGGCCGAACCCACGGTGGAAGGTTCATGTTCTCGTTTACACGAAGGTCGATTTCTCCTACTCAGACTCTGCCGGTCAGCGGCACCATGTCACCACGGCCATGACGCCCGAAGAACAAGCCCTGGCGATTGAGGCGTCAAAGCGCTTCTTCGAGTCGGACGTTCCCACGCTCAACGGAGGCGCCATGAAACCGGTGCTGACCATCGCCGTGAGAACCCAGCCCCTCACCCGATTGACGCCGATCTGCGGCGGTACCGGCTACTGGCCATTTCCGGATGACATCGGCCCAGACGTTGGTGGGCGGTATGACTCCGTCGTTGCCATCTGGACAGGCAAAGGTTGGGACTCTGAGACGAATTCCCCCGCTGAGCTCGGCTGTTATGGCGGGCTTGCGTTCTACAGGGGCACCAACACGGCCTTTTCGACGTTCACGCTGGCGGTGCTGCCTTCCACCCATCGCAACGCATTCAAGCACGAATGGGGCCACTCCATTCTCTTTTACTATGACGCGGCGGGAACTGCGCCAAAACCCCCAGTGGATAACCACATCGGCCCCGGCATGTACGTCCATTGCGGTACTGGCACTCCCTATGTGTTGATTGACGAAGACGATGCCGGGCCGGTTCCGAATTCAATCTATAATAATCGAGCGGGGTTTACTCGGGACTACTATTCCGGCCAGACGGCCCTAACCGGCCAACCCACCGCTTGTCTTGGCGTCACGCCTCAAGCCTGGGCTTCTGGGGGACCGGTCACTCGGCCCATTCCTTTTCCAGGCGACCTGAACGGCGACAGACTCGTCAATCGAACCGACCTGAGCATCCTGGTCGACGGCATCGGCAAACCGCCGAGCGGGCCAAATGACCCGCGCGATCTTGACTATGACGGCGCCATTACCGTTCTCGATGCCCGGATGCTTTCGTTGCTCTGTTCGAAGCCATATTGTGCGCTCTAATCCGCAAGACCCGAGGAGATTCAGATGACGCGCTTACTACTACCGGCATTAGCGTTTGCCTTGCTCTTCGCGCCTGGGGCTCCAGCAGCGCAAATTGTTTTTCCAGGTTCCTTTTCTGGCCATCACGGTGACATCGTCACGCTTGATGTTCTCGTTTCCCAACTGGCTGTTCCTCCCGGCCTGGGAGCCTACGACCTTTCATTTACCTTCGAAGGGGCGGGGTTGGCCCTCTGGGATTGGTTTACCCAGGGTGCACTCGGCGCAGGCTTCGAGAGTTTCGTCCTGGTTGATTCTCCGGCGCCCGGAGGCGGTGAGCGGATATTCCGGTTAGTGGAGGTGTCGTTACTCAGCCCTGATGAACTCTACGCCAGACAGACCTCGGACTTCGTGCTGTTGACCATGCTATTCAAGATCATTGATCCTTCGCCCCCCATCGGCGATGTGGAGCTGCCGACGCTGTACAGATCGATTACGATCTCCGGAGAGTTGAGCGACGCGCTGGCGAATCCGGTGGAGGTCAATTTCTTCATCCCGGAGCCGGGCAGCGGATGGATGGTGGCCGCCGCGAGCCTCGTACTTCTTGCGGCGCGGCGCCGCCTCTAACCCTGTCCGGGAGTTGCTCGGCAGATTCAACGGCAGTAATGGACCAGCGCCGCGGAGCTGGCGCTCCCCGCCGTGATGCTCAACACCCGTTCTCCTGCAACTCCGCGCGGGACGATGAAGTTGATCTGATTCACGCCGACCAAGCCCGGCGCCAGGCCCGCAAAAAGCACGTCGGCGGCTGATTGTCAACCGTCACCCGTGCCGGGGAGTTGGCTGTACAAGATGCCCGAAGGTGCCGCAAAACCCGCCTGAAGCACGGGCGACACCGCCCCAAGGCCGGATTAGATAGATGGAGAGCGCTTCACCGCCGGCGGCAGGCGACTCGGTTGTCACCAAGCCACCCGGGGCATGGAGGATTGCCGGAAGCCTCCGATCGTGGTGAATCACCAAGAAGACCGCTGGCGCAGTCTCACTAATCGAGACTTGTTTCGTCATTGTTCCATTGGGCCCCTCCAGTTCCAGCACGTTGCTGCCAAGCAGACCATACGGAATCTGGGCGTTGACCTGGCTGCGAGACACGTACAGCAATTGCGTGCTCTGTCCGCCGAGTAGGACGCGCAGGACGTTCCAGCCGGCCGGGAAAGGGAGCATCGCCCGTAGTCTCCCCGGCACGAATCAGGTCCTTACCTAGAATCGTGATCAAACCAACTCCATCAAATTAGCATCCGAACGCGGGCGAAGGCGCTAGACTGAGAGAACGGATGCAAATACTCCAGGCCGGAGGCCACAAGATGCTCTACCTCGAGCTCGATACCGAGGTACTGGGAGACATCTGCAAGCAGATGGGCTTGGAATTTGAAATTCGCGATTCCCCGCGCACGCTCACCGTTCATGCCACTGCGACTGGCCGTCAGTCGCCACTGCTACTGTTCGACGCCCGGGACCCCGGCAACCTCGGCTGGTTCGCCCGCTGCCAGTTCTATGTCGATGGACAAACGGCCAATGTTTTGCAGACGCCCATCACCGTGGCCAATCAGAAAGACGCGCGCGGCTACGTGCTCCCCACCGCCATCCGTCTCCAGATCAACAAGGAGTTGCCCTCCAGCTTCAAGATGCCGGGCCGCCAGCCTGTGAGTGAGCAGATGGTCTACGGCGTCTTCTACAATTTTCTCAACGCGTTGCTCAACACTGGCGTAGCCGTGTGCGGCGGCGCGCTGGTCCGTCCGCTGGCCGGGCGTGGTGAAAGCAACGGCCCACGCGGCTAAGGCGTCTCACTCATCGTGGCCCGCCTCCTCTTCCTTCCCATCTTCCTGGCGGTTTTCAACGCCGCCGCTCAGACTCCGCTGCTGCCGTTGAGCGAAGTTCGGCAGGGCATGCGCGGCATCGGTAAGACGATTTTTCAAGGTGACCGCGTCGAGGATTTTCAAGTCGAAGTGCTCGGGGTGCTGGAAAATGCCGGCCCCAAACAGTCCATCATCCTGGCGCGGCTTTCCGGCGGCCCGCTCGAAAAATCGGGTGTGCTGCAGGGCATGAGCGGCAGTCCGGTCTACGTGAACGGGAGATTGATGGGGGCCGTCGCGCTCTCGTTTGCTTTCTCTAAAGAGCCGATCGCCGGCATTCGTCCTATTGAAGAGATGCTGCGCGTGGGTGCCGGAGGCCGCGCGCTCAACGTTGCCAAGCTGGAAGACCTGGTGGCCAAGCCGTATGAAGTGGGCGGTGGAGCGCGGTTGATCGAAGTCGCCACGCCCCTCTCCCTTGCCGGATTCACCGCTTCGACGCTTGAACATTTTGCGCCCCAGTTGCGCGCACTCGGCCTGGAACCGATGCAGGGAACGCTGGGCGGCAACGCGGCGGCGTCCGCGCTTCCTGGTGGCAAGCGGCTGACGCCGGGCTCGATGATCAGCGTGCAACTTGTTACCGGTGACCTGAACGTCGCCGCCGACGGTACCATCACGCATATCGACGGCAACCGCGTCTACGCCTTCGGCCACCGGTTTCTCGCCGTCGGCCCCACCAGCCTGCCCTTCTCGCGCAGTGAAGTGCTCACTCTGCTGCCCAACGTCAATACCTCGTTCAAGATCTCGGCTTCCAAGGAATGGCAGGGCTCCATCACGGGAGACTACAGCGCCGCCGTCGCTGGCGAAATCGGTCGCAAGGCCGCGCTGGTGCCGGTTTCACTCGCGGTCAATCGCCGGCAGAACTACAAGTTCAGCCTGGTAGAAGACCGCCTACTGACGCCCTTCTTTCTGCAGATGGCGATGTACTCGGCCATTGAGGCTACTGAACGCACCGCCGGCTCAGGCACCGTGGCCGTGCGCGGCGCGATTGAATTCGTCAACGGCAAGCGTGTGCGTGTGGACAATATTTATTCGGCCGACAACGGCGCGCCCTTGCCCTCCTCGCTGGCTGCCTCAATCCCGCTGAGCTATGCGATGCAGAGCGGCTATCCGGAATTTCGCGTCAAAGGGCTGGACCTGCAGATCGATACCGACGAGCGCAAACGCCAATACCAGATCGATCAATTCTGGACTTCGCGCACCGTGGTGAAGCCCGGTGAGCCGCTCGAATTACACGTGACGTTGACCGGTCCGGGCGGCGTGGAAGTGAAGCGCTCGGCCACTTGGCGCGTTCCCACTGGCGCGCCACAAGGCGCGTTGCAACTCACGGTCACCGATGCGATGTCCACCAACCTGGCCGACTATTCGCACATCCTTACGCAGCCGCCTAACTCCAGCGCGCAGGTCTCGCGCCTGCTCAACGGCTTGCGCCCGAACGATACATTGACCGTCCGCATCTGGCGCGCCGATCCGGGCTACCTCGTGCAAGGGCAGAACCTGCCTGCGCCGCCTCCGTCGCTGGCCTTGCTGCTCAAACGCACACCCGGCGCGGCTATGCCGGGAGCGAGTTCCAAGCTTGCCGAATTCGATTTCAAGGTTGACGCGCCTGTGGCCGGTTCGCGCTCGATCCAACTGGAAGTGAAGGAATGAACAAGGCTGTCCTTGGCGCGGTGCTGCTCGCAGCCGCCGCCGGAGTGTTGCCCGCCGCCTCTCCCACTGCCTGGGAGATGACCAGCTATCAGGATTTTCTCAAGGCTAATTTCACGGGCCTGGCGCTGACTCGCGATGGCCAAGTCACGCTGGCTCCGAAACTGGAATCGTTGTTCGCCGGTGAAGCGGCGATTTGGAGTATCGCTGCCGCGCCGGATGGCTCGACGTATCTGGGCACGGGGCATAAGGGAAAGCTGGTGCGGATCGATCGCGCAGGCAAATCCTCCATCGTGTTCACGGCCGGCGAGGCGGAGATCTTTGCCGTGACGGTGGACAGCGCGGGCCGTGTCTATGCTGCTACGTCACCCGGCGGCAAGATCTATCGCCTCGAGAACGGCACCAGCAACGCGGCCGCCACCGAGTATTTCAACCCCAACGCTAAGTACATCTGGGCGCTCACTGTGGGCCCCGACGGCGCGCTCTACGCAGGCACCGGCGATGAGGGCAAGATTTTCCGGATCACGGCGGCGGGGCAGGGCGACGTTTTCTACGAGACCGGCCAGGCGCACGTCACCGCCCTCGCCTGGGATCGCCAAGCGCGGCTGCTCGCCGGGAGTGAGCCTAACGGATTGGTCTATCGCATCACGGCCAAAGACAAGGCGTTTGTGTTGCATGACGCCGCGCTGCCGGAGATCCGGTCAATCATCGCGGCGCCGGATGGATCCATCTATGTGGCTGCGATGGGCGGCTCGGTGGGCAAGCAAACCGCGCCCGCCGCTTCGTCAGGTGGGGCCCAGGTCAGCTCGACAGTGACGGCGACGACTGCCACCACCGTCACAGTTTCTGAAGAGGGCGCGGCCGCTGCTACGCCTCTGCAAGGCGGCATCGATAAACCTAAGCCTCCTCCCGCCACGACAACACAGTCGTCGCCCACTGCCGCGCCCGCTGCTGCGGCGATCGTCGAATATGCGGGTGTGGAGAAGTCCGCCGTCTATCGCATCCACCCGGATAATTCGGTGGACGCGGTGTGGAGTTCCAAGGAAGACAACGTCTACGACATCGCTCTGGGGGCGAACGGCTC
>JAYTKJ010000656.1:0-2113 GCA_043730365.1 Acidobacteriota bacterium | reverse complement strand
TGGGCTTGGCGGGCGTGCCGAATTTGCGATCGATCGATAAGAGTCTGGTGCGGATTCGGGGAGGGGCTTGAAGGAACGGCTGAAGTAGGGCTGGCCGCTCGAAGGGGCCTGTTCGAAATCGTGTTCGTTCGAGAGACATCACGGCAACATGGGTCATCGAGACCGGACGATCGGCGGCGGGGAAACGCTACGCGCTTGCTCGCTTCGCCCATACCGCCCGCGTCGATGGGCGATAGCAACTCATAGGGGCCGATGCGCGCGCCGGGCTTACACGTTTCCATGGTTTCTCCGAAGTTGATAGTCTACAATTACAGGTATCGGCATGACTACTCTTGACACGCTGCTCACGCTGGATGATTACTTCGACCTTCCGGATCGACCCGGTGTCGACTTCGAGATGCTGGACGGAGAGGTCGTCGAGATGGCAACACCCAGCTTCGCGCACAACGAGATTATGATCCGATGCGGGTCCTTTCTTTCAGCGCTTTGCAAGAACCGGTTCCCGAACCTGCGAGTCAGCGGCCATACGTCGTTCGCGCTGAGCGAGCGGACCGTGCAGGCGCCGGACGTCGTCCTGCTCGATCAACAATCCTTAGAAACGGCTGAAAGCTATCGCGGTGCGCTGCGTTGCGCGCCCGACCTCGCCATCGAGATCATTTCTCCACACGAAACCTCGGCCCATGTCGACGACAAAGTCGGCAATTACCTGGAAGCCGGAACAAAGACGGTTTGGGTGCTGTGGCCCCGGCGCCGTCACGCGCTCGCTTACCACCGCGACGGCTCCATACAGCATGTGATGGCGGGGCAGTTCCTGGAAGCGCCCGAGGTACTCCCTGGCGCGCGGATTCCGCTTGACGAGATTCTCTTGCCGCCCACGCCAGCCTAGCGCGTCGACTCAATCGGGCCGCACTCCGTCAATAATCCATATATCGGAGGATGTCATGCTCAATGAAGTCCGGAACCGTTTGCCATCGGGATGGAAACTCATCATCCGGGTATCGGCCTGCGGTGGAATATCGAGCGTCGAGATGCCGCGCTCGGCGCCCGTGTCGACGTTGATCGCTCCCACTTCCCATCGCCTGTCTTTGCCGCGCTTCAGACCATAAATATGAGATCCATCGGGGTGAAAGGTCCAGGCGCGGAAGCCCCAACGCCAGGCGCCGGCCGTCGGGCGAGAACAATCTCCCGCCGGCGACCAGGCGTGAGGTGTCCTTCGAGAGCGTGCGGTTCCGCTTGCCGTTGGGGGAGATAAGCCGCAGTTCCTGCCCCGCGGAGTAGGCGATCAGCGCCTCTGGCGTTTTCGGGAATGCTACCATTAAATCGCAACAGTCAACATTTGACTGTTCTCCGGTCTGCGTCCATCGTAGCAGAGGGACAATAGCGAAGAAGAGACGATCTCAATGCCTATCGAACAAATGAACATTTCGCTTCCGCCGCGCATGGCGCGGTTTATCAGGGGCAAGGTGAAGGCCGGCGAATACACAAACGCCAGTGAGGTCGTGCGCGATGCCGTGCGGCACATGCAGGCGGTAGAAGAAGACAGAAAGCACCGCGCCGCGTTGACTGCGTTTGAGAGCGAGGATGAAGCCGCGATTATGGCTGTTCGGGAAGGCGTCTCCCAACTCGACATGGGAGATTACATGGATCTGAACGATGACGCTGCGCTAAAGAGCTACTTCCTGGATGCGATCGGCCGGGGCAAGGCGCGCGCCGCGGCGCAAATAAGCAAAGCCAAACGGAAGTGAGATCTTACCGCCTTTCCAAGAGTGCTCAGAGCGATATCGATGCGATCTGGGATCGATTCGCGGAGCATGGCGGAGTTAACAGTGCGGAAAAGTTTCTTTGGCGCCTTTACGATCTGTTCGCCATGCTGAGCCAAAATCCGTTGATGGGGCAAGTGAGTCGTTTGGTTACCACGGGTGTACGAAAGTTCCCGCTGGACAACTACCTCATTTATTACGTTGCCCAAGACAAGCGCGTACTGATCGCGCGTATCCTTCACGGTAAGCGCCGTCAGAGGAAGGCCTTCCGGGAAAGGAGTGAATAAGTGTTTGAGCTCTTTCGCGCCTTTGCCTGCCGAGTTCGGACGCGCAAGCACCCGACTCAACGCTCT
>JAYTKJ010000655.1:0-8224 GCA_043730365.1 Acidobacteriota bacterium | reverse complement strand
CTGGCGGTATGAACGAGATGGCCTTCGGCGCGCCAGTGAAGGTCATCGTTTGGAACATCGCCTCTGGCCGGCCCGTGCGCACTGAAGAAGCCGAGCATCGCGTCAACACCGTGGCGTTCTCACCGGATGGCAAATGGTTTGCGGCCGCCGACGGGAGCAAAAATGTCAAGCTTTGGGCGGTACGGTAATCGTCCCTTTCATATAAGGCTTCACCTCGCCGGAAATCAGCACTCGATCGCCCCGCAACTTCACCCATAGCTCGCCTCCACGCGGCGAAAGCTGGAGGGCGTGCATCGACGTCTTGCCCAATCGCTTGGCCCAGTAGGGCGTCAGCATGCAGTGGGCCGACCCTGTGGCCGGATCTTCATTGATCCCCGCCGCCGGAGCGAAGAAGCGTGAGACGAAGTCCACCTTCTTTCCCGGCGCCGTGACGATCACGCCTCGGCTCGTGGCCTGCGCGAGTGGCTCCCACGATGGCTGAATGCCGCGGACGTCGTCCTCGGACGGCAGGACCACAAAATAGTCCATCGCGTTCCACACCTCCAACGGTTGCGTGCCAAGGCCCTCGATCAACGCTGGCGGCGGCGACGAGCGCTGCAAGGGGATGGCCGGGAAGTCCAGGCAAAGCCGCTTGCCCTGGCGCGACACCCTCAGCACCCCGCTGCGGGATGCGAACTCGATCTCGTCTTTCCGGTAGCGCAAGTAGGTGAACAGCACATATGCCGCGGCCAGGGTGGCGTGGCCGCACAGATCCACTTCCACCTTTGGAGTGAACCAGCGCAGGCGGAATCCAGCGCCTTCGGGGACAAAGAACGCCGTTTCAGCCAGATTATTCTCGGCCGCGATGGCCTGCATCGTGGCGGCCGGAAGCCATTTCTTGAGCGGACAGACTGCAGCGGGATTGCCGGCGAACTGTCGGGGGGCAAACGCGTCGACTTGGAATATGGGAATATCCATACCTCAGCTTACGCTACCCGCCCGAGGGCTTTTAGTACGCTTCATGAACGAATGGTACCGGTACAGCTTGAAAGTCGTTCCAGGCATCTCGTATCATCAGAAAGGATCGTAGGACCAGGATCATTGATCTACACGCGTGCTCAACAAGAATTCGGCACTTGGAGTATTCCCGGGCGAAAGCTCGTCATCGTGTACTCAACCGCATTGCTGTCACGACTGGCCGAAAGCGCAAGGCAAAGCGGCTCCAGTCCGATCGGTGGCGCGCTCTTTGGAACCTGCGCCGAAACTGAAACCAAAATCACCCATTTCCGCCCGGCCAGCTGTGGAATAGACCATTTGGCCGCAAAGGAAGTTCCGGTGATTGACGAGTCTTCCAGAGTCCAGATCTGGCAGCAACCAGCGCCAGGCGCTGGATCTGCGGCAGACGTTTCGGCGTTTAACGAAGCCGGCGAGTCTGAATTGGGCCAACTGTGTGACTCCTACGCCAGCGACCCGGAGTTGGCGGGACTCCAGCCGGTGGGGTGGTATCGTTCGCGCTGGGATTCCAAGATCCAACTGAACCCAGAGGACCTGCGGGTTTGGAATCGCTTCTTCCCGCTGCCAACGCAGGTGGCCCTGGTTCTGCGAGTGCAGGAGAACGCAGCAGTGCGGGCCGGATTTTTCTTCCGCCCGCAACACGGCGGGCCGGTACGCATCGATTCCAGCTTCCGGACGTTCGAAATCGGGCCGGGGCCCGAGGCTACTTCCGACGTCGGCAGATTGGCTGCGGCGGTCAAATCCGGTGGACTGCCGGAGACCGCGGCAAATTTGCCGCCAGACTTGCTGGCTGGGGACCTGGAAGCACCGACGCCTCCTGACGAATTGTTTACCCCCCCCGAGCCAGCGCCCAATCGAACGGCTTACATCCGCGGAGCCATCGCGCTGGCGGCGCTCGTGCTGATCGCTCTGTTGGCGTGGGCATGGCGTAGTTCGATCGTCGAACCGGCACAACTTCCGCCCCTTAAGGAATTGGCACTGCGGTTCAAGGGAAGGCCAGACCGGTTAAAGCTGGTGTGGAACCCCAAAGCGTCGCTGATTCGGGAGGCCGCCTCAGCCGAACTCCGAATCATTGACGCCGAGTCAGATACCGTTGAGTTGATCTCGGCGGCCGGCCTGGCTGCAGGATCTTTCCCGGCGGTCAATCGAAGCGGGCTGGTGGAAGCTCAACTTCGGATCCTTGCGCGCGACGGCAAGCGCAGCCGTCTGACGGCGGCGGCCCAATTCGTCGGGCCTGCGGCAGGGGACAGGCGGATGAATACCGCCGATTTGGGGCTGCTCCGGGTCGAACAGAGCAAGCTGCAAACTATGCTGGACGCACGGCTTCGATCCAACTCGATCTTCGCCGACCGGATTAAGTGGCTGAAGGAGGCGTTGGCCAGCCGCCAACGACCGGCTGAGCGCTCCGCGGTTGTGGATCCGAACGTGCCTGCCGCTTCAAAAACCCAACCCGCAACGCCCGTGGTTTCTCCGCAGCAGCCGGCCGCTTCTCTCGCACCGCCCGAGGAAGCTGCCCCAAAACCGTCATCCCCACCATCAGTCACGCGGGCGAGCGAGGCACCCGCCTTTGGTTCGGACCGTTCGCCGTCGATCGTCAAAGTCCCGAGCGCCGATGCCCCGGTGGCCCCCAGCTATGCCGGTCCGAACTCCGGCAAATTCCTCTGGACCGGCTTTCTGCCTGCCGGCGGTTCCGTGACGATCGAAGGGCGGCGCGCCTCATCGGGCAGCGTAAATGGTTCGCTGCCGGGCGTGCCGGTCCGGATCACCGTCTATCCCGCTGAGTTTTCCACCGCCGGATTGTCGGTCTTCAGCGCTCTGCCTCGCCATCAGGCAGGAGCCGTAACTGAAGCTCGAAGCGCGCAGAACGGCTGGATGAACACTAGGTACGTTTACGATCCCGGCCGCGCCCGCGACGCGCAGATCTCGGCAACCCCCAGTGAGGCCGGCGGGTTTAAACAGATGCAGATCCGTGGCGGTGAGCGCCCGGTCTCGGTGGTGGTTGTCGAGTGGGCAGTCGCTCGCTAAGCAGCAGCGAAAGGAACTTCCATGGCAAAACCTCTTGTGCTCGATTGGCCTACCATCGATACGGAGACCGAAAGCGGCGAGAGTACCGGACTGCGCGGGCCGCGCATTCGCTGCCCCCTCTGTGAATGGACCCCCGGTAAATCCGAACTCTGGTCCTGCGAATGCGGCAATGCCTGGCATACTTTCGATACCGGCGGTGTCTGTCCGTCTTGTCTTTACCGGTGGAGCAGCACCCAATGCCATCGCTGCGCCGGCTGGTCGGCCCATTCAGATTGGTATGAATATTAAAAGGCGAGCAAGAGTTGGCCTTACTCTCCTCCGCCCCCCTTCCCTGTCCGTCATCGACGAAACGCCAAAATCTCGCCGGTCGACAAGCTTCTAACACCATCTCGTTCTGAGAACCCTACTTTTTTGAGCCTTCCGCGATTGGTCAGCTAGATGCATAGCATTGCTTCAGCATGGCCCTGACTCCCCTCTCTTCGCACATCGAACGGTACATGGATCTGCTGAGCGCCCGGCAACGAGTGACCGCGTCCAATATCGCCAATGCGGCTACACCCGGCTATAAGACCCGGGATATTGACTTCCAATTCGAGTTTCGCAGCGCGATGGACGGGCCACCAGATCTTGTCAACGTGCCGGGCATGAAGGCCCGCAATGATGGCAACAATGTCAATCTGGACCGGGAATCGCGGATGCTAGCCGAGAACGCAATGCGTTTTAACGCCGCTACCAATCTTTGGAAGCAACAGGCGCGGATGATGCGGATGGCCATCGATGAGGGCAAGAACGGATGAGCCTCTTTTCGTCCCTCTCCGTCAGCGCCAGCGGTATGGCCGCGCAGCGCTCCCGCACCGAAGTACTGGTCGAAAATCTGGCTAACGCCGAGACAACGCGTACGCCGGATGGAGGCCCGTATCGGCGCAAGGATGTCGTATTTCAATCGGTGGAGGCAGGGTCGGCGTTCGCTTCCCTGCTTGAAACGGAAATGAATCCACTGGCGCACCAGAACCCATTGCAGACGGGTGTAGAGGTGTCTGAACTCCTGCTCGACGAACGCCCGCCCGAACTCCGTTACATGCCAGGCCATCCGGATGCAAACGCCGATGGCTACGTCGGCTTTCCGCATGTCAATCCGGCTGAAGAAATGGTGGATCTGATGAGTGCCTCGCGAGGCTTTCAGGCCAACGTGAGCGCGATGACGGCGGTCAAGGACATGCTGAACCGCTCGATTGAGCTCTTGAAATAGAACTATGGCAGCCATGATCAATCCCGATTTCCGCCCCATTTTGGGAATCGAAGTTTCGGAACTGGCCGAGGGCGCGGCCAGGGCTTCCGCCGGTAGCGCCATGACCGGGCCGGGCTCCTTCGCCCAGGCCTTCTCTGAGGCTATTGGGCGGGTGGAGGGCTACCGTGCGCAGTCCGATCAGGCCGTCAACCGGTTCCTGCTCGGTGAGGAAGAGGAGGTGCACAAAGTCGCCGTGGCCGCGCAACAAGCGGAGCTTTCCTTTGATTTGTTCCTGCAGGTAAAGAACAAGGTAGTGCAGGCCTACCAGGAAGTCATGAGGATGCAGCTCTAGGCTCGTCTCGATGGATCAGATCCGGCGGCTTTGGGAGAGTCTCACTCTCCGTCAAAAAATCTCGATCGGGGTAGCGGCCCTCGCCGTATTGGGCGGCCTCGGGTTGTTCCTGCGATATCAGGACCAGCGGGATTTTTCCGTCCTGTTCTCCGGGTTGGCCCCGGAGGACGGTGCCGCAGTAGTGGCACGTCTCAAGGAAAAGAACGCCGAATACCGGCTGGCCGAAAATGGCCGCGCGGTGCTGGTGCGCTCCAGTTTGCTTAACGATTTGCGGTTGGAATTGGCTTCAGCGGGCATCCCTAAGTCCGGCCGTATCGGCTTTGAGTTGTTTGACCGGAATAACTTCGGCATAACCGAATTCACCGAGCAGGTCAACTATCACCGCGCGCTCGAGGGAGAGATTGAGCGCACCATCCGCAGCATCGCCGAGATTGAAGAGGGCCGTGTCCACATCACTCCCCCGAAAGACTCCGTGTTTGAAGACCAGCGGCGTGCGGCCAAAGCCAGCGTACTGGTCAAACTAAAGCCCTTCCAAAAGCTGTCCCCGGGAAACGTCAAAGCCATCACACATCTGGTTGCCAGTGCGGTCGAGGGGCTGACGCCGGAGGGCGTGGCGGTACTGGACATCCACGGCACGCTGCTCACCCGTCCGCCGGGATCGGGCAATCTTGATGAAGGGCTCAACCAACCGCTGCTGCTCTACCGGCGCAACATGGAGCGGGATCTACTGGCCAAGGTGAACGCCACGCTGGAACCGTTGCTCGGGCCGGACCGTTTTCGCGCCGCGGTGTCGGTGGATTGCGACCTGTCGCAAACCGAGCAGAGCGAGGAAACGTTTGACCCGGACTCCAGCGTAATGACCACTTCCCAGCGCTCCGAGGAGACGGCGTCGGCGCAGACCGCGCAAGGGGTGCCAGGCGTGGCCTCCAATCTCCCGCGCCCTACCTCACGGCCTGGGGGCTCCGGCCAAGGGTTGAATCGGCGTTCTGAGAATCTCAACTTCCAGACCAGCCGTCTGGTCAAGAAAACAAGTCTGCCTCAGGGCAATGTCCGTCGCGTCTCCGTTTCGGTGCTGCTCGATCACATCGTGCGTTGGGAGGGTGCGGGACCGAAGGCCAAACGCGTCATCGAACCTCCATCAGCCGAGCGCCTCAAAGCCACGCGAGACATCGTGTCGGCCGCGGTTGGCTTTCAAACGACCCGGGGAGATTTGGTGGTGGTCGAAAGCCTGCCGTTCGAATCGACCATCAGCTGGCAGGCTCCCGGCGCGGCGCCAGCGCCCATCGGCCCGGCCGCCTGGTTGAAAGACAGCTCAGGTGGTTGGAATGTCATGCTGATCGGCGGGCTGGCCGGAGCGCTCCTGGTGGCCCTCCTGGCGGTAGTCTTCCTGCTCGCTCGCCGCGGCCGGACCGTAGTTGGGAAGGTGACTATCGATGGTCCACCAGCGGTTGAGGGCGCCAGGTCTGTTGAACCGAAAGAGAGTGCCGTCGAGGGCGCCAGTACAACCGAGACATCGCACGATCTACGAGCCATGGCGGAGGCCGTCCAGCTCGAGGCAGGCCCTGGCCTGGAGAAACAGCTAGCGGCGCAGCTAGCCGAAAAGCTCAAATTGGATCCAGCTCAAGAGCAAGCTCTGCTGGAGTCGCTCACCGCCAATGTCAAGAGCCCGTCGGCTTCTTCCAAGCGGACGGAACTGCTGGCGAGCCACTTGGCTGACGTCGGTAAGACCAACCCAGAAGCGTTGGCCCAGATCATCCGGACCTGGATCATTGATGGCGAGGATGGCCGGGTATGATTACCAATTCTGAAAAGCCCGCCGCTAGATTGACTGGCGTCCGTAAGGCGGCCATCATGATCGTCGCGATGGGAGCAGATGTGGCCGCCGAGGTCATGTCGCACCTGACCGAAGATGAAGCCGCGGCGCTCAGCCGTGAGGTAGCGCGTCTTCCTTCGATCCCGCCGGAGGTGGCCGAAGCCGTCCTGGAAGAGGGCTATCAGTTGACTCTGGCCCACAACTACGTCGTCAAGGGCGGCGTGGACTACGCCCGCACGATGCTGCTCAATGCCTACGGTCCGGACCAGGCGCGCAAGCTGGTAGACCGGCTGATGAAGGCGATCGGCAATGACTCGGCCAGTTTTGACGCCTTGCAAAAGGCCGATCCCCAGCAGCTCGCCAAGTTCATCCACAAAGAGCACCCGCAAACCATTGCGCTGGTGCTCTCGCACCTCAACTCTTCGCAAGCAGCCGCCCTATTGGCAGCGCTGCCGCTGGAACTGCGCGCCGAGGTTTCCATGCGCATGGCCAGCCTGGAGCGCATTTCACCGGAAGTGATTTCACGGATTGCCAGCATCATCGGCCAGAAGATCAAGTCTCTTGGCGAGTTCAGCCGTGAGTCCTATGGCGGCGTGCGCGCGGTGGCCGAGATGTTCAACCGGCTCGATTCGGGCATGAGCAAGGACATCCTCAACGATCTGGAGAAACAAGACGAGGACACCACCACCGCGATTCGCCACCTGATGTTTGTCTTCGAAGACTTGCTGCTGATGGATTCGGGCGGCATCAAGGAGGTTCTCTCGCGTGTTGACCGCAAGCTGCTGACCCTGGCCCTCAAAGGCACCAGCGATCAGTTGCGCGTCCGCTTCTTGGAATCGATGTCCCAGCGCGGCGCCGAGATGATGCGGGAGGACATGGACTCGCTCGGGCCGGTCAAAATTAAGGAAGTGGAGGGCGCCCAGCAGCAGATTATTGCCGTTGTCAGACAATTGGAGGCCGAAGGCACTGTCAGCCTGAAGGGCGCGGTCGGCGAGCAGTATGTCCTCTAGTATTGTGCCGCGCGACTCTGGCAAGGTGGAAGCCGTGGCTTGGCGGAGGGCGGGCAAGCATGCCATGCCACCACCTCCACAGGATCCGGAACCGGCTGACGCGGAAGCGGAGAGGGCCGCTCTCCGCGGTGAAGTTACTGCGCTGGAAGCGCGTCTGGAGGCCGCTGCCCGGTCCGCCAGCGAAGGCCAAACTCGCGCCTTTGAGGCGGGCCGCCAAGCAGGCTACTCCGCCGGCCACCTGGAGGGCACTGCGGCGGAGCGGCTCGAATCCAGCCGCGCTCTGGCCGAGGTGCAGGCCGAGGCGTCCGAGCGGGCGGCCGGGGTTGCCATTCAAGCTGTGGACTTGCGCCGCCGCCTCCGCCAACAGATGGAGGCTGACTTGGTGCGGCTGGCCATCGCGGTCGCCCGGCGAATTATGCGCCGCGAACTGGCCGTCGATCCTGAAGCATTAATGGGTATCGTCAAATCCGCCGTCGAACGTATCTCGGCTCGCGAACTTCTCGCTATTCGCGTGGCGCCGTCCGATGGGCCCCGGGTCTCGGCTCGCCTGGCTGACCTTCGTCTACCTGAGCGAGTAGAAGTGATCGTCGACCAATCCTTGCCGTGGGGCTCGGTGATCCTCGAGACCACGCGTGGCCAACAGGATGCGTCTGTGGAAACCCAGATCGAAGAGATCGATCGAGGTCTGGCGGATCTGGTCGGGAGGCCTTCATGACAAAGACTATTCACCGAAGATGGTTTCGCTTCAACCAGCGGATGACGTGGCGTAGACGCAGGCTGGACGTGGACTTGTCCGTGTTGGC
>JAYTKJ010000654.1:0-12810 GCA_043730365.1 Acidobacteriota bacterium | reverse complement strand
CAGCCGTTTGCACTTCTGATTCCCGAACACTTCGTACTCTCGTTTCAAGATGGCGCAGGTGGCCGGCCCACTCAACCCCCGTGAACTCGATTGCATATGGAGTGCGCCAAAACGCGACACAATTCGACACTTTTTGCTTTTCGCTGCCCGGCGCGTTCACAGCCTGGTCAATTCTTTTTTCGCGGCTCAACGCCAGATGCTACAACAAGTTACCGACACTCCGCCGCGAAAGGGGTCAGAAACTGTTCCAGCGTCGTGTTACAAACTGTGCGAGAGGAAATCAGCAATCATATGCAACTCGTCACGCCGCGTTTTGACAATCTTCAAAATGAGCTCCGCCGCGAGCTCGATCCTAAGGGCACTTTGGAAGAGGAAGTCTTCCAGTCCCTCGCACAGGCTGCCGTCAACCGCCGCCGCGCTCTGCAGTCTGACCGCTACGAACATGACCGCGCTTTTTTCCGGGCGCTCCAGGAACTGCGCGCGATCCAGGCCGTACGCGCCGGGCTCCTTCGCCCCGTTCCTCCGGCTGCCGCCCGCCGGCCCAATGTGATCATGTTCCCGTCCACTCATCACGCAGTTGCCGCCTGATTGCGCAAATTTACGGAAGCGTAACTCGAGTGCGCTATCGTGTGTGGGATGCGATATCTGGTTTGCCTGATATTGGCCGGACCACTCGTGGCCGAGACCGCGGTGCTGCGCGAAGGCTCTTTACTGAAGCTCACCATTCGCGAACCACTCGGCATCGGGGCCCACGCCGTCGTGAACGCGGAGTTGGCCGCCCCGGTCTTTGATGGCGTGCAAGAGATCCTTCCCGGAGGCGCCAAGCTGCAACTGACTTCGGCTCGAGTGTGGAAGCAGCGGGCGCCGGGACGCAAGCGCGGCGTTGTGGACCGGATTCTTCGCCCTCTCGATTTCTCGGCTCGTACCACGCATATGGAAATTCAGCAGATGGCGTGGCCGGGCCAGAGTCCGTTTCCGGCTTCGGTTCTCCGCCTTGGGCGAGGGGTCGCATGGCTTCGAGTTGGTCAGGATGTCTCGCTGGCGCGCGAAGCTCCCGCTCATCCGGCCGGCCTGTCAAGGATGAAAGAGATTCCCGCCGGAACCAAATTGAACCTGGTGCTGATGAACTCCGTTCATTCGGCGCTCAACAGAAACGACGATGGCCTCCGCGCCGTCTTGTTGCGCCCTTTCGTCGTAGATGGGCAACTGTTGCTTGCGGCGGGCTCCGAGTTGTCAGGCAAGGTAGCGAACGTCCGCCCCTCGCGATGGCTGCATCGCGCCGGCGGCTTTCGTCTGGGTTTCCAGCAGATCGCCGGGGTGCAGGGACGTCCGCCGGTTGAAATCTCGGCTTCGCTGTCCGCGCTCGATCCGGCGGAGAAGAGTTTGCTGCGCGTCGACCCCGAGGGCGCCATCTCCGCCGGGCCGCAGAGTAAGGGCAAGATGCTACTGCAATTGGGTGTCTCCTACGTCACCGGCAAGGTTCTGGATGACCTCATGGAGGAGGGAATCAAGGCCGGACTCGGCGTGGCCGCCGCGGGAACTGCCGCCACCGCCGCCCGCTACACCAGCCTCGCCGTTGGCGCCACGCTCTTCGTCCTGCAACGTGGGCGCGACGCGGCCTTGCCTGAATACTCCGAGATCGAAATCACGTTGAGCCGCCCGGTCCGGTTGGACGCTACTGAAGCTCGCTGAGCATCAACCTCGCGGCCTCCGGCGAGATCATGTGGCGAGGAGCCGTGTCGTCAATCGCCAGCCGAAAGTGCCCCTGCGCACCCAGCGCTTTTTGGACCTCGCGCTCATAAACGCGCAAGGCATCTTCATACGGAGCGCCTACTCGCGCGGTAATGTGTTGCGCTTCGCCAAAGCAGCAGTCGTCGCGCCGGTTCAGAATCTGTACTTGCTTGCGGCCAAGCCCGGTGGAGCCAAGGATGTACAAGTCGGGATAGCCCGCTACGCGATAGAAGGGGTCGAGGTACTGTTCAAGGTCACCCACCGAACCGCCCAGGCGAAGATACAACGGAATGGTGCCGGCCACGGGGAAGCTCTTGGCGATGGTTGGATCGAGCGCCGCGTAAAGCGTCGTGGTCCAGCCGCCGCCGGAAAGACCGGCCATATGAATCTGGCGATACCGGGGCTTTAACGCGTTCAGGCTCACGGCCACCGGCTCGAGGAAAAACTTGAGCGGGCTCCCGGCCGCGATCTTGATGTCGAACATCTTGCCATGTGGCACGGTGCGGCAATCGTCCGGGCGCATATGCGGCATGTACGCCGCCAGCACGCCGTACCCGGCGCCGAGCAGCGTATCGATCGTCTCGGCCATACCGGCGCCGCGCGGATCGTTCGCGTCATCGAAGGTGCAGGCGTGACCGTGTTGCAGCACGATCAGCTTGCCGTTGCCGCGGCGCGGAATAAAGTGATGTGTGGTGTTCTCTTGGCCCGCCTCCATGCGAATGGTCATCGTCTCGACGCTTCGAACGTTCTTCAGACCCGGCACCGGGTTGGGCGCATTCGTCGAGATCGTCGCGGGCTTGCGGGTGCGCGGGAATCCAGCCTCGCCCCAAATGAATCGGATGATCTGCTCGCGTTTGACCGGCACTTGCGCCGCCGACGTGACGGTGATGGCGCGATCATCCACCAAGACCGGAGGGGGCAGTCCCAGCGCCTTGGCGACAACTGGAGCCAGACCGTCGGCCATCCACTGGAAGCCGAGGTCATTGGGATGCACGCCATCTACCAGCCCATCGAGGCGGCCGGGGCCGAGGAGCGACGGGCCCTCCACCAGCGTTAGCAGGTTGTCGCCGCCGTTGATCTGCGCCGTCACGACGTCTCGGATGTGTTGCCGCATGTCCTGCAGCCGCTGGCTGTCGCGCGACGCCGAGATCGGGGTGATGGCGATGATCGGGGTGCCCGGGTGCTTAGTCCGTACTGTCGCCAGGAACGGCGCGTAGACCTCGCGCAGCGATTCGGTGGTCGGGTTGTTTTGCGAAAAGTCCAGCACGAACGCGGAGGCGTCGACTTCGGCCACCATCCCGGCCACCACGGGCTCGCCCTTGCCGTTGCCGGAGAAGCCGAGGTTGACGAAGTCAAGATTCAGCTGCCGCCCGAGTATCGCCTGATAGCTCAAACCTGAGCGGCTCGCACAGCCGCCCTGCGTGATTGACGTGCCGTAGAACACTACGGGCTTGAGCCGGTCAAATCGGCGAGGCTTGTTGATCGTGGCGTCCGCGTCCACTTGGAGCCCCACCACTTTCGCAGGCTTGTACAGGGGCAAATAGAGAACGATGTCTCGCTGCTGGCGCGGCAAGCCTTCAAAGAAGACATGTTCGACGATCTTCTCCTTGGCCGCATCTTTGGGCGCGATGGCTGTGGAGCGGTATACGCCATCCAGGTAGAGATCGATGCCGGTCTGCCCGAAGGCATGCATGTTGGCCATGTTGGGCGGCGAAGGATACTCGATGCGGATGGCCAACCGCGTCGAATCGGTGCGGAAGCGAATGCGGCCGCCGCTGGGCGACAACCCCAGATTCCACACGGCGGGAGGCAGGGCTTCCTGCAGCCGCAACGGCAGACGAATCAACTCGCCCTTGTTCTCGGCCACCCACGGCAGCCCTGCGATTTCGAACCGTGGATCCTGCGGAGGAATCCAATCGGCGTTGGCGGCCAGCAGCAGCAACGGTAGCAGGGCGGGCACGCGATCGTTACCGCCGGCTCAGTTTCGGTTGCTCCACCGAGAGCGCCAACGCCATCGCGGCCCAACTGGTTCCGGCCGCGCTGATCCATTGATCGTGAGCATACGGGAAGCCGCTGTCAAAGTAGGGCTGCGTCCACAATGAGCGAGTCTTGACGTGCCAGGATCCATCGGCCGCCTGGGTGCGCAGCAGATAGCGCATGCCTTTCTTATAGACCTCGTCGGTTGCCGCCATCTTGCCCGCGACGTTCAGCGCGTAAAGCGCCTCGCCGGTGGCATACGAGTCAGTGCCCATGGCCGGGAGTTGTGACCAGCCTCCATCGGAATGCTGCGTGGCCGCGAGTCCTTTGGCGGCGCGCTCGATCGCCGCCGTCGAACCCTTGGCCCACATGAGCCCGAGCAACTGGAACGCGCGCTGCTGCGTCGTCGAGGGTTGAGCCGCTTCCAGCCACGTCGCCGCACGGGCCAGGCGCTGCTCGATCTCGGCTTTGTCGCGCGCCGGTCCGTAGACGCGTAGGATGTTGGCGGCCATCGCGGTGGTGATGAAATCGTCCGAAGTGAGAGGCGGGCGGACTCCGGTGGTCTGCCAGTATCCTTGCGGAGTTTGCATGGCCTTCATGTAGTGCACCACCGATTCGGTATAGTCGTCAGCCGGCCGGCGGCGTGACGCAAACCCGAAGAGCTCGTAACCGAGACTGCCCGTGTTGGCCACCGTCAGATCGATACCACGCTCGGGATACTTCTCAGCCAACTCCAGCGGGAGTTCGGCGATCGACGCAGGTGCGGGAATACCGCGGTCGCGAGCCATTGCCGCCGCGGCCGCCGGTAGATATTGGTTGTGGCAGGAACTGCAGCCGCCCTTCTTGAGGAACGTCGGGCTCTGCTTTTCCAGCACGGCCAGCGCCTTCTGTACGGCGACGGCGGGGGGCCGCTCGTCGAGGTTGGCCTTGGCCATCGCCACACCGCCACGCTTCCGGATCTCCTCCGGGACGTTTAGCAGCCGGGCCACTTCGGTATCGCCACGCTTGGCCGCCAGCATCATCGGCGTTTCGTCTTCGCCCACAACGGTGGTGTCGGCGCCTTTGGCCAGTAGCATTTTCACCACGCCGGCCGGCATCACTTCCGAGTAGGCGGCGTACATGAGCGGCGAGTAGCCGCGCTCGTCGCGCACGTTGACGCCGGCGCCTTTGGCCAGCAGCAACTTCACGCTCTCCTCGGTGCCGTACATCGACGCCATAGCGAGCGCGGTCTGGTTCCGCTTGGTGTGCGCATTGGCGTCCGCGCCTTTGGCGAGCAGCAGTGCGACGGCCTCGGCGTTGCGGCTAGAAGCTGCGTCCATCAAGGCAACCCCGCCGGTGCCGCTCGCCGCATTCACATTCGCCTTGGCGTCGATCAGCTTCTGCATCATGCCCACGCCGCCGCCCGATGCGGCAGCCATCAGCGGCGTACGTCCATTGGTGGTAGCGAGATCTGGATTTGCGCCTTTGGCGAGCAGCGCCACCAGCACAGCCTCGGAGTTGCGCTGCGACGCGGCGAGGTATAGCGCCGTACGCCCGTCGTTGGCCTGGCTATTCACGTTCGCGCCCCGCTCAATCAGGAGCACCGTCTTATCAAGGTCCGTGAAAGCCCAGTGCAGCGGCCGCTGACCGAAGCGATTCTTCGCTTCCACATCAGAGCCCGCGTCGACCAGTTGCTTCACGATGGCCAGCGTGCTGAAGGCGGCGGCATGATGCAGTGCGGTGGACCCGCCGGCGTCTGTGCTCTTGGCCAATTCGGGATTCGCCCGCAGCAGCTTGTGCACGGCGCGCAGGTTCCGGCTCTTGACGTTGCCAATCAATTCGGAGAGCTTGGGATCCACTGGCTTGGGCGTCTCTTCTTTGAGGTCGGCGTCGCCGAAGTCCGCGCCCTGATCGATCCAAGCACGCAGCAGGCTGATCTCGTCGGCCTCGAGTGCCCCGGTGGGCGGCATCTGCATTCCGCCGTCGCCGTTTACCAGCCGCAGAATCAGCTTGCTCTCGGCGCTCTTGCCCTGAATGATAACCGGCCCATAGTCTCCACCGCGCAGCGCGTTCTGCCGCTTGTCCAGCCGTAGCCCTGACTGCTGCTGCTTGGCGCCATGACAGCCAGTACACTTGGCCGCGAGCAGCGGTTGGATGTGCTGCTTGAAGTCCACTTGAGTCTTCGCCGGCGGCGGCATCTTGGTGTCGGCCACTCCGGCCAGCGGCAGCATGCTCAAGCAAATCAATACGGACGCGGTGGTTGTTTGCATCAGGTCAGCCTTCCTCAAAGCTGTCGTGAGTATATCGCGGACGGCGCCCGGCTTGCAGGTGCGCCGAACTGTCACGGCCAAGTGGTTCGTGGCATCCTGGTCTGATGTACGAAAAGCTATTTGATCTAACGGGCCGAGTCGCCCTGGTAACCGGCGGTAGCCGTGGGCTGGGAAAGTCCATGGCGCGCGCTTATGCCGAGCATGGCGCCGACATCATGGTGTGCAGCCGCCACGCTGCCGAACTCGAGGCTGGCGCCAAAGAGATTGGTGAGGGACTGAAGGTCCGCGTGGAGTGGATGACTGCCGACCTGAGCAAGGCCGGAGAGGCCGCTCGGCTTGCCGAGGAAACCTTGAAACGGCTGGGCCGCGTGGATGTGCTGGTCAACAACGCTGGCTCGAATGTCCCGCAGCGGGCAGACCAGATTACCGATGAAGCGTGGGATCAGATCATCGAGCTGAATTTGTCCGGCATAATGCGGCTCACGCGCGCGGTGCTGCCGCAAATGATGGAGCGCAAGTGGGGCCGTGTGATTCACATTTCCTCGGTGCTGGGGCTCGGCGGCAAATTGGGACGCAACGTGTACAGCGCTACCAAAGCTGCGTTGATCGGCATGGCGCGTTCGAGCGCGCTTGATCTGGCCCCGTTCGGGATCACGGTCAACTGCATTTCACCGGGGCCGTTCCTCACCGAGTTGCCGCTGGGTATGTTGAATGATGCGCAGAAGCTGGAGTTCACCAACCGCACCGCGTTCAAGCGTTGGGGCAATCCGGAAGAGATCGCCGGTACCGCGCTGCTGCTAGGCACCGACGCGGGCAGTTACATCACGGGCACCACGATTTTGATTGATGGCGGCGTGCTCGCCAACACGCTGTGATTTGTTATGTCAATCACGATTCGATTCACCCTTCTCTCGCTGCTTGCCTTCCCAGTGGCCGCACAGGACCGCGTCGGAACCGTTCAGGTTCGAGTCTCCACCGAGCGTGCCGATTGGCGCTATGAGCTCGGCCAACCGGCCCGCTTCCACATCAGCGCCGTACTCGACGGTCACGTGATGACCGGCGCCAAAGTCAGCTATCGCATTGGCCCTGAAATGATGCCGCCCAAGGTGGATGAGAGCGGGACGCTGACCGCCGACGGTCTCACTGTCGATGGCGGCACCCTGAACGAACCTGGCTTTCTCCGCTGCATCGCGACCGTCGAGCACAACGGGAAAACCTACCGCGGACTCTCGACGGCCGCCTTTAACCCGGAGGCCATCAAGCCCACTCAGCAGGACCCTGCCGACTTCGATCAATTCTGGGCGGCCGGCAAAGCCGCTCTCGCCAAACTACCCATTGACGCCAAGATCACCCCGCTGCCCGAGTATGGCAACGCTTCGGTCGATTGCCACCATGTCAATCTGCAGAACGTCGGCATGGCCGCCGCGCCCTCGCGCTTTTATGGCGTGCTGTGCGAACCGAAGGCGCCCGGCAAGTATCCGGCGCTCCTCAGCGTGCCCGGCGCCGGGGTCCGCCCGTATCGAGGTCTGGCCGAAATCGCGGCGCGTGGCGTCATTACTTTGCAAGTAGGGATTCACGGAATCCCCGTCACCATGGACCAGGCTGTGTATGACTCGCTGGGCGCGGGCGCACTCGCCAACTACAACACCTTCGGACTCGACAACCGCGACCGCTATTTTTACCGCCGCGTCTATCTTGGCTGCGTCCGCGCCAATGACTTCTTAACCAGCCTTCCTAACTGGGACGGCGTGAACCTGGCTGTTACGGGAGGCAGTCAGGGTGGAGCCCTGTCAATCGTTACCGCGGCTCTTGACTCGCGCGTGCGAGGCTTGGCCGCTTACTTCCCGGCGCTTGCCGATGTCACCGGATACCTGCAGAATCGCGCCGGCGGTTGGCCGCATATGTTCCGCGCCGCCAAGGGTCCACTGTCACACCGCTCGGCAGACAAGATCGAGACCTCGCGCTACTACGACGTCGTCAACTTCGCCCGGCGCGTCAAAGTGCCCGGCCTGTACTCCTGGGGTTTCAATGACGAGACGTGCCCGCCCACTTCCATGTACTCGGCTTACAACGTTATTCCCGGTCAGAAGAAATTGCTTCTGGCGCTGGAAACCGGCCACAATAACATCCCCGAGCAAGTCGCTCAGGTTCAGGCGTGGCTGCAAGCATTTTTGAAGGTGGCCTCGGCGGGGCAGGTGCAGTAATGAAGATGCGCAAACTTGGAACTAGCGGACCGGAAGTTTCAGCTCTCGGGCTCGGGTGCATTTAGACTGGGTTGTCCCTTTGCCTACTTGCCGCAACCCCACTGGTCCGAATCGCCATAGGCGCCTCTACCCATGAACTGCAACTTCAAAAATATATTTGCTATATTTGCTGTGAGATGCCTCAACTGCACCTTTACCTACCGGACGAGTTGGCCGAACGCGTCAAGAAGAAGGCCGGCCGGGAAGGGTTATCCCTGTCGAAGTACCTGGCGTCGGTAGTGACCCGTGACTGCGGTCTCGATGAATGGCCGCCTGGCTATTTCGAGAAGGTGATCGGCAAATGGAAAGGGAGCTTGGAAAGGCCGTCGCAGGGCAAACTTGAGAAGCGGGATTCCTTCGATTGAGATATCTGCTCGACTCCAACATTTGCATTGGCATCATCAAGGGTGATCTGGCGCTGGTTCGTGAACTGCGGTCGCTCCGTCCTTCGTTAATCGTGGTGCCTTCGGTGGTGCGCGCCGAACTCTACTACGGCGTCCAGAAAAGTAGACACGCTGCGAGCAACCGGAGGGTGCTCGAGGCCTTTCTGGAACCGTTTACGACCTTGCCGTTTGACGATGCGGCGGCGCTCCAGTATGGGATGATTCGATCCTTGCTCGAACAGCTTGGCACACCGATCGGTCCAAATGATCTGATGATCGCCGCGATTGGAATGGCGAACGACCTGACCGTGGTCACTCGCAACACGCGGGAATTTGGCAGAGTGGTTGGACTTCGTGTCGACCAGTGGTGAGTCTCGGCCACCTGCTCCGATTTATTCCTGAATTGGTTTGTTATATTTGCTCCTTAACGCAAAAAGGAGTTCCTCAAAATGACGCCAGCCCGGGCCCGGCCGGAGGGTTCGCCCGATTCGATCCGAGAGCCCTCTGTTCCCCGAGATCGTGCCGGCGTCGCCCGATCGCCAGGAAGCCCATAGGCAAAAGCGCTTGTCGAACTAGCAGGCACGCGTGAAGCAGGGCACTATATTCGCGGGCAGGACCATCCGGGCGATCACGCCGTTGAACATCAGAACAAGTTCAAAGTGAAGCCGTTTCTGGAAATCGAACCCGGCAGGAGTGTGGGCCCGGCTGAAGAATTACTTCGGATCGAGCGGCACCTCAAAGTAGAACATCTCCTGCCCGCTCGCCGCGTTGACCATGCCTGTGATATAGATCATCGCTCCCGGCTCATGCGTCGATTGGAAATAGAAAAAGCCATTTGCCGATTCGCCCGGGGGCAGCATTTTGGCCGCAAAGACGCGCTGATCCAGCTCCGGCGCCGTCAACTCATTCTTCTTCTTGCGCTGAAAAATCGGCGGAATCGGATTGGCCGATACCTTGGGCCGATCGGGAGACTTCAGATACGGCAACTGTGACGCCGGGATATTGATGATATGCCGCTTGCGAGCGTCCACATATTCCACCTTGAGCCCATCCAGCTTGATCACGTTCTTGCCTTCGTTCTGCATCACCACCAGAATGGGCAACACGCCGTGATCATTGGGATTGAGCTTGCCGAACGGCGGCTTAGTCTGCTCGGCTGACGTAAAGGCTTCAGCGCCGACGCGCAAACCTTCCTGGCGCGTGCTGTTGGGATACTCGGCGGCAGGTTTGGCCCGGAACGAGGATGGGTCTTTGTCGGCAGCTATGCACAGCACCGCCCAGGCGGGTAGAATCAGTAGTTTCTTGCCGAGCCGAGTCATCTTTCTCCTTTATCGCGTGGCGCTATGGCTGGCGTTCCCCTTCATCCTAGCCTATGTGGCTTTTCGGAGCCTGAAGAACCGCGCATATCTAGGGACGGTTGCTGAGCGCTTCGGGTTTCTGCCGGACTCGGTGGCGCCGCCGTCGGCCGGTAGCATCTGGGTGCATGCCGTTTCGGTGGGCGAAGTTATCTCTTCGGTGCAACTGGTAGGTGGTCTACGCCGTGCCATTCCGGGCGCCATGATTTTCGTGTCAGTCGGTACACTGGCCGGCCGCGAGATCGCCCGTCAAAAGCTGACTGGCGTGGCCGATGGCGTCTTCTACGCGCCACTCGATTTCCTCTGGGTGGTTCGACGAGTCCTGCGGCGGTTGCGCCCGGCGTTGGTGATCGTGCTGGAGACCGAGATCTGGCCCAACCTATGGCACGAAGCCAAGCGCGGAGGCGCTGGGTTGCTGGTGCTGAACGGCCGCATTTCAGACCGCGCCATTCCAAAGTACGAAAATTTCCGCTGGTTCTTCCAGCCCGTGCTGCGGCAGACCGATCGCATTCTGGCCCAGACCGAAGTCTCGCGTGACCGGTTCATCGCATTGGGAGCGCAACTTGAGTCCGTGGTACTAGGCGGGAATCTTAAGTACGACTTTGATCCAACCCAAGCCGTGACGCCGCCGGCCGTGGCGAAATGGGTGGGCGAGAATGGCGCGGCGGGCTTGGTCTGGGTGGCAGCTAGTACTATGCCGCCGTCCGGCGAAGGCGATGTGGATGAAGACGAGATCGTGCTCAACGTCTACCAGCGCCTTTCGCGCGATTTCCCCACGCTCCGGCTCATCCTGGTACCGCGACGTCCGGAGAGGTTCGCCTCAGCGGGGGCCGCGATGGAGAAGCGCGCCATCGCCTACGCGCGCCGCTCCACGCTGCCTGAGGGCGAAGCCGCGCCCGTGTTGCTGCTCGATTCGATGGGTGAGTTGGCGGGCGTCTTCCGCGTTGCCGACGTGGTCTTTGTCGGAGGCACGTTATGCCGTCGCGGCGGCCACAACATTCTCGAACCGGCCTTCTTCGGCAAGCCCGTGATTATCGGTCCGCACATGGAGAACTTTCCGGAGATCGCGCGGGATTTTCTGGCAGCCGAGGCGTGTCTGAGCGTCGACGGCGAGGCCGGCCTGGAGGCGGCTCTCCGGCACGCCATCTCAAGCGATGCATGGCGCACCCAACTAGGCGAAAGGGGCCGGCAGCAGGCACTCGACAAAACCGGCGCGACACCGCTGGCGGTGGAGACGGCTCGCCAGTTGTACGAACGTTCTCTGCCTCGCCCATTCCGCTCCTGGCTGCTCGCCGCGCTGGCGTCGCTATGGCGAGCCGGCAGCAGGCTGAAACGAGCGCGGGATCTCCGGCGCATCCAAACTCTTTCCCTACCCGTCATCAGCGTCGGGGGAATTGGAGTGGGCGGTGTCGGCAAAACGCCTTTGGTGCTGCGGATCGCCGCGCTCTTGCGACAGGCCGGACGCCAGCCGGCCTTCCTGACCCGCGGCTATCGCCGCATCTCTCAGGAGGCCTGCACGGTCCTGGCCCCGGGCGCCAAGGCCGGCATGGAACAGACCGGCGATGAAGCACAGCTCCTCGTACGGTCCGGGTTGGGCCCCGTGGCGATTTGCGCTGATCGAGCCTGCGGCGGCCGGGCTCTCCAAAGCCAGTTCTCCCCGGAACTGTTCCTGCTGGACGATGGCTTCCAACATGCGCGGCTGGCGCGTACCGCCGATATCGTCCTCATCGATACCCTTGATCCATTCGGCGGCTTTGACGTCATCCCGGCCGGCCGTCTGCGCGAGCCCATCCAGGCGCTCAGCCGTGCCGATGCCTTCGTGCTGACGCGCTGCGAGCCCGGGCGATCCTACGAGGGGATTCTCGCGGTGTTGCGCCAACATAAGCCCTCAGCGCCGGTCTTCCGGGCCGGCCTGGAACCAGACGGTTGGATCGATGCCGCCACCGGAGCCGAGCCCGCTGCCGGGCCGCCCGCGGGCCCTGGTGCGGCGTTCTGCGGGTTGGGCAACCCTGCTTCGTTTTGGCGCACGCTGAGCGGGTTAGGCCTCGATCCTGCCTTCCGCACCACCTTTGGTGACCATCATCGCTACCACCCCCGCGATTTGCGACGGCTCGACGAAGAGGCTCGGCACCACGGCGCGACCGTGCTGTGGACAACGGAGAAGGATATGATGAACCTTCCTCCGGATTGGTCTAGCATCGAACTTTCCTTTCGCCTGCACGTCTTGCGTATCCGAGTGGCTTTGGAGGATGAACCAGGGTTTCTGGGCTGGCTGATCGCCACATTAAAATAAGGTCGAAACGCTATAAACCCCAGTTGTATTATTGGTATACTAAAGTACCTGCCTATGAGTTTGTCGGTTCCAGCCCACAGTAACGGGGTGAGTGGAAGGCGCGTGATCCTGCTAACGCCGCGTGGTTTTTGCGCGGGCGTGGTGCGGGCTATCGACGTGGTCAAAATCGCGCTGGAGCTTTACAGTCCCCCCATTTACGTCCGCAAGGAGATCGTTCACAACCGGCACGTGGTGGATGAACTGCGCTCCCTGGGGACCATTTTCATTGAAGAGCTGAGCGAGGTGCCCGAGGGCGCCCGGGTGATCTTCAGCGCTCACGGCGTGTCCCCGGAGGTGCGCGACCAAGCTAAAACCCGCAAACTGCAGGTGATTGACGCCACCTGCCCGCTGGTCACCAAGGTCCATTTGGAGGCCCGCCGTTTCGCCCGCCAGGGATACACCATCCTGCTGATCGGCCATCGCGAGCATGACGAAGTGGTGGGCACCAGCGGCGAGGCTCCCCTTAACACCATCGTTGTTTCGAACGAGGCCGAAGCTGGCTCGGTCACGGTTTCCAATCCGGAGAGGGTCTGCTATTTG
>JAYTKJ010000653.1:0-20687 GCA_043730365.1 Acidobacteriota bacterium | reverse complement strand
GGATCGTTGCCTTCCTCTTCGTCGTGGAACCTCAGGTTCTCAAGCAACAACACCCCGCCTGGCTTCGGGAGCATCGCCTCAACCTCAGCGCCAATGCAGTCCGGCGCCATCTTCACCGGGCGGCCGGGGAGCAACTCGGCGAGCCGCACGCCCACCGGCTTGAGGCTCATCGTGGCATTGAACTTGCCCTTCGGCCGTCCGAGGTGGCTCGCCAGCACCACGCCGGCCCCCTCGGCGAGAGCGTATTCGATCGACGGCATCGAAGCCTTGATCCGCTTATCGGAAGTAATCGTGGATCCGTCGTCTGAGAGCGGGACGTTGAAATCCACCCGGATAAAGACGCGCTTGCCCTTGAGGTCAAGGTCCTTGATTGATAGCTTGGCCATAACCCGCTATGGTAGCAAGGCGCCTCAAAAATCGGCCTGCAACAAATCGTAGAAAACGCGAATGCCGCGGTGAAATTCCACGATGGGAATTCGCTCCCGGTCACTGTGCATGGTGCCGGCGGTGGCCAGGTCGAGAATCATCGGCGTCAGGCCGTAGGAGATGATGCCGCGCATGCGCATTTTCACTGAATCGGTGCCATGCGGTACCAGTATCGGCGTGACGATCGCGTCCGGGTTGTAGTGCTTGATGATGCGCGTGATGGCGGCAAAGAGCGGCGTGCGATAGTTGCTCACCCCCGCGTCATTCGGCTCCATCAGCAGCTCCACCGCTACTTTCGGATCGTTGATGCGCGCCTTGAGCTCCGAGATAAATTCCTGCGCGTTGACGCCGGGTTGCAGGCGGCAGTCGACTGTGGCTACGGCTACCGATGGAATGACGTTTGGCGCCGGGGGATCGCCCACGCCCGAGCGCAGCGACGTCAGAGCGATCGTGTTCTTTTGGATGGCGTTGGTGTATTTGTTCTCGGCAAACGTGCCGCCGATATTACGCCGCATCTCCTCCACAATGGGATGCACCTTGGCGCGCCCCTGATACTGCAGGATCTGCTCAAGCGCCCGCAAGAGCCGCTCATTAGCGTTGTCCGGAATTGGCTGCGATCCATGCGCGGCGGTGCCAGTGGCTCGCACTCGCAAGCGCGACACTTGCTTCTCGCCGGCGGCGATGCCAAACACCAGCTTGTCCGGCGCCAGGATTTCGCGCGTGCCGAAGCCTCCCTCGTCGAGGACATACTCGGCGTCGATGTCGGCGAAATGGTTGGCGATCATCCACTGTATGCCCAGCGGGCCGCCGGACTCTTCATCGGCCGTGGTCAGCATTACGATGTCGCGCGAAGGCATGACGCCGCCACGCTTGAGTTCGATCAACGCCGTCAGATGCTGGACGCCGATACCCTTCATGTCCAGCGCGCCCCGGCCCCAGATGGCGCCGTCTTTGAGTTCGCCGCCAAACGGATCGACGTCCCACATCTTGCGGTCCACCGGCACAGTGTCGAAATGATTTAACAGCAGCAAAGGCTTCTTTGATCGGTCCCGCCCCGGTAGCCGGACCACCAGATTGACCTTGCCGGTCTCCGCATTCGATACGTAGAGCTTGGGCTCGAGGCCGGCGCGCTTGAGCTCGCCTTCAAAAAACGCGGCAGCCTTGGTCACTTCGGCGGGCGGGTTGATGGATTCGATGCGAATATATTTCTGGAGCCGCTCTAACGCTTCGGCGTTGACGCGAGTCCAGTCAGGCTCGGCCGCGCCGGCAAGGCCGGCCATCGCGAACAACAGTAGAACAAGAACTCTCATCATTGTTTTTCGACCCTCGGGACATTCGTAAGTGTAACGGAGACGCCAAAGAGCCTGTATGCCTCGATCAGCGCCCCCGCGGCCGGACCCATCTCCGGCGGCCCGCACGTCACTCCGTCGGCGAGTTCGACAAGGCGGCGGAACCGCTCGCGTAACCGGCTGCTGCCGAAGACGCCGCCGATGTAGGCCACGCGCGCCCGCTCACCTCCGGAGAAGAGTTGACTGCGCACCGCGCCCACGAAATTCGCCTGATGCTGCGCGGCCCCATGCAGCAGGTCGATCGCCACGGCGTCCCCCGCTATCGCCGCGTCATCCACCAGCCTGGACAGCGCCGCCATCCTCGGCCGAGGCCAGTCCACCGTGTAGAAGCGATGCAGCAAATCGTTGGCATCGCCTGCGCCCGAGGCTTCGAGCAGGGCGGCGCGCAGAGTCGTGTCCGGGCCCCATCCTTCCTCCATGCGGAGAGCCGACCGCAAGGCCTGTCGAGTCAGATCGAAGCCGCCGCCCTCGTCGCCATAGACGTAGCCCCATCCACCAGCGCGCGCAGTTAGCCCCGCGGCGTTGCGCCCGAAGGCGAGTTGCCCGGTTCCTGCTATCGCGATGATGCCGGGCCGTCCCGCATTCGCTCCCACCAGCGCGATCAACCCGTCGTGTGTCACGTCGAGATGTCCGATCGAGAACATTTCTTCGATGAGTAGCCGTTTGTCCTGCGGTCCACCGCTGAAGCCAAAACAGGCCGCCGCAAATGTGCGATGCGAGGCCTCCATCCCGGCTTGCGCCAACGCCTTCGTTACCGCGCCGCCAATCGCGCCGGTGAATTTGTCGCGTGCTCCCGGTCCGCTGACGTGATTGCAAGGGCCGTCCTGCCCGAGGCCCAGCACGCTGCCGTTTTCGTCGCCCAACAAGGCAGTAGTAGAGGACTGGCCTCCATCCACACCGAGAAACAGTCTGGCCATCTCGCTTAGCGTAGCGCGTACAGCCGCGAGCCGGCCCGCTCCCCCATCACGGTTAGTCCCCACTCGTCGCGACGCTCGAAATAGTCGGCTGTGCCAAAGTCGGTGTCGTTCACGAGCAGATGCGTGATACCCCGCGTTCGGACAACCTCGATCGCCTCACGCCGTAGGCCCAGCGGCGCGGGGGCTTCCACTTCGATTTGGATGGCGTCGGGCGCGAAATCCAGACGCATGCGGGATTGCCCGGTCTCCGGCGAGCTTTCCACTGCGACGCGGTCCACCGCCTGTTCAGCGCCTAAGTCTACTTCGATGAACATGCCAGGCTTCAACCGCTCCCAACTGCTCCACCGCGTCACTGGGCTGGCGTCGAACGCATTCTGGACATCCCAGGGATTGGGCCATGCCCGCAGACGCCACTCGGGCGCGCGCGGCAGTTCCCGGCCGCGCAGGAAGAACCGCAGCTCATGGATGGCAAAATGGTCGTTTGAGTTGTTCGCAGTTTGAATCAGGCGCGCGCGGCGCACGCGCTTCTCCGGAAAAGTGAAATTCACCTGGCGCGTCGGCTGCATATCCCCATAGAGCGGGGACAATAGTATGCTGCGCAGCACCGTACCCTCCGCCGATTGAAAGCCCACCATGATTTCACGGGTGCAATAGGCCTCGGCGGTCGGCGCGAAGCTGAAGATACGCGAGCGGGCCGGCGTCAACGCGTCAATCATTTTGGCCACCGTGTAGGTGGGCCACTTGCGGGTCAGGAATCCATCCTGAGACTCCATCCGCAACGCTGCCTTCCATTGGACGCGATCCAGGCGCCAGGCGTATTGGTGGCAGTACAGCGTCATCAAATCTGGCCACGATGCGGCAGCATGAAGCCCGATTGTTAGCGCGCACAATGCCGGGAAGCGCGCGAGTACGCTCGACATCGCCAGCGCCACGAACGGGAGCGTCATCAATAAAAAGCGAGTGCCGATGTTACTGGCATAGACCGATCCGAACACCAGCGCGGCGATGAGCAGGCGGGCGCCATGGGGCATCCGCCAAGCCAGCAGCCCGACGGGCGCCAGCATGAACACTGGACCCAACAATCCACACAGCGCCTGCCCGCGAATGGTAACTTCGAACGGGATTTCCCAACGGCTCACCTGGAGATCGTAGGTGCGCAAATACGCCCGGTAGTCCTCTTCAAAGGCCACGTGTACATACGGGTTGCGAAAGACGCTGTTAGCGAAGGGGGCGACCGGATTGCCCACGACGATGGCATTCTTGATGAGCCATGGCGCAATCCAAAGCGAGGCAACCAGCGCTACCGTGGCGAGGGACCGGGAGCGCCAACGCGGTTGGGGCCAAGTCTTCCACAGCACGAAGCCCAACGCATACGGCGCCGCCGGGAATGCCGTATACTTCATCGCGAACGCGAACCCGGCCAGGACTCCCACGGCGATGAGCAGCCCATGATGCCTCTCGCGGTCCCAAATCTCCAACAGATAAAAGACGCCGAACACCACCGCAGCCACGGCAACATCGATGTAGGCACTCGCTGCGTCCAGCGCGGCCACGGGCGCGAGAAACACCAGCGCCGCCGCTCCGAACGAAGCCAAGGGAAAGCCAAAGCGCCGGCCGTAACTAACAATCAAAGATGCCAGCGCGAAAAGAAATACCAGATGGGTGAGCGCCGCCGCCGAGTGCTTGCCCCAAGCGAAGGCGAACAGAAAGAGCATCTCGGTGCCTTGTGAAAGACTCGCGTAGATATTAGTGGTAACGGACGGAAAGCCGTGCTCGCGATAGTAACGGGCCACTAAACCCAGATGATATGTCGTGCCGTCGGGGCTCATCTCCGGAGCCATCGCGTGACAAAAATACAGCACGGAAAACAGCATGGCGATTGGGGCGCTGGCCCAAATCCATCGCCGCGGCAGGGCGGGGAAGGGGCGCGCCTTCGATCGACGGCATCCCCCTGCGATCAACGCCACGCCCAACATCAGCAACGTGCCCTTGTAAACGACATGCGCGGCCGCCAGGGCAAATACGAGCCAGCTTAGGATGGCCGACCCCAGCAGAAATGCGAACGCTCGTTCTTCCTGACGGTGTAACTCGATCCTCAATCGGCCCAGCAACAGCCGGCCGGCCGAGTAAGACGCCATCGTCGTGAACGCCGCACCGAACAGGATGTAGGCGGCTTCCTTCATGTCGAAGCCTGTTACTCCCGGAAACCGATGCGAATGAGCGCCAGGCCCAGCTTCACGCCATCTTCGCCCACAAAGACTTTGTTCAGTTCGGCCGATGCCACGTTGTCGGCTTGAGTCAGCCATTGGGGATCCACGGCCTTTTCGTAGTGACGCTCTCCGGAGGTGGTGTATGTCACTTGGTCGATCTGATGCGTGTTGATGAAATACGTTACCGTCAGCGGGCCAGTCTGCTTGAGCACGTCGTCCGTGATTGTAAAGTCCATGACGAACTTCAACCGCCTGGCCCCCCGCGGCAGGACGAAGCGAATCAGCGGGCGCTGCCCGGTCCAGCGCCACAATCCGCCTTCCAGCCGCTCGTTAACGTCCCGCACGAAATGCGCTGGAGCATCCGGATCGTTCATGGCCACGAAGTGTTTCAACCGGCTCGTGTCAGGCCCGGCCAGCGGCCGGCGTTGATAGGGCGGCGCGTAGAGTTCGTCCTGCTTCACGCAGCCCGCCACGGACAGAAGCATCAGCAACGCTATGGCTGTGGGAGTATTCACGGCTTCTTGTCTTTGGCGTAGCAGAGTGGATTGATCGCGCAATCTCCGCACTGCGGATTGCGCGCCATGCAGAGCCGGCGGCCGTGGTGGATCATCTGGTGCGAAAACAAGATCCAACGGCTCTGCGGAAGGATCTTCGTAAGATCCTTCTCGATCTTCACCGGATCTTCTTCTGTCGTCAAATCGAGCCGGCGCGAGATTCGCTGCACGTGCGTGTCCACCACCACACCGCTGGCGATGCCATAGACGGTGCCCAGCACCACATTGGCCGTCTTCCGCGCCGCGCCCGGAATCGTCAGCATCTCCTCCATGGTCCGCGGCACCACGCCCCCGAACTCGCTCAGCAAGCGTTTGGCGGCGCCAATCACAGACTTGGCTTTGTTGTTATAGAAGCCGGTTGACTTGATATCCTCGCCCAGATCTTCCGGGCTGACAGCGGCGAAATCGCGGATATCGGGATATTTCTTGAAGAGCCCGGGTGTGACCATGTTGACACGCTTGTCCGTGCATTGGGCCGACAGAATGGTGGCCACCAGCAGTTGCCAGGCGTTCTCGTGGTGCAGTTCGCAGGTGACGTTAGGGTACATCTGGTTCAGGCGCTCGAGGATCTGTTCAATCCTCGCCTTGCGCTCGGCGGCGGTGCGTGGCTTTGCGGTCGCGGACTTGGTAGCCAAGATGACCTAACATAATAACATTGGCGGCTGGCGAAACTTCCTGGCGAAACCTTCTTCCGTACCTGTTGCTCTCCGCAGCGGTGCTGTTCTCCTTTGGCCGTGCCCTGCGCGCGCCCTTTCACTTTGACGATCACGCCTTGCTGGTTGACCCTGCTATCACGTCGGCTTCGTCCGGTGGGCTCGACGTGTGGCGTCCATCTCAAACGCGGCCGCTCACCTACTTCACCTTCTGGCTGAATCATCGCCTGGGCGGTTCAAATCCGGCCGGCTACCACGCCGTCAACCTCGCCATCCATCTGACCTCTTCGTTCCTCGTCATGCTCTGTCTCCGGCGATTGATGCCGCCGCGCGCCGCGCTGATCGCCGCCTTTGTATTCGCTATTCATCCGGCTCAAACAGAAGCCGTCGTTTACGTTTTTGCCCGCAGTACGCTGCTGTCGTCCTGCCTCACCTTGGCGGCGTTGCTGTTTTGGCTGCGTGGGCGGCTTTGGCTGGCGGTGGCTTGGTTCGGCGTGGCGCTGCTGGCCAAGGAAGAAGTGGCGGCATTCCCAGTGTTTTTGGCGTTGCTCCACGGGGCTGGCTCGGAAAACCTCCGTGAACGGAGGCCCATCGCGGCGATGCTGTTGCTGGCTCTGGCGGCGGTGACGCGCGTGGCGATCGTGGCCTCGATCACGCCAGGTTCTGGGGCGGGATCGCAATCCGGCGTTTCACCATTCGAGTACCTTCTGACTCAAGGCTACGTACTGTTGCGCTACCTGCAACTGCTGACGATTCCGGTAGGCTTCACGGTGGATCCCGAGATCGAGATCCTTGCCGATTGGCGCGGCATCGTTTGTTGGGTGGCGGTGGCCGCACTTGCCGCCATGGCTTGGCTCCGCTTCGGACGCGCGCGCGCCGGGTTCTGGTTACTGGCTGGCCTGATCCTGATCGCCCCAACCTCGTCGATCTTCCCGGCTGCCGATCTCGCGGCTGACCGGCGCCTCTATCTGCCTATGCTCGCGTTCGCTGCGATCGCCGGCCTCCTCCTTGAACGCATCAGCTATCCGGTCCTCTTGCCGGCCGGGGCTGTGGTCCTGTGCATGCTGAGCTTTGCTCGCACGGACGTCTGGCTCAGCGAAGCTCGTTTGTGGGAAGACGCCATGCAATGGGCCCCGGGCAAAGCCAGACCCCGCGTCCAACTGGCTCGTGTGTCGCCTCCCAATCAGGCGCTGGACTATTTATTGGAGGCCAAAAGAATTGCACCGGACGACGCCCTGGTGGCGTCCGAGTTAGGGAAAGTGTTTCTCGCGCGCAGCCAAGCCAGCCAAGCCCTAGGCGAATTCGGTCGGGCCGTGGCGCTGCGTCCGGCCGATCCGGTGGCGCTCAACAACCGGGGCGTGGCGCTGACCATGTTGGGGATTCGCGAGCATGCCGTGGCGGACTTTCAGCAGGCTCTGCGTCTTGACCCATGCCTTCTGGACGCGCGCCGCAATCTTCGTGTGGCCGGCATCCCGACCGTGATTCCCGATGGTTGCCGGGTGACCGAGGCCCAGCGCCGCGCTTTTGATGAAGGCCGCTAGAGAAAAATGCAAAGCTACGTTCTCCGCTGTGACATGAGGGTGGCGCGCCCCATTGAGGAAACATTTGCCGTCTTTGAGAACCCGCACAACCTGGCGCGCATCACCCCGCCCTGGCTGGGCTTTCGAGTTCTGCACGGACCGCTGGAGATGGCTCAGGGCCTGGAAATAAACTATACGGTGCGCTGGCTCGGCCTACCCATTCGCTGGCGAACTGTCATCAGCGCCTACCAGCCTCCGGTGCGATTCGTTGACTTCCAGGCGCGCGGGCCCTACCGCCTCTGGAACCACGTGCATCGCTTTGCCTCCGATGGCGAGGGCACGATTGTGACCGACCAAGTCACCTACATTCTCCCGTTCGGCGTGCTGGGCCGCCTCGCGCATGCCCTGATGGTGAAGCGTCAATTGCTCGGCATCTTTCGCTTTCGCCAGCAGGCTCTGGCTGAGTTGCTCGGGGGCGCGGCCGAACTGCGGGAGCCCTTCATCGAAACCGGCTCAACGGTAACCGAACAGCAGCTGGCAGACTATCGCTCCTAAGAAACACATTGACCAGCCCCAGATTAACAATTGCCTGAAGATCTTGGCGCGGTCCTGCGTGGCGGGCACTCCGGCCAGGCAAAGCGCGCCAATGGTGGACAGCGGCGAGACGTCCACGAGGTGAGCGCCCACGTTGACCGAGTAAGCGATCATCAACGGATTGCCGCCTCCGAGTTTCTCCACCAGTCCGGGAATGGTGGGAAGAAACGCCGGCATTACCACGCCGGACGAGCTTGAATAGACCGAAACAAATCCGGTTACCGCCGCCATGACTCCGGGGATGGTTGACGGTGAAGCCAGCCGGGCCAGCATGCTGGTGAAAAGATCCAACCCACCGGTCTTCTCAGCAATTGAAACCAACATCGTCACGCCGCACACCAGAAAGATGACGCTCCACGGTGTCGCGCGCCACACGCGATCTTCCTCGGCCGCGCGCGCCAGACCTAACACGGCCGCAGCCACAAACGCAGCCGCGCCCGCATCGGCTCCGAATCCCACCACCGCCACCACCAGCAGCGCCATCGCTCCGAGCGTCAGGTATTGGCGTGAATCTAAATCCGCAATACCGGTTGCGTGCATCTCCGCCGGCGGCAACCGGAACAACCGCCAACCGCCGAGCACCACAAACCCGCCCATGGCCACCACGGTCTGAGCCATCAGCGTGTTCCAAAAGTTCGGCCACGCTTGTCCGAACAACCCGATCCGCTCCATCAGCCCCTGCGCGATGATGCCCGTCGGGGCGATAGGCGAAAACGTGCCGGCGTTGGCGCCGTTGGCCAGCATCACGATCATTAGCAGGGAACTGATGCCGCATTCGGCGGCCGCAGGCAAGGCTACCGGCGCCAGCAACGCCGCCGCGGCAATCCCTCCCGGGCCGATCGCGCCTAACACCACTGCCAGCGCGAAGAACACCAACGGTATCAATCCCCGATTGCCACGCGCCAGCCGGACTGACCGCCGCGCGATCTGATCGAGTGTGCCGTTGACCTGCGCGATCGCAAACAGCAGCGTGATGCCGGTTAGCGTGAGGAAAAGCGTAACGGGAAAACCAGCCGCTACCGCCTGCGGCTTCATGCCTGCCGCGAAATAGCCAATCAGAAAAGCTGCCGCCGCCGAAAGGATCCCGATGTGAACCGGCGTCACGCAACTCAGTACGATGGCCCCGAGCAACGCCGCGAGCGACAGAACCGCGGGACTCACATGCTACTCGGCGCCGGAGGTGAGCTTCACTTGGGCTTTGATGAACTGCCAATCTGGCATTTCGTAGGCGCGAAGCGTGGTTTTCAGCGGCGCGCTGATGTCCTTGGCCTCGTAGCCGGCGAGTGTGGCCAGGTTGAAGGGGATCGTCGCGATGTCGGTCTTGCCGTCAGCCGTTAGCGTGATCGTACCCGCTAACGAAGCCAGTTCGACACTGGAATGATTGACCAGCATGAGGCGGATCGCCGGTTTGCGATTCTCTTCAATGATGCGGATACCCGCCACTTCGAGGTACTTGGAGAGATCTTTGCGCCCGTGCGGCCCTTTGGACGCGGCCGGTGCAGGGCTGCTATCGGCGACTGCCGAGCTACTCCGCCCGTTCTTGTTCAGTACTAGCGAGTAAAAGGCATAACCGGCTGCGCACAATCCAGCAAATACGCCGATGGTGACCACCCACGCGGGCAATCCCGGTTTCTGGACATAGACGTACTGAACCTCGGCCGCAGGAGGAGGCGGAGAAACGGCTGCCGGCATCGCCTGCAGAGGCTGGGGCGGCGGCGGAGCGGCGTAAACGGGCGGCGCCGTCGGCGTGGGCGCCGTGGCTCGCGGCGGCGCCGTGCCTAGGCGCGTAGCTTGCAGGGAAGGTGGCGGTGCAGCCAACGGTGGCTGCGCCACCGGCTTGCAGTTCGGACAATCGCTGTAGGAGGGTGGAACCTCTGCCCCACACTGCGGACAAATCCAGGTGAACATGCGCTTCTAACCAGTGTAGATGCATCGGCATGCATTATGGTTCCCGGAAGTGTAAATCTTCAATCTGACTCCCACCGGAACTTTCGCACCGCCAGCGCCGCAAAGACGGCGGCGAAAATCAGCAGCATCCCCGAACAAGTAAGCGCGTAGTCCAGTCCCAGTCCACGCCACGTCATGCCGTTAAGTCCGTCCACGGCCCAACGGGTGGGAACAATCTTGGTGACCTTATCGAGCCACGCCGGAAACAGAAACGAAGGCACCCAGGAGCCGCCGAGCATCACCATGATCAGTGTGACGAAGATCGCCAGCGGCCGCGTTGCCTCCGGAGTGCGACCATAGGCCGCCACCACCAGCCCGAACGCCGCCGTCATCAAAGCAAAAGATAGACAGACTAGCAGGAAACCGAGCAGGCTTCCTTCCACCTTCACGCCAAAGACGACACGGGCAAACGTAAAGAGAACCGCCATGATGAGTAGGGCCGACAACGCCGCCGAAACGGCCCTCGAGCTGAGTAGCATGGATCGCGAAACCGGGGCCGCGCGCAGACGCTTCCACAGTCCGCGTTGCCGCTGTTGCAGCAGCATCACGCCCGCCTCAATGCCCATGAACAGAATGAACTGCACACCCATGCCGGTAAAGGAATGAGCAAAGCTGTTGTAGACTCCGGACGGCCGGGCCGTCACCGCTTCCTCGGTGAGTTGGTAGGGGGACGTCAGGCCCACGGTCGCTGGGCCGTCCTCGGCCGCAGGGTTGACGGCACTCCATTTATCGACAGCTTTCAGCATGTCCTTGAGCGCCTCGCGCTGCGGCTTTGGCATCTTAGGAGATTGTTCGATACCACTCAGCGAGCGCGCGATCATGGCCCGTGTGGAGCGCCCCCCCTGGAAAACTTCCTGACCCACGATCTGCATCACGTGGCCCGTTAAGATGCCCTTGAGCATTTCGTGCTCGGCCGCTCGTGACGGGTCATACAGCAGTCTGAGCGGCGGCTTGTCGGGCCCCCCAAACATCGCGGCGCCAGCCTGATCGCCGAACCCCGCGCCCAACACCACCGCTGCGGCTGCCTTCCCGGACCGCACTTCGGCCCGCGCGACGGACACCGCCCCTGTTCTCACTTCCAGCGCCGGTTCCGATTGCAGCCGCTGGCCCACTTTCGTGGTGAGCGGCGAGCGATCCTCATCGACAAACCAAACGGGGATCCGTTGCCGGTCGTCCTTCGATAGCGCCCCGCCCAGCACCAGGCCAAAGAAGGAGGCGATCGCGATCGGAGCGGCGAAACTCATCATTACCGAGCGCCGGTCCTTGAAAAACAGCAACAGGTCTTTCTTGACCAGCGCCACAAAAGGGATCAGGTTCATGAGTCTCGCAGATTCCTTCCGGTTAGCGTGAGGAAAACCGTCTCCAGGTTGGCACGCTCGCTGGAAACATGCTCGAAAACAACGCCATGCTCGTTGAGCCAGTCGAGCACTCGCGGAGCCGCCTGGGTGATTGAGACCACGCCGATGCGCAGCAGGTTCCGGTCCAGATCCACCGCCCGGATGCCTTCCAGCGACCGCAATTCGTTCAGCCAATTCACCGGCGCCGGGTCTGGCGCCAAGTGAATGTGCAGCACATTGGGCGCCGGCAGTAGCCGGTAGATGCCCTGCTGGGTGTCATCGGCAATCACGCGTCCGTGATCGATGATGATGATCCGGTCACAAAGCCGCTCGGCTTCTTCCATGTAGTGCGTCGTGTAGAGCAATGCCTTGCCGCTGCGCTTGAGATCCTCGAGGTTCTCGAAAATGGCGTTGCGGCTCTGTGGGTCCACGCCTACGGTGGGCTCGTCCAGCAGGATCACTTCCGGATCATGCAACAACGCGGCAGCCAGATTGAGCCGTCTCTTCATGCCGCCGCTGAAGATGCCTACGGCGTCGCCGCGCCGGTCGCTCAGGCCCACGAGTTTGAGTGCCCGGTCGATGGCCGTCGCCAGTCCAGCTCCGCTCAAATCGTACAGCGCTCCGAACAGATCCAGATTTTGCTGCGCCGTCAACTCGTCGAAAAGGGCCGGGTCCTGAGGCACCAGTCCGATCCGCCGCTTGGCGGGATCGTCGTCCAGACCCAGTGGCCGGCCATTTACCAGCACCTGGCCGGCATCGGGGGTCACCAGGCCGCAGATCATCGAGACGGTAGTGGTTTTGCCCGCGCCGTTCGGCCCCAGCAAGCCGGTCATCGTGCCGGGCTCGAGCGTAAAGGAAACTCCGTCCACGGCCGTTAGGTCGCGATATTTTTTGACTAATCCGCGTGCTTCCAGTGGAACGGGCAATCCGCCAAGTGTAGCAGTAAGCTGCCGCGTTGTGTCATCCTGTCTTGTGCGTGGATGAATCCTTCGGTATCGCTATTTTTTCGCTGATTGTCTTTCTGTTTTCCACTGTCTGTCACGAGGCGGCGCACGCGGTAGTGGCGTTACGGCTCGGTGACAAGACGGCGTATCACAACGGCCAAGTCACTCTCAATCCTTGGCCGCACATTCGGCAGGAGCCTTTTGGCCTCGGCCTCCTGCCGCTGATCAGCATGATGATAAATCTGCAAAGCGGCATGCCCGGCGTGATCGGCTTTGCCAGCGCCCCCTTCGATCCGCTCTGGGCCATGCGCAATCCTCGACGCGCCGCGTGGATGGCGATGGCCGGGCCGGCTGCCAATTTCGCTCTTGCCCTGATCGCGGCTGTGTCGGTTCGCGCGGGAATCTCGGCCGGCTTGTTCCAGATGGCGGGCGGCTGGCAACTCGCCACTGGCACCACGGAAGTGGCCGACGGTTTCGCGCTGTTCTTAAGCGTGCTGTTCTTTGAGAACCTGCTGCTCGGCGCCTGGAACATGTTGCCCATCCCGCCCATGGATGGCTTCAGCATGTTGTTGTTCTTTCTTCCTGAAAACCGCACGACCTGGTTTTTCGAGATTCGTCAGCAAGTGGGGATGATGTTCCCGATCCTGATGTTCGGCATCTCGAGCTATTTCTGGCAGCTTTTCACGCCGATCTTTTTGACGGTGCGCGGCTGGGTGTTCTAACTTCTAACGAACCCGCCGTATAATGATGGTCGGGAGCGATGAATCGCCATGATGCCAACCAATCAATATGTCGAGATCCGCAACGGGGGCTACTACGTAGCCGGCACACGGATCGGTTTGGATGTCGTGATCTACGATTTCAGGGAAGGTCGAGAGCCCGAGGATATTTTGAAGGCGTATCCCTCGATCGGTTCACAGGCCAAGGTCTACGGGGTGATCACTTTCATTCTTGAACACCCCGCGGAAGTCGAAGCTTACCTAGAGGACATGGAGCGCACCTACGAGGAGATCAAGCGGCAGAATCCGATTCCCCAAGAGATGTTGGACCGCCTTCAACGGGCGAAGAGCCAGTCTGCCGCCAAGCTACCTTGAAGCCCAAATTTCAAGCCGACGCCGATCTCAATCCGCGAATAGGAAGAGGCCTACTTCGGCTTGAGCCATCGATTGACTTCCGGGCGGCGGCGGGCGTGATCGCGGACGGTACTCCCGATTTGGAAGTGCTTCGAATCGCTGCGGCGGCTGGCCGCGTTCTGATTTCGTGCGATCTCAAGACCATGGGCGGCCACTTTGAGCGGTTTGTAGCTCGGCGCGAATCGCCCGGTTTGTTACTCATTCCCCGGTTCAAGCCTATGGGAGCCTCGATCGAAGGATTGCTGTTCGTTTGGCTTGAGTGGACCGCGGAGGAGATGCAAAATCAGATCAGGTGGCTGCCGTAGTTGGATTCTCTCTGCCCTGATGTTTTCTTCCGAGCGGCTCCGCCGCTGAACAAATGAAAAAAAGGAAAGATCAAACGGAATTCATTTCCAGACACACCTGAAGCCCGTATAAACGTTACGGAACGTTGGCTCAGTCCTGCCACGGCTTATGACCCGCAGGCCACTTGAATAGTTGAACCAGGAGCCCCCGCGCAGTACTTGCAGTTCTCCGTAAGAGGGCCCCTGCGGGTTTCGAAGCTCACCAGCCCGGTAGTAATCCTTGCCATACCAGTCGGCAGTCCATTCCCAGATGTTGCCCAACGTGTCGTAGAGCGCGAATGCATTTGCCATCTTGAGACCCACTGGATGGAACCGGTTCTCATTCGCAGCCGATTTAGCACGATACCCCTCGAAGTTTTCCGTCCACAGTCTCAATGCATCCAGGCGTTGCTTGCCCGCGTTGTCGCCAAACCAGCCAACTTGATCTGCAGGCGCGTGGCGCGCGGTCGCCGACCCGGCGCGGGCGGCATACTCCCACTCGGCTTCCGTAGGCAACCGCCCGCGCGCCCATTGGCAGTAGTTTTTGGCGTCGCTCCAGACCACGCTCACCATCGGCATCGCATCATTGCCCCAGCCTGGATTCAACTTCCGGTTCTCAAGTACGGGTTCAGCCGGCATCTCACCGCCCGTGGCCGACGCGAATTGCTTGTATGCCTCCACGGTCACTTCGGTCTGCCCCATCCAGAATCCCTTGGTGAGCGTGACGTCGCGCGCGGGCTTCTCATCGTCAAAGCATTCGCTGTCCCTGTCTGAGCAGCCCATTCGAAACTTGCCGGGAGGGATCCAGGCGCAACGCAGACCGTCCTTCGGATTTACCCGGACATCGCCGGGCTTGCGGTTGGCGTTCGTGGCTTGCGCGCCGCGGTTCCAGTGTGGGGCGAGTATCAAGAGCGATAATACCGAGACGAGTCGAGGCGGCGACATCCCCAAGATCATATCTCGCCGAAGTCGAGTTCGCTAATTTTCTCGCAAAGACACAAAGACGCAAAGGCGTTCTTACCGTCTTTGCGAGAACCCCTTCCGGAAAGCTCCTAACCGATCCGCAACGCCGCCAGCTTGTCCGCCCGAAACCGCCACCCAAACCCCGGCTCCGTGCGCGGCTCGATAAACCCGCCTTCGGCATGCATCGGATTCTCCAGCACCTCGTCAAACATCTTCACGCCGGACTCCTTGACGAAGTACTCGACAAACAACGGGTTCGGAATCGTCGCCATCAGCTGCGTGTGGACATCCCAGTTGTAGTGAGGCGCCACCGGAACATCGAAGGCCGCCGCCATGCCGGCAATCCGCATGAACTCGCTCACGCCGCCGCACACGGTCGCGTCGGGTTGAATAATATCGGCCGCCCGCCGTTCCACCAGATCGGCAAAAGCCCAGCGCGTCGCTTCCAACTCACCGGTCGCCACCGGCGTGATGAGCGCCTCGGCAATCCGGGCCATCGCCGCGATGTTGTCGGCCCGCACCGGTTCTTCGATCCAAAACGGCCGATACGGTTCCAGCCGCTGCATCGCCGCGATCGCCGTGGGAGCATCGGGCCAGCCGCCGTTGGCATCGAGCAGAATCTCGAAATCGTCGCCCACCGCCTGCCGAACCGCGCGCATCCGTGCCGCATCTTCGCCTGCGCTATACTTGCCCACCTTGAGCTTGGCCGCCGTGAAACCCAGCTCCTGATACCGCAGATACTCGCGCGCCAGTTCCTCATGCGTCTGGCCCGGACGAAAGTACCCGCCCGTGGTGTAGCAGCGCAGCCGAGTATTATGCACGCCAATCAAACGCATCACGGGGAGCTTCGCATATTGCCCGCGCAAATCCCACAACGCAATATCGATCGCCGAAATGACGCGCAGCGCCGCCCCGCGCCGGCCTGCCTGGATCGACTGCCGGTACATCTCCGCCCACAGCCGATTGGCTTCAAACGCGTCGGCGCCTTCGAGTATTGGCCGGAAAATCGTGTCGGTCATGGACACCATCGCCAGCGAAGCATCGTAGCCCAAGGTGAAACCCGTGCCCGTCAGCCCGTCGTCGGTGGTGATCGAAACCAGGTAGTGATCGCGATGCGTGATCAGCCGCACCGCATCGGATACCGGCGCCGGCAGTGGAATCGAGATCGCGCTCGCTTGGACAGCGCGAATCTTCATGGGTGGACCGGGCCGCCCAGCCGCGAAAGGAAGTGCGTGTCGAGCCTCCCGGCAACGAAGTCCGGATGCTGCATGATTCTTTGGTGCAGCGGGATCGTCGTGTAGATCCCCTCCACCACAAACATCTCCAGCGCCCGCCGCATGCGCACGATCGCTTCGTCTCGTGACGAGCCAAACGTGATCAACTTGGCCACCAACGAATCGTAGTAAGGCGGGATCACCCCGTCGGTGTAGGCTGCCGTATCCACGCGCACTCCGATGCCACCCGGAAGGTTCAACCCTGTGATCCGTCCCGGCGAAGGCGTAAACTTTTCCGGATGCTCGGCATTGACGCGGCACTCAATGGCGTGGCCGCGAATCGTGACGCCGTTCGGGATGATCTCGCTCAACGCCACCCCGTCCGCAATCAGAATCTGGCTCTTCACCAGATCGATACCGGTCACCATCTCTGTCACCGGATGCTCCACCTGAATGCGCGCGTTCACCTCAATGAAATATAGCTTGCCATGCTCGTCCATCAGGAACTCCACCGTTCCGGCGTTCGTATAGCCGATCGCGGTGAGCGCCTTCCGCAGCTTGGCCGCCGTGCTCTGTCGCAACTCTTCGGACATCGCCGGAGACGGCGCCTCTTCCACCAGCTTCTGATGCCGCCGCTGAATGGAACACTCGCGCTCGCCCAGCACCTCCACGCGCCCATGCTCATCGGCCAGGATCTGGAACTCGATATGGCGCGGCGCGCGCACGAACTTCTCGATATAGACGTCGGCGTTGCTAAAAGCCGCACCGGCCTCTTGTTGGGCCTGCATGAGTAGATCCGGCAACTGCTCCGGCGTATCCACCACGCGCATCCCGCGCCCGCCGCCACCCGCCGATGCCTTGATCAACACGGGGTAGCCGATCTGCGCCGCCACCGCGTGCGCCTCTTCCACCGATCCAATCACGCCTTCCGAGCCCGGCAGAATCGGCAGGCCCGCCCGCTGCATCGCCGTCCGCGCTTCCTGCTTCAGCCCCATCATGCGCGTTACGTCCGGCGTCGGCCCGATGAATTTGATCGCCGAGTCACGGCACACTTCGGCAAAGCTCGGGTTCTCGCTCAGGAACCCATAGCCGGGATGAATTGCATCCACGTTGGTGATCTCGGCAGCGCTGATCACCGACGGAATATCGAGGTAGCTGCGCGCGCTCTTGGCCGGGCCGATACACACGGCCTCATCGGCAAAGCGGACGTGCAACGAATTGCGGTCCGCCTCGGAATAGACGGCCACCGTCTTGATGCCGAGGTCCTTGCAGGCGCAAATCACGCGCAGGGCGATTTCGCCCCGGTTGGCGATCAGTATCTTTCGAAACATTGGTTAATGCGGCCGGATCGAGAACAGCGCCTCGCCGTACTCGACGGGCCGCCCATTCTCCACAAGTCTTGACACCACCACGCCCGCCAACTCGCACTCGATCTCATTCATGAGTTTCATGGACTCGATGATGCACAGAATCTGCCCCGGTTGCACCGCATCGCCCGCCTTGACGAATGGCGGCGCGCCTGGCTGCGGGCACTCGTAGTATGTCCCTACGATTGGCGCTTTCACCAACTGCAGATTCGGGTCCGCGGTCGTAGCCACCGGGTTGACAGGCGCTCCGGCCGCGCGGCCCTCGGGCGGTACGGCGACTGGCGCAGTCAGGGCCGGGTGCAGCACAATTTCCTGCGACGCCGGGCCGGCCAGGATCCGCCGGATGCGGACCCGATTGCCGCCGCGCTCCACTTCCAGCTCTGCGATCCCGCTCTGGTTGGTCAGGTCGATGAGTTGTTTGATCTCTTCTAATGTCATGGTTGCTTCGATGGGCGGTTCCACTTTAGATCGCCACCAGTTTCTTGGACGTTGGCGTCAATATCTGGCAGCCGGTCTCGGTCACCAATACCGTGTCCTCAATCCTCACTCCGCCGAATCCTTCCTTGTAAGCGCCAGGCTCGATCGTGATAACCATGCCGGCCTCCAGTTTGAGTTTTTCCCGTTTTCCCAATCGCGGCGCCTCGTGAATCTCCAGCCCCAAGCCATGCCCGGTGGAATGCTGAAAGAGTTTATCAAGCGAGTGCTTTTCCAGTGTCCGCCTGGCCGCTGCGTCTACGTCGGCGGCCTTGGCCCCCGCGCGAACCACGTCAATCGCAGCGAGTTGAGCCTCCAGCACGGCACCGTACAATCGCTTCGCCTCCGTAGTAATTCGCCCCGGGACTACCACTCGCGTCATATCGCTCGTATAGCCCTCGCACAGGGCGCCCATATCGATCAATAATAGCCGATTCGCCTCGATGGGCGCGTTCGTCGGCCGCGCGTGGGGCAGGGCGCTGCGAGAGCCTGACGCGACGATCGTATCGAAAGCCGTATTGTCCGCCCCGGCTCGCCGCATCTGATAGCCGATCTCGGCGGCCAGCGCCTGCTCGCTCATGCCCGCTTGGAATCGGGCCAGCGCCGCGGCATAAGCCATTGAGTTGATCTGCGCCGAGCGGATGATCGCCTCGATCTCGCCTGGTGATTTCACCATCCGCAGCGTTTCCACCACCCGGCCCACGCCCTTGATCGCGATGCCGTTGCCCAGTTTGCCCGCGAATTCGTCGCGCTGTTCCAGTGTGACGCGCGCCCCTTCCACACCCACCCGCTTCACCTTGTTGCTCTTGGTCCACGTGGCCGCCGCATGCCACAGCGAGCTCTTCTTGATCCGCACCCCGCAATCCACTTCGCGTTTGGCTTGGATCTCATACCGCGAGTCGGTGAACATTGCCGCGCCGCCCGGCGTCAGCGCTAGTAGAGCGTTACTGCCGGCGAAACCTGTTAGGTAGCGAACGTTCGGCAGGAACGACACCAATAGCGCGTCGATCTCCCATTCTTGGAATCGAGATGTCAGAGCGAGTCGGTGTTGGAGGCGTTCCGGCATCTACAGGGCCGGATCCAATAGCAACTTGCCGCTCGTCTTGCGGCTGGCCAAGTCGATCTGCGCTTGCGCCGCCTCGCTCATCGGGTAGATCTTCTCAATATGCAGCTTAAGCGCCCCGGAGGCCACCCATCCCAGCACATCATTGGCCCGCCACAGTAATTCCTCGCGCGTGGCGCAATGGTGAGCCAGCGTCGGCCGAGTGAGGAACAAGGAGCCCTTTGTGTTGAGCAGCAGCGGCTCGATCGCCGGCACGGCGCCGCTGGCATTGCCGAAGGTCACCATCAGCCCGCGCGGCCGCAGCGAATTCAGGCTCTGCTCGAACGTCGACTTGCCAACCGAGTCATACACCACATCCACACCACGCCCGCTGGTGATCCGCTTCACCTCAACGTCGAAGGGCTTCTCGGTGTAGAGAATCACTTCGTCACAGCCCGCCTCGCGCGCCGTGGCCGCCTTGGCCTCGGTGGACGTCGTGCCGATCACGTGAGCGCCCTTCATCTTGGCCATCTGTACGATCAGCATGCCCGCTCCGCCCGCCGCCGCGTGCACCAGGCAGGTCTCGTGCTGCTTTAACGGCCACGTCGAGTGCGTCAGGTAATGCGCGGTCATGCCCTGGAGCATCGCCGCCGCCGCCTGATCGAGCCCCAGCTTCTCGGGAACTTTCACCAGTTGCCACGAGGGTATGACGGCGTACTCGGCATACGAGCCGCGGGCCATTGCATAGGCCACCCGGTCGCCCACTGCTACTTCCTTGACGCCCTCGCCCACGGCCTCCACCACCCCGGCTGCTTCCATGCCCAGGCTGAACGGCGGATCGGCTTTGTACAGACCTGAGCGAAAGTAGATGTCGATGAAGTTCACGCCGGAATAGGCGATCTTTACCTGTGCCTGACCGGCTCCTGGCATGGGCCTCGGCGTGTCCGTCAGCTTCAGTTGCTCCGGCCCGCCGGGTTGTTGAACGAGGATGGCTCTCATATATAGATCCGGCTACGCATGTGCATCACGCCGCAACTTGCGACGCAAATGCACCGTAGCTGCATAGAGTAGCAGATAGCTCAGGGTGAATGGGAACATGGCCAGCCGCGCCAGAATCCTTACGGCACCCGCCCCGGCGAGTCCCGCCCGGAATAACGCAAAGTGCCGCATCGTGCGCCATTCGGACCGGTCTGCCCAGAAATAGTCGCCATTCTCGTTCAGAATGAAAAGCTTGCCCGACGATCGCGCCGCCAGCATCCATTTCCACTTGGTCATGATCGGCTCGCCCGAGCAGATCATCCCGCAGACCGTATGTCGGCGCGCAGACAGTTCGCCGTAAAGCTTGGCCCGCCCCGGCCCGCCCGGATAATCCGTCACCCGCCACACCCGCCCCCGGTCTGTCCGAAAGTTCTTGGGTAATCCGGCGTAGCAGGTCACCAAATCCACTTCCGCTTGCGGATGCGTCGAATAGATCCCGGGAAGCAAGTCTTCCAGGAGATACCGCGAACCGGACTCGATGACTACCGTGCGGTCAAACGGCGGGATGTGCCGGGAGATAAAGTAACGCACTCTCGTTAGGGTAGCGCGCGAGCGGAAACAAGTGTTACACTTCATCCGCCGAGGGTGCTTAACCGTTTTGGGGGAGTGAGGCGGCGGGAGGTTGCAGAGCGCCAAAAAAGCATTTATTGTTAGGTATGGATCAAACAATATTGATGCATTT
>JAYTKJ010000652.1:0-3491 GCA_043730365.1 Acidobacteriota bacterium | reverse complement strand
GACAAGAATCCGGAGGTGACGATTCTGGCCACGTGCCGCCGTCACCAGAACCATGGCCGCTTCAACGGCAGCATCGAAGAGCAGCTGGCGATCCTGGACCAGGCGATCGACGCCGGAGCCCGGGCCATCGACATCGAAATTGAAAGCGCCGAGTTAGTCCACACGCAAGTGGAACATTTACGCGGCAAGGCGTGGCTCATTCTCTCCTTCCATAACTTCAGCGGCACGCCGGCGCTGGAACCGGTCCTCAAGCGAATGACTAAGCTGGCGGCCGACGGCTACAAGATCGTCACCACCGCGCGCAAGCCTTCGGACAACTACCGCGTGCTGTCGCTGGCGCGCGCCAACCCACGGACACCGCTGGTGATCCTGGCCATGGGTGAACCCGGACTGGCCACGCGGGTACTGTCGCCATCGCACGGCGCCATCTATACCTACGCTTCGCCCAATGCGGCCGAGGGCACCGCGCCCGGACAGATCAATGCGCGACTGTTGCGACATCTCTATCGGGTGGACAAGTTCACCAAGGCAGGCAAGATCTACGGCGTGATTGCCGATCCGGTCCGTCATTCGATCTCGCCGGCCGTGCATAACCGCTCGTTCCAAAGCCGGCGTATCGACGCGGTCTATCTGCCTTTCCTGGTCAAGCCTCCGCAGCTCAAGGATTTTTTTACTCTCGCCAACAAGCTGCCGATCGCCGGCTTCAGCGTGACGATCCCGCATAAGCAGAAGATCACCCGCTACCTCGATGCGGTCGATCCGCTGGCCCGCCGTATCGGCGCGGTCAACACGGTCTGGCGCAAAGCGGGAAAGTGGCGGGGCACCAACACCGACGTGGCCGGAGTGCTGGCGCCGCTCAAGAAGAAACTCAATATCGCGAAGGCTTCCGTACTGATCGTCGGCAACGGAGGCGCGGCCCGGGGCGCGGCATTTGCCCTTTCCGACGCGGGAGCCACGGTGAGCATTGCCGGCCGCAATCTGGATCGCGCGCGCGCGCTGGCCAAGATCACCAACGCCACTCCGTTGACGCGTGAGCAAGCCGAGGCAGCCCATTTCGACGCGCTAATCCACTGCACCCCGCTCGGCATGTTTCCGCATCCGGACGAGTGTTTTTTTAAGGACCGGATTCCCGCCGAGATTGTTTTCGACATGGTCTACAATCCTCTGGAAACAACGCTCCTCAAACGGGCCCTGGCCCAGGGCAAGCACATTGTCACTGGCCTTGAGATGTTCCTGGAGCAGGCCGCCCATCAGTTCGAAGTCTGGACAGGCGAAACCGCTCCGCGTTCGGTGATGGAGAGAGCGGCGCTCGAAGCGCTGGCACAAAAGCACTAGACTTGAGGAAATGGGCCAGACACTGACACGCCGCCAGTGGGCGGGAGCACTCGCGGCTACCACCGCCGCTGCGGCACAGACTCCCGCGCCTGCCTTGGCAGCCGATTCCCCGGCTGAGCTTTTGACGCAGGCCAAGCAAAGCATCGAGCGCAATCGTGAAGCTCTCGCCAAATTCAAAATCGAGCGGTCTCAAGAACCGGCCGTGCGCTTCGAGGCCTAGGGCACCAGACAGATGGCGCAGATCGACGACGCTCTTTTCTTTGCACCGCTCGGCGAACTGGTGGCCCGCCTCCGCAAGCGCGAGTTTTCCGCGGTCGAACTAACCAAGGCCTTCAGCGACCGCCTGGAGCGGCTCGGCCCCCGCTACAACGCGCTCGCCTTGTCGCTGCGCGAGCAAGCCATCCGCAAGGCCAAGGACATCGACAGCGACATCAAGAAGGAGCGCTTTCGCAGCCCGCTCCAGGGCGTCCCTTACGGCGCCAAGGATCTGCTGAGTTACGCCGGCCAACCCACGGCTTGGGGCGCGGCGCCGTTTGCCGGCCAGGTTTTCAAAGAGGACGCCACCGTGGTGAAGAAGCTGGACAAGGCCGGTGCGATCCTGATCGGCAAGTTGTCCATGGTGGAATTAGCCGGCGGACCAACCTATCGTTTCGCAGGCGCTTCGGCCAATGGACCGGGCCTGAACCCATGGGATCGCAGCCGTTGGTCCGGCGGGTCTTCGAGCGGGTCAGGCAGTTCGGTCGCCGCCGGCCTGGTGGGCTTCGCGCTCGGATCGGAAACATCGGGCTCCATTCTCACGCCCGCTGCGTTTTGCGGAATCACCGGCCTGCGCCCGACGTACGGATTGGTGAGCCGCCACGGGGCGATGGCGCTCTCCTGGACGCTGGACAAGATAGGGCCTATGGCGCGAACGGCCGAAGACTGCGGGCTCATCCTACAAGTGATCGCCGGCAAGGACAACGAAGACCCAGGGTCGGCGGGCAAGAGCTTCTACTACGCGCCGCAATTCGCACGCCCTTTCGCTGACCTTACTATCGGCTATCATCCGTCCGATTGGGACGAGCATGCCGAGGAGGCCGCGCGTCCGGCCCTGGCCAAGGCGCTCGAAGTATTCCGGGCCTTCGGCTGCAAGATGAAGGAGGTGGAGATTCCCAATTTCCCCTACGGCCCGGTGATATCAACCATCCTCGGTGGCGAAGCCGGTTCGATTTTTGAAGACCTGATTGAGAGCGGCCAAGTCGACAAACTGGCCGACGCGAAACAGATCGCCGGACTGAAGGCCACCCAGGATATTCTGGCCAAAGACTATCTCAAGGCGATGCGTATCCGTGCGCTCATTCGTTCGGCCTTCAACGAGTTGTTCTCCGGCGTTGACGTGCTGCTGGCGCCGGCCCGCAACGGCATCGCCGGCAAGGTGGCCGACGCGCTTGATCGCCCGTCTCTGGCTGCTTCTGCTAGTTTGTCAAAATCTCGCGGCCTCCAAGGCCTCATCCCTGCCGCCAACCTGGCCGGCTTGCCCGCGCTCTGCCTCCCCTGTGGTTTCGGCGCCAATATGCCCGTGGCCGTTCAACTGGTCAGCCGGCCGTTCAATGAGAGTACGCTGCTCGCGTTCGGCAAGCAGTACCAATCTCAAACGGATTGGCACACGCGCCGCCCGCCGATGTGACCGGCGGGTTGCGGGCCGGTAGTTTCGTTCTGACTGACACGCTCTGGTGTAGAAATGCGGCTACTAAGTACCGAGCTCACGGTGCTCCGCCGGCAGCAGGTCAAGGATGGGCTCGACTGGCGAGTGGTTAATGACTCGATCGAGGGCGAGGCCGAGGGTAAGTGCATCGATCCGCGCCTTGGCAGCGCGTTGCCGAAGGTGCGCCTGGTGGACCGCTTTGGTATTGGCCAGCGGGGACGAGGCGGCGTCGGGTTCGTTTTGGGGAGCGGCCGCAAGCTCACGGAAGGCGCGCTCGGTTTGCAGTGCGCGCAGTTCCTTGACAGCCCGATGGAAGTTGGAATTGTGGCGGCGGGCGTGACGGTCAAGCTGACGGAGCTTGGCTTCATTTTGATCGAGCAGCAGCGGGTCGACGCCGTCCTCCTTCATCAGGCCGGCTTCGAGGATACGGCAGCGCCGGACATTCCAGTTGGCGTAGAGGATCGCGTCGTAG
>JAYTKJ010000651.1:0-9008 GCA_043730365.1 Acidobacteriota bacterium | reverse complement strand
TGCTAGGGTTTGCAGCGCCCTACCTTCCACCTGGTTGACTGCTTCTTCAGAGAGCTGGTCAAAGTCGAACGATCTCATCCGAAGATAGAGGCGGACATCATTCCAGCGTTTCTGTGAAACCGCCGCCTGGACCTCGCGCGGAAAGAGCTCTAGAGCAAGCCGCTCTACATTGTCCCGGTAGGCACGAAAGTTCGGGGAATACTCGATGTCTAAAGGGGAATTGCTGGCTGCCCATCGAATGGCAAGCCCATCGAGAATTTCGTGGGACACCGCAATTGCACAGGCTTCCAACAGCCCGTTGCTCCCGATACAGGCCCAACATGACGTGGCCTAGTTCATGCCCTAACTGGGAGGCAAACTGCGCGTACGTTAGCCCGCCGTTGACGTCCAAACGAATGCGAATAAGTGTAGGCTTCTGCCAATCGTTAAGCATCGTCCTTGGTCGTGGACCACCCCTAGAGACTTCGATCGGGAGGTGATGGAGCAGTGTCGCCGAAAACCTCGCGGCGACAACCGTAGCCACCTCGTTGGCCAAAGCCTGCAAACGTGGCCGCCCTGACTCGGGAAATGATTGATCAAGGGTAACGACAGGCGTTTGCCCGTGGGCGCTTGCTGATAGAAGCAAGGCGAAGGAAAGTCCTGTTGTAAGACGCTCCGTATGGCTCCTCATGTCGCTATCTCATGATCCCATAAAGAGGCGATTACGTTTGCGCTTGGGCCTCATTCCAAACCACCCGCAATGTCGTTAGAAGACGGTACCCGGCCCGTCCCAGTATCAGTTCATACCGCACGGCACCCCGAACCCCTGCCAACTAAATTTGAAAGTGACAGGCGCGGGCACGAAACCGCAAGAAACCACTCGCGATGCCGCTCCGGGGCGCGTCCGTCTTGCGGGCGCTAAAGGTCCGCCAACCGCGCTCTTAGCCGAGGACTGTAAGCAGAGCACCGCCCAACGCGGCCGTCGCGGCCAGCCACTGTGCGCCCCCCCGACGGCCTTGCGCCGCAAACAGCAGCAGACCAGCCCCCATCAATCCGCTCCCAGCCATGAGTGCCGGCGGCGTCGCCCGCCACCACATCGACAGTAGGATCGGCACCATTGATGCGTGAGCGAGCGCCCACCCGAGTTGGTCCGGCCCAATACCCAACGATTTACCGAATTGCTTGAGCGGGTTCCACAGCAAACGGCGGGGCTCCAGGAAAATTGGCGCAACCACAAAAGCCGCCAGCAAGTCCGGAATATAGTGCATGCCCGTCGTGATGCAGGAAATCGACACCGTCAGCACAAACGCCCACCGCACCCAGGCTGGCCGGAATAAGCGACCTACGAAAATGGCCCACAGCACATGGAAGGACGGGAACGCCGCCGACGGGGCGTAGGTGCGATGCTCGAACGAGAGTAGTTTGGCCAGCACATGCGTGCCGGGAATATCACGGTGCGGACCGGTCGTAGGTACGAGCCAATAGAAAGGGAAGATGACGGCGGACGAAACCCAGACGGAGAGGGTGAGCGTGCGCAACTCGCGGTTCGTTCGGGCCAGAAACGGCGCCACCGTCACCGCCAGATAGATTGACTGGTAGAGCAAAGATGTGATCGGCCAGACCGGCAACTGATCTTCAAAATCGAATCGGAAAGCCTGCCCCGGCAATCGCATGTGCGAGGTGAACTCGTACAACACCACCCAGGGCAAGCCTGCGATGAACCAGAAGCGGACGCGCTCGTCCAGCGTAGGTTCGGCGTCATCGGCGGCGGGTAACAAAGGTCGCGTCGACCGGCGCTCGCCCATCGCCAAAGCCACGGCGCCCAGCGCGATCGCCGGCGCCACCAGCCACATACCGGCGCGTGAGGCAGCGATCATAGACACGCCGAACGCGACCACTGAAAAGCCGGTGTGAACGGGGCGCGGCAACCAACGGGTTAGTTCCCGGCTGAACAGGCCGCCGGCCAGCAGCGCCAATCCCAAAGCAGTCAGCCCGATTCCCCAGGGCCGGTTTCCCCAGGCAGGTAAGCCGATCAAAGGCTCAGCCGCGCGGGCCCAAGCGATTAGGACGACGGGGAGAAGAACACCGAAGAGTGTGCGTTGGCCGCCAAACATGCTGCGGCTTTTTATGGTACCGCTAAGGCTGGGCAGACTTCAGCACCACCCACGGCACCTTCTTGAGAATCGTCCGGTTGGAACCGGTTTCGAAATAGAAATAGTGCTGCCGGGCTTCTTGCATCGGCACAGACGTTTCGTAGATCCCCTCGCCATTTGGATGTAGCCAGGCCTGCTGCAGTTGGGCGCCGGAGAGCGAGTAGCGCCGCAGCCGGATGGGTGGCGGCACGTACTGAGGATCGGGGTTGTTCAACTGCCTCACCCGGAATTGCAGAGTCGCAAACTCATCGACAATTTGGCGCACGCCGGGAGACTTCACCAATTCAAGCTCTAGCAGCTTGACGCCCGTCGGCCGGCTGCGCAGTGGGCCGTGCTCCATTTCATTGCGCGAGAGCAGCTTGGCGAATCTGCCCGCAGCCTGCGCAGAGCCGCCGGCAACAAGGGTGACAATCAGAAAAACCGCAAGGCGTTGCATCACTGGCTTCGAACAAGTATGGGTGTGTCAACGCCGGAGAGCAAGCCATCCCAGGGTCCTGTACGGCCCAGTCCGGTTCTGGTACGGCCGCGCTGAAGTATCATAGAGGGTCCGAGATCATGGCCATGAAGACCACACTCATCCTACGCCTTCTAGGCGCTTCCCTCCTGTTCCCGATTTGTTTGCTGAGTCAGCGCACGCCTCAAACGCGTGAGGAGGTGGCGCGCCCCGGCGGGCGGCTGCCCGGCAATCCCAAAATCGCGCTCGTCAAAGTGGCGGACGGATTCTACGACCCCACCAACGTCGCCTCGGCTGGCGATGGCACCGGCCGGCTGTTCGTGACCGAGCGCGTCGGCCGCGTGAAGATCGTGAACAAAGACGGCTCGGTCAACCGTGAGCCGTTCCTCGATCTCACCAAGATCAACCCGCTCGGCTCAGACGTGCAAACGGGTTTCGTGGAACAAGGCCTGTACTCGATCGCCTTTCACCCGCGCTTCCGTCAGAACGGATTCTTCTACGTCCACTACGCTTCGCTGCCCTTCAATGGCGACGGTGTCATCGTACGGTTCCAAGTCGATCCGGCCAGCCCGAGTGTCCTGACGCCCGAACGCACCAACAAGACCGCCAAGGTGCTGATGCGCATCGAGCAGCCTTACTACAACCACAACGGCGGCCAAATTGAATTCGGCCCCGACGGCCTGCTCTACATCGGCTCCGGCGACGGCGGCTGGGAAGGCGACCCTTACGAAGCGGGCCAGGATCTGGGTACACTCCTCGGCAAGATCCTACGCATCGACGTCAACACCACCGATGACGACACGGTTCCCTACAAGATTCCGGCCACCAATCCGTTTGCCCGCGCGCGTGACGAGCGGCTGATGTCGCTCTTCGGCATGAGCGAGTTGGATTTTGCCAAGATCAAGACGCGCGTGCGGCCCGAGATTTTTGCATCCGGCTCGCGCAATCCGTACGAGTTGTCTTTCGACCTGAAGACCGGCGCGCTGTTCATCGCCGACGTGGGGCAGAACCATTGGGAGGAGATTCACTGGGCGCCCCCGGCTAGCAAGGGCGGCCACAACTACGGTTGGAACAAGATGCAGGGCTCATGGTGCCACCCGATGTCGGGTCCCAACGACAAGTGCCCGGTGGTGGGAGACCTGCCGATCGGCGAGTATCCGCATGAACAGGCTTATCCGGGCGCGCCGCCCACCAAAGAGGGCTATGGCTGCTCGATCGAAGGCCTCGGCGTGGCCAACTATGGCGGCATGACGGGCGTCTTTCTGGTAGGCGACTGGTGCACGGGCCGAGTGTTTGGCATCGGCTGGGACGGCCAGAAATGGCAGTTGCAGGAGATGCTGCACACCAATCTTCAGTTCACGGCCGGCGGCCTCGGTGAGGATGGCTACGTCTACGCGGTGAACTGCAACTGCTTCTACACGGCCGATCGCGGGCCCACCGGGAATCCGCCGGGCGCGCTCTGGCGCATCGTGCCGGCGTCCGAGGTGAAGGCTGGGCAGGAGACCGCGCTCACCGTGCAGCAGGTGTCGGAAATGACGGCGCCCACCACGGGGACTCCGGCGTTCCGCAGCACGCTCACCAATCAACCCATGAAGCTCAACCTGTACCCGAACGAAACAGTGACGGCCAAGGTGATTGACTTCCAGAAGACCGGCCGGAATCCCTACAAGAGCGACAAAGACGCAATCGCAGCGGGCCGCGCCACCTATGATCAATGGTGCGCCGCCTGCCATCTGGCCGACGGTACCGGCCGCATCGGTTCCAACCTGATTGACGCCCAGGTAACGTATCAACGCGTGTCGACCGACGTGGGTTTATTTGAGGCAATCTACGGCGGTGCTTCCGGCGCCATGCAGGCCTTCGGGAACCGGCTCACCCAGGATGAAATCCTGAAGATGATGGCGTTCATCGACAGCCTCAAGAAAAAATAGTGAGCGATCCCCAGCTAGCATATGACGGGCTGCGCAAGTTGGTGGCAGCCGGGGTGGAACGTGAGAGATCCCGATGCCAGCAGCGGACCGCCTGGCTGGTGGTCGGCCAAATCCTGCTGGTAGGTATCTATGGCTTTTGCCTCCACGGACTGGCCGCCATCAGCGCGCAGGAACCGGCCACGTATCCGAAAGAAAACATCGCGGTCTCCTCGCTGGCCTGGTTCACAGCCTGGGCGCTGCCGATGCTGGGACTCGGATTCGCCCTCCTGATGTTCTGGCTGCTGGCAGCGTCGCTGCTCAATATTCATCACGCGATCCGGCACTGGCGGCGCAGCGAGGGCTTGGCCGCCTCCACTGGCCAGCAGTTCCCATCCGAGCTCTACCCTCCGCTTCGCGCCGGAGGTTGGGGCCTGCTATTGGCGCCTTTGCTTTTTGCCACCTTCTGGTTTGTGGCGATCCGCACGCAATCGGCTGCCATCGAGACCGGTATCGAGAACTGGCGCGAAATCCCTCAAGATCAAGCTTGAGTCCGCACCGGGACTACCGTTTGGTCCCGGCCGGTACGGGCGGTAGGACCTCAGTTTCACTCCGCGAACAAGCGAGCCCTTTTCAGTACCTAACGCCTATACGTCCGGTGCTATCAGGTACTGAGTTCTGTAGACTCGGTCCCGGTACAAACGCTCCTCCCACTTCTCAAGATACCCGCGCGGCTACCCAGACTAGGGTGGTGGTAACCGCACATTTGCCTCGCATACTTGGGTCACCGAAGAGGGCGAGTGAAAATGAAGAACTGCCTACCAATCACGATGCTGGCCGCCGTCAGCCTGTTTGCCGGAGCGACCGCCGCCGAGGCCACCACGATCACGCTAACCGGGCTGGGTTACTACCAGACGATTCCGCTGATCGTCAATACAACGACTTCGGAGAGCGCCATCGCCGGCCAGATCAGAGTGAACGTTGGCGGAACCGATCTGATCGCCTTCTGCGTGGACCTGTTTACCAACATTGGTTTCTCCACCTACAACACAACCCTGGGTGCTCCTTCCGGCTATGCCGGTGGCCAGCGCGCCGCGTGGATCTATGAAAACTACAACCCGGGCGTGGACAGCGATGAAGCTGGTGCGGCGCTGCAACTGGCGCTTTGGGATGTGATCCACGACGGCGGCGATGGTCTAAGCGCCGGGAACGTGCAATTGGACCCGGCCGGATCGACCTCGCTCCGAGCAGTGGCCAGCGCGATCGTCTCCGCCAGCGAGGGCCGTTCGTCCAACAATGCCACGATTCTGCACAACGCCTCTTTCGACGGCGCGCCCGCGCAAACTCTAATTACCAGCGCCATCCCAACGCCGGAACCGGGCACCTGGGTGATGGTGACCGTTGGCCTGTGTCTCGCCGGATTCGGGCGTCACCGCCGGAGCAGCTAAACATGAAATACCACCTCCTCACTTCCTTCGCCGCCGCACTGATCGCCGTGGCGCATCCGGCAGCGGCCGCCATCGTGACGGTCAGTGGTTCCGGGCCGACTCCCTTGGGCAACTCGATCACTCTGGATATCGATGGCGTTGGTCGCCTTGGCTACGGAGTCGACGTCACCAAACCCATAATCTTCGGCGCCTACCAGGCTGAGATTGATAGCGTGTCTGGCTACACCAATGGTCAACGTGCGGCTTGGATTTATGAGAACTACGGGGGACTGGTGGAAGCGGGCCAGGCCGTTCAGCTGGCTCTCTGGGACTTGATGAACGATGGCGCGGACGGGTTGAGCGCCGGGTTCGTGCGCGTCGGCCCGTCGGTATCCGAGGCCACCCGTTCGCTGGGAGAGAGCATCATTGCCGCCAGTGTCGGGCAATCGTCGGACAACGCGATCATCCTTCGCCTCAGTGCGTCCGGCATGCAGTGGCAATCATTGATTACGGCTCCCTTGCCATCGTTGGCCGGCGCCCTTGACGTCGCCGAAGTCCCTGAACCCGGCACCTTGATCATGCTCGCCGCCGGTCTGTGCCTGGGACGCTGCTACAATCGGCGAAGCTGGCGTCTCAACTCGCATTGAGCGCTGCTGCCATTGGGACCCAAATGAAGGAGCGGCTGGAACCCCTTGTGGCAACCAGCCGTGGGGCCCGGCGGCAGCGAGGCTTAGCCTCAAATCACGAAACCTCCGCTCACATTGATCACCTGTCCGGTGACGAAAGCCGCCTCGTCTGAGCACAAATAGGCCACCGCCCCGGCCACATCCTCCGGCTTGCCCAGACGGCCCAGGGGATGACGGTCCAGAGCGTGGCGATAAACGACGGGGTCGGCCAGATGCTCCGTAGTCATGTCTGTCGTAATATAGCCGGGCGCCACGGCGTTGACCAGAATACCTCGCGGCGCCAGTTCCAGGGCCCAGTTGCGCGTGAGCGCCTCAACGGCCGCCTTGGCGGCCCCGTAGAGGCTCCGTCCTCCTGTCACGCCGATTCGCGCCGCCACTGACGACACGTTGACAACGCGCGCGCCTTCGTTTAGCAACGGCAGGGCGCATTGCATCACCCAGAACGGCCCCTTCAGATTCACGTCCACTAACTCGTGCAAGCGCTCGGGTGTGGTGACGCCCACCGGGCTCGGCTTCCAGATGCCGGCGTTGTTAATCAGCATGTCGAGGCGCACGCCAGCCAGTTCCGCGAACATGCTCTCAATTTCAGACAGCGACGCCATATCGGCCTGGACCACGCGTCCGCGGCATCGCGAGGCCACGTCTTCGGCAGCGGCGCGCTCACGGTGATAGTGGACGATCACGCTGGCGCCCGCCGCGCCCAGGCGCTCCGCAATCGCGCGCCCGATACCCCTCGAAGCGCCTGTGACCAAAGCCGTCTTTCCTGGCATTGTTTCGTCTTTCCAAACCAATATCCCATCGAAGCATCCGATAGTCCTAGTACGATTTCACTGGCTGTGTACAGGATCGGCCGCCACTGGTACCAACCAGCTATACGTCAGGGCGGGCAGGGTACTGAGTGCTGGAAACATGGTTCCGGTACAAAGGAAACCCCCTCTTCTCAACATACCCTCATGGCCACCCAGACTAGGGTAATCGCAACCCGCTGGCGCCTCCCTATACTCGGGTTGCGACAAGACTATGAAACTCTTCCACAGCCAAACTGCTACTGTACTCGCACTCGCGATGGGCTGTCTTTCGTTGGGTGCTCCCTCTGTGCAAGCGACGCCGATTACGGTCACCGGAGCGGGATTGGGTCAGACCCTACCCTTGATCGTCAACGGGTCCGCTCAGAACTCCTACTCCGGGCAAATCATGATCACGATGCTAGGGCAGAGTTACGCGACCTACTGCTTCGATCTGTTCACTGGGATTTCGGCGGCCAACTACAATTCAACGTTCGATAATCCGGCCAACTACACCAACGGCGCGCGCGCTGCCTGGATCTATGAACAGAACGCACTGACCGCCACCACCAACTTCCTGACCGCCGCTCTGCAGTTGGCACTGTGGGATGTGATCCACGACGGTGGCAACGGCTTGAGCACGGGCAACGTGCGACTGAGCAGCTCGGGCTCAGCTTCCCTGCGGAGTGCGGCCGAAGCTCTGATTAGCGCCTCCGTCGGCCGCGCGTCGACCAACGCGACCGTTCTGCGTAACGTTTCGCTGTCGGGCAACCCGGCCCAAGCGCTGATCACCTCCGGCCGGCTTTACCAGCAGCCGGTGCCGGAGCCTGGCACGTGGGCAATGATGGTGGCCGGGTTGGGCGCCTTGGGATGGCAGCGCCGACGGCGCGGCTAACTACTCTCGGGCATCGTTCGCAAGGCGTGTTCCAGCGCCTCTGTGAAGAAGTAGTCGCCCCACATCACAGACTCGTTGACACCCAGATTCTTGTGCATGTGGTAGACGCCGCCCTTGAGGAGCCCTTCCCAGCCCTTCGTCTTGCCCAGATGATCCTCGCACAGCGAGCGCAGCATGTGGACGGCGGTGGTCCAGTAAAAATGCCCCTTGACCGGATCCTGAATCAGCCGCGCCAACCGCAGCAGCCCGGCCGCCGCAATCGCCCCCGACGAGGTATCAAGCTGCATGCGGCTGTCGGCGGGAGCGTTGAAGTCCCACGGCGGTACGCCGTTCTCCGGCGAGTGCGTGATGAAGTAATCGGCGCAAGCTTCCGAGGTCTGGAGAAAATGCGGATTGCGGCTGTACTCATAGCAGGATGAGAATCCGTACAGCGCCCAGGCCAGGCCGCGAGACCAACATGAATCGCCGCGATAACCCTGATGCGTCGATTGGCGCAGGAACTCCCCGCTGTCGAGATCGAAAAGGCCTTCGTGGGCGGTCGATCCATCGCCCCGCACCAGCACGCGTTGCGTGGTGAGCGTGTGCCGCATCGCGATTTCGCGCAACGTGCGGTCTCCGGTTTCGTGAGCGGCGTAAAAGATGATGCCGACGTTCATCATGATGTCGATGAACAACGAGTCGTCCGAGACGAACGAGCGTAGATACTGCCCCTTCTCCTTGAA
>JAYTKJ010000650.1:0-3108 GCA_043730365.1 Acidobacteriota bacterium | reverse complement strand
TTTGGCCTTGAAATAGTTGAGAAGCAGTTGGCGATGAGAGCGTAGCGTGCGGGCCACCTTCTTCATCGGTTCGATGCGCGATCGCATGACTTGCTGGCCGAATCCGGTCTTGCTCCCAAGGCCATCCGCAAGCATGTCGACAACCTTGGCTGCTGGGTGGCGAACTCATCCGTGATCTCCACGAAGACCCTCCGCTCAGAAAACTCTCTGCCGCCAGGCTGCTGAGCGCAAAGATCCATGAGGACGGCGGCCCTCTCATTCATCACGGCTCGGAGGAGGAGCAGATCTCATTCGATTCCAACTTGCCGCAAGCTCCACCGCTTCCTCACGAACCCCCCAGCGCTGAGCCCCCAGTTACCCACAGATTCCCCGGACGAGGCAATTTTGAAACACAGTAGTACTAGGGCCGAAAGGCAGTCCTTCCGTAGCGAACTTCTCCAGGATCCTGATCGCGCTGCAAAAGACGGAAGGCGTTGTCTTTGAGCTATCGCTGAAGCGATAGTATGCCACCAGCTACCGCGCGCCCACGGATATCGGGCCGCTCTCGACGGCGGCCGAGGCGCTGGTGGAGGCGGCCATGGACAACGGCGGGACCGACAATGTGACGGTGGTGCTGTTGCGCTTTTCGGAGGGGTGATTCTCGCCGCGGGTGATGCAGTCATCCAAAAGTCAGGCCAATCAGCTATCGTGAATGAGTTGCTGAAAATCAAACTGGCCTAGACGCCCGGGAGGTTCGCCAATGCTCCGCTGCTGTGCGTTCGTCTTTGCCCACGCCTTGTGGACAGCCTCACTACCCGCGGTCACCGTGGAAACCACTCTGCTCGGCACGCAGACCGGTCCGCCGCCGCTGACGACGGGTGACGCACTGGGCAATGTCTACCTGCTCGTGCCGCCCACCAACGCCTGTTCGATTCTGCAGGATTGCACACCCTACACGCTTGTCAAGCTCGACGCCGCTGGCCGCGTCGTATTTCGCCGTCAACTGGGCGACCCGGCCGCGCGCATTCAGCCGCTTGCCATCGCCGCGGACCGCGACGGCAACGTGCTCATCGCCAGCGTCACCCCAGATCCCGGTCTGCCCTTAGTGCGGCCGCTCCAAGCGAAATTCGGCGGCGTTGCCGACATCTATCTCTGGCAACTCTCGCCCGATGGTCAGCGCACGCTCTTTGCCAGCTATTTGGGCGGCGATCTTCCGGAGCAAGCCTTTTCGCTGAGCATTGATGCACTCGGCTTCGCCGTTCTCTCCCTGCAGACGCAATCGAGTAATTTCCCTTTCACGGCGGTCGAAGGGCCTGCTACCTTGCCGGCGGGTCAGCCTCGTCAGGCGATCGTGCGTTTTTCGCCCGCCGGTGGCCGAGTGGGCTATGCCATCGGCTTTGCCTCCGGTCCACCGGCCTCGTTTGCGAGCGGTCCGGACGGCACGGTCGTCGTAGTATCCTTCGAACTCACCGCGCCGCCGCTCCAACTCAACCGACCGGTGGCGCGCGAGATCCAGCCTGATGGTACACGCCGGCAGCTTCCGCTGACGTTGCCGCCCGGCGCCTTCGTCTCGCGCGTGCTTCCTGCTGGTGATGGCGGACTCTGGGTCGCTGGCCAAGTCAGCGGCGATGTCCTCCCCACCACGCCCGGCGCGCTTCGGGCCGAGCCCTCAACCTCGCCTTATCAGCGCTGGGAAGGCGATCAGATCATCACGCCGGCCGGCCCCATCCGCACGCTGGCCCCGCGTCAACTGGCGGTGGATCGCGGCGACGAAAATCGCGTCTACGCTGCCACCTCGCGTGGCTTGGCGCGGACCGACGACAACGGCTGGACCTGGGAACTCGTGAATGAGAGCGTTCCGCTGCGCAACGTCATCAGCTTGGCGGCGAGTCCTGGCCGCCTGTGGGCCACGTCCGGGCCGGCTCGTCCGGAACTGCTCTACTCAAGTGACGGCGGCGTCAACTGGACATCCGTCGCGCTGCCCGCCGGCATACCGCCGGTGCTGCCCGCCTTCTTGACCGCTCATCCTGCCAATCCCGACGTTCTCTACATAGCGGCCGGGACCTCACTGATCTCGACGCGCAATGCCGGTGAAACCTGGGCGGTGCGTTCCTTCGCCGAACCCGTCGCGCTGATGGCGGTGGATGACCGCGCCGTGGCCGTGTTCACCGCTCAATCCGGCCCCCGCTTCACGATGAATGCGTTCAAGCTGCAGTGGAGCGACGATGGCGGCGAGACCTTCGCCAAGACCCTCAGTCTCACTCAGCCCATCCAGGCGATGAAGTTTGACCCGAACGAGCCTGGCCGCTTGTACGCGGCAGACTTCGCGCGCTTTGCCCGCACCGCGCCGGAGACGTTCCCGGAATTCGAGACTCTCTACCAGGTAGGGATGCAGCCGCCGGTAACTCGGTTTGGCTTCCAGTCCGCCTTGCCCGGCGTGATCTTCGCTTCTTTTGCTGACGGCCGTCTGCAACGGAGCGAAGATGGTGGGCGCGCCTGGCGCCCTGCCTCAACCGCCTTGCCGAGTGGCGGTTTCACTCCGCCGCCCACGCAACTGGTGGTCGGCGCCGGCGGCGTGGTCCATCTCGCGCAGCCGTCGGTGCCGCAGGGCTTCCTCGGCAAGCTCACGGCGTCCGGTGACTTCGCTTATCTAACCTATCTCGGCGGCCCCGGCACAGTAGTGAATGCGTTGTCACGTACTCTCAGTGGACTGGTGGTCGCCACCGGTCAAGCCCTTACCGGAGACTTTCCGGGCGAGCGCTTGGGCGGCATTCCCGGCCCGTTGCCTCCTGGCATTACACCGCCTTCCGTCCCCGGCATCTTCGCGTTGGCGTTTAGAGAGGACACCGGCGTTGCCTATTCAGCGGTGCTCGCCAGTTCCGGGCCCGCCAATCTGATCTGGGCCGGACCCGGTGCCGGGTCCACCATGATGTTCTTCGGTGTCTTGTATACGCCGGACTTTCCCGGCGTGCCGATTCCGTCCGGCGGCTTCTTTAACGGACCCCAGCTCTTCCTCGCCCGCTTGCGCCCTTAGTCGCAATACTCTTCACTTAAGAACATTTCTGTGCTAATCTGTTCTAGAGCGCAGCCTCTCCGGGAGGTCACTCATGAACGTCAAGTCGGTGGAAT
>JAYTKJ010000649.1:0-5421 GCA_043730365.1 Acidobacteriota bacterium | reverse complement strand
ACACCGCCCCTCGCCCGGTAGTTTATCAGAACAGGCGAAGGCTAGTCGGCCTTGGCGACGGACGTGATCTTGACGGTCTCGCCCTTGAGCTGGCCGGTGACCTTGACCTTGTGCTGCAGGTGAGTCTTGAGATCCAACGCGCCTTCGAGCTTCAGCACCTTGCCGTCACCGTCGGTGACGAGCACCGGTTTGCCGCCATCTTTGATGCAGCGCTCGGCGCAATCCCGGCTGGCTTTCTCGCCATTCGCGTTCGAAGCGCCACACGTGGAATCGCTGATCCAACCCGTCCACTCAGCGGCAGCCAGAGGCGCTGCGGCCAAGATCACAGTGCAGAGAGAAAAGGTAAGTTTGCGCACGTCCCTATTCTACGACGCGCTTCACTGGTTGGAACGGGGTGGTGCTGGTCTCGCCGGCGTGCGGGCGCGAGACGCGCTGCCGGTATTGGCCAACCGCTAGAGGGAAGGCGATGGCAAACAGGGCGGCCATCAAGTAGTACTTGCGGTAACTCACCCAGCCTTCGCCATACTGACGCGCCCGCCGTCCGAAGAACGGGATGAGCGTCAGCACGCCGATAAATGCGATGACGATGTGCGCGGTGAGCGCCGATGATTGCGGTCCAACCCTCACCATATATATTCCGAGCCCTCCAGCCGCGCCAAAACAAAGGCCAGCCGTGCCGGTACCGTCGCGCAGGTCTTCAATGCTGAACCAGTGCCAGACAAACATGGCAAAGAGCGACACGCCCAGCACAGAATGCACGGTCACGCTGCGAGAGTAAAAAGAGGCCGAGTTGCCAAAGGCCCAGATGAATCCGCTATTGACAAGCAAGAGGAGTAGCAGGATGCCGAGATATCGAATACCTGATCGATGCAACATATTGGGCGCTAACTCAATAGTAGAACGCCGGGGCGGGTAATTGGCAAGGCCCAAAGAAGGCTTTTCTTGCCATGGGATGCCGAAACGTTAGACTCTTAACATGTTTTAAACAATTTCGAACACTCTTGGGAACCCGGGCCGGACCCTCACCGCTGAACGTTGTAGCGGAACGTGAACTGCAGCCGCACCTGGCCGCCCTTGAATTCGGCGGGCAGCGGCGGGAAAGGGTTGGACGCGCTGATGCCCGCCACCGCCGCACGGTCCAATGCTTCGGCGCCGCTGGTACCGGCAATCACCAGCTTCGGCACGGAACCATCCTTATTGATTGCAAATTGAATGAGCACCTTGCCGGCCCGCCCGTATCGCGCACTCTCCGGCATCACGGCAAACCAATTGCGCCGGACCGACGATAGAATGCGAATCAGGTACGGCTTGAAGTCCACGCCTTGCGTGTCGCTCAACAGCTCCAGCGCGCTGGCGTTGCGCGGCGAGGCGGCCGGATTGTTGAGGGACTCGCCCAGGCCGCCCAACCCCTCGCCCAAATCGCCTACGGTCAATCCGCCTCCGCCGCCCCGCGACACCTCGCGCACCGCATCTTCCACGGTGGAGCGGTGCGGCAGCGGCAGGCGGCCCTGCGCGTTACCCGAATTCGAGTTCGGCCCCTGGAGTCCGCCCGGTTTCTCGAATGAGATCTTCGGCTTCTCCTCAGGTTGAATTTCCGCCGGCGGCTGGACCGGTAGCGGGGTCGCATTGATGTTGCCCATCCCCGGCATCGCCCGCGCGATCGTCTCGCCGCTCTGCTGCCGGCCCAAATCGAGCTTGGGCGCTTCGATCTCCGGCTTGGGCGAAGGCGGCGCGGCCACCGGCGGCGCTTCGAATTGTTTGGGGGCCGACGGCTGCGTCATGCCGGTGTTGCGCGGAGGAGGGGTGGAAGCTGGAGTGGGCTGGCTGAGCAGGCTCTGCAGATTCACCTGCTCCACGGGCTTGGCCTGATTCTGAGTCTTCTGAGTGAGCGGCGAAGGGGGCGCAATGAGGGGCGTGACGTGGCTTAGATCCAGCGTGATGCGCGGGGCAAAGCGGTTGGTTCCCATCGGCGGTCTCCACGGCACCACCATGACCAACGCAGCCACGAGCAAATGCACCAGAACGGAGCCCACGGCCGCCAATTTGCTCTTGGGTTGTTCGAGTAGTGGGGATCCGTCGCCCAGCAGATGGAACGGCGACTCGGTCATACTTCGTGCAGTGTCTGGGCCACCACGGCCCCGTGCTCCTCAATCTTAGCAAGGATGTCCATGCAAACCTGGAGCGCCAAGGTGGCCTGCTCGCCGGTGACGCGCGGAGCGCTACGCCGCCGGACCGAATCGACAAACGAATCCCACTGCGCCACCAGCGGCTCTTTCTTGTCTTGGCCCAGTGGCTGGAAACCAATCTGCTGATTGTCGCCCACCGTGAAGGCCATGCCATCCTGCCGCGTGTAGTCCACCGATATATATTGATGCGGTTGGAAGAGTCTCAGTTTCCTCACTTTTTCGGTGGAAACCCGGCTGGCGGTCAGATTGGCGATGCAACCGCCGGGAAACGCCAGGCGCACGTTGGCGATGTCCACCTTGGACGACAAAATCCGCACGCCCGCCGCCCGCACCTCCTCGGGGAGCTTGCCCACTAGGGCCAGCACGATGTCGATGTCATGGATCATCAGATCGAGCACGACATCTACATCAAGACTGCGAGGGGCAAACATGCTGAGCCGATGGATCTCGAAAAACAGCGGCACGGTCACTACACTCTCAAGTGCCATCACCCCCGAGTTGAAGCGTTCAAGGTGCCCCACTTGTAGGATGCGGCCGCGCGCGCGCGCTGTCTCTACCAGCCGCTCGGCCTGGACAACGGTGGCCGCGATCGGCTTCTCGATCAGCACGTCGACGCCGGCCTCCAACAACCCACAGCCGATTTCGGAGTGCTGCACGGTTGGTGTGGCCACAACCGCGACGTCTACTTGGCCGGCCAGCTCGCGCCAATCGGTGAGCGCTTCACACCCCGGATGGCTTGCCGCCGCCGCGACCGCGCGTTCACTGTCAGCATCGACGGCCGCCACCAGTTGGCACTCGTTGGCTTGCGCGATCACCCGCAGATGATTGGCGCCGAAGCTGCCGCAACCCACCACCGCAGCTCGCAATTTGCCGGAGCTCATCTGGAACCGCCGGTTTCCACGGACAGTTCGTGGCGCGCTTTGCGGATTTGCAAGCCTTCGGTTCTGGCCGAGCGAACGATCTTTCGCAAAGACGCAAAGACGCAAAAACCCCGCTTCAAGCAACCTACCGCCGCGAGCCGCGATGCATCGCCGCAGTTCTCTGCGCCTTGGCGTCTTGGCGAGCCACCAGTCTTGGCCGTCATGACGAAGCAAGCCGAGCGAGTGATCTCTCGAAAAGACCCAAAGACGCAAAAACTAAGCGCATTAGCTGTTCGAGCCCGCTTCGAGCAACCCACCGCCGCCAGCCGCGATGCATCGCCGCAGTTCTTTGCGCCGTGGCGTCTTGGCGAGCCATATATCCGGACGTCATGACGAAGCAACCCGAGCGAGTGATCTCTCGCAAAGACGCCAAGACGCAAGGTGTGACAAGAGTTCAACAGCATATTAATTCGGGGCGGAGCTCCTCCTAGCCATCAATGGTATGCGCCACCACGCAGATACTTGCCTGATTGGCGGCCTCCAGCATTTCGGCGCGGTCCAGCAGCAACGTGCGTCCGGCATCGACAGCCAGGATCGTCGCGTTGGTTTCCTTCATTGTTGCAATGGTACCGGGGCCGGCCACCGGCACGTCAAAGAGCAAATGGCCTCGTCGGCACGACCCTTTCACCAGCGTGATGCGTTGCCCATTCGCCAACGTGGCCGCGCGCCGCAGCATCGCGTCAGTGCCTTCCATCGCCTCCAGGGCCACGCACGCCCGGCCGGCGATCGCCACGCTTTGCCCGAGATCGAAAGCCGACAGGGCGGTGGCAATCCGGCGGCCGTACCTTACTTCCTTCTCTTCATCGCCCGACGGCCGCCGCCGCGTCAGTACGCCCTCGCCGGCCAGCAGCGGCTTTAGCAACCGCGTGGAATCCACTACTTCGATACCTTCGTCGGCCAATACTTTGATCACCCCGCCTATCAGCGCGTCCGTGTTGCGCTCCTTGAGGGACATGAGGAGTTTGGCCATGCGCCAGTCCGGCCGCAGCGAGGAGAAGATGCTGACATGCTTCACCTGCCCGCACATCATCACTTGCGTCGCGCCCTCGCGCTTCAGGATGTCTATCAGCTTGCTGAGTTCGGCAATCGTGATCCAGTGGACCTTGCCAGCAAGTGGTTCGAGCTCCGGCGACGCCTCGTCTTTGACGCCGATCACCACCACGTCATCACCCAGCTTGCGGGCCTCCTGGAGCGCCAGCATCGGGAAGCGGCCGTTGCCGGCAATCAGACCGTACTTACTCACTTGATGAATCCGCGTTCGGAGCGTTCGATGAACTCCACCAACTGCGCGATCTCTTCGCTGGCCGGCAATTCGCCGCGAATGCGCCCGATGGCATCGGCAAGATGCGTCTCGCTGCGCAGAATCCGAAACGCCTTGTTGATCGCCTCAATCTGCTCCGGCGCAAAGCCGCGCCGCTCCAGGCCCACTGAATTGGCGCGGTACATCTTGGCCTCGCGCTCTTCAGACACCATCGCAAACGGCATGACGTCGCGCGTGATCACCGCATAGCCGCCGATAATCGAGTGGGCTCCCACGCGGCAGAACTGGTGGATACCCACAAAAGCGCTGATGCGCGCATGGTCTCCCACCGCTACGTGGCCCCCTAGCGTCGAGCCATGGCCCAGCACGACATGACTTCCCACCTGGCAATCGTGTGCCACATGAGAGTACGCCATCAGCAGCGTGTGATCCCCGACGCGCGTCAGGGCCCCGCCGCCCTTGGTGCCCCGATGGACGGTGACGAACTCGCGAATCAGGTTGTGATTGCCGATATGCGTTTCGGCGTGCTCGCCTTCGTACTTAAGATCCTGCGAGGCCACGCCGATTGACGAGAACGGATAGAAGAGGTTGTCCGAGCCGATGGTGGTGGGCCCTTCGACGAAAATGTGTCCCTTTAGGCGAGTACGCGCGCCGATCGAAACGCCGGCGCCCACTACGCAGAACGGCCCGATTTCGGCGGCAGGGTCAATCTGAGCGGCGGGGTCGACAATCGCACTCGGATGTATCGCCATAGCCGGAAAGATCGGCCCTAGGAATCCGCGGCGGGCGGCTGGTCTCGCTTGTCGCGCAGCACGCACATCATGCCGGCTTCGGCTACTTTGAGGCCGTCCACGGTGACCACGCCCGTCATTTTGGCGCGCGTCGGCCGCAGGTGAAGCATGGTGATCTCGATGCGCATCTGGTCGCCCGGCCGCACCGGGCGAATGAATTTCGCCTCTTCGATCTTGGCTAGCATCACGATTTTGTGATGGCGGTCTTCCATGTTATGCATCACCATGACGCCGGCCACCTGCGCCATCGCTTCCACAATCAA
>JAYTKJ010000648.1:0-11057 GCA_043730365.1 Acidobacteriota bacterium | reverse complement strand
AAGCCTCATTCCTTTTTCGTTCGACCCTGTTCTTGCCTCGATTCCGGCGAGGCCGGGCGAGGTCGGATGCCCAGAACCCCTTGTGCCGCAGCACGAAGGGCGAAAAGCGGCCCCGCGCCCACGGAAGGGCTTGAAATCGACGTTGGCAAGGTGCAAGATGGCGAGTGGCCTCTCACCGGGCCGGGCAGAGATTGGCCGGATATACGGCACAGGCATCCGTAGATTGGTACGCGCCAGGCGACCGTACCATTCGACTTGCACAAACCGACGATTTCGCAACGGCATCGAAGGCTTCCAACGGCGGGGCTTTCGGCGTTGCGAAACTGTATCGTGATTGCACTAGCATGGCGACAGGTTTCCGCAACACCGGACGGCGATATGCCAAACAATTCTGAAAGTAACAGCGGGATCCTCCACGCTTAGGTTGGCGAGCACGCGCGGCCTTGATCACTTGGTCAATCTGACGCGAGTTGAGGGCGTCGGTGCTCTGGCGCTGCGGGTGCGGAGACCACAATGCCTTCGTCTTTGCCCATCAAGAAAAAGAGCCGGGCAGCTTGGTTGGCTGCCCGGCTCGTGACAAGACCCTTGCGCGTTTCTGAAAACTACTTGAGCGGTTCGGGTTGGATGAGGTTCACACGAATAGTCGCCTTGGAGATGAGGCCGGCGGTGTCGGTGACCGTCAACTCGAAGACGAACTGGTTGAACTGATTCTGCGTGAGACGCACAGTCGGGGTGGCCGACGTTGCGTTCACGATGGTGCCGCGTCCATCGACGGAGCGCCAGCTATAGGTGAGCTTGTCACCGTCGGCATCGTAGGACTTGGATCCGTCCAGTTGCAGTTCGGTGAAGCTGGTGGTGATATCCGGGCCGATCACGGCGGTGGGCGGCCGGTTGGCCGGATCCGGCGGCGGCGGCTGGACGGTGACGGTCACCGAAGCGTTGGCGGTGGAGCCGCGGCCGATGGCGGTGAGCGTGTAGGTGGTGGTGGTGATCGGACCGGCGTTGGTCAGGGAACCCTTGGCCGGACGCGGGCCGATGCCGCCGTCGATGAAGACGCTGACGGCGTTGTCAACGTCCCACGTGAAGGTGACCGGTTCGCCGGGCTTCTTGATCAGCGTGGGCTTCACGTCGAAGCTGTTGATCTTGACGCGAGGCAGCACCTCAACCGTGGTGTTCACCGACGTGGTCCCAAACTTGTTGGTCGCACGCAGCGTGTAGACCGTGGTCTCGATCGGGCTGACCTTGCGGCTGCCGGTGGCGTCCACCTTGCCGAGACCCGGAGTGATCTCGATTTCGTCAGCGTCTTCCACGTTCCAGAGGAGCGTGGTTGAATCGCCCACCACGATCTGCATCGGGTTGGCCGTGAACTGAATCACGCGAGGCCGCGGGCCAACGTTGACGGTGACCGCCAGGCCAGCCGAGGTTTCGCCTTGGCCGTTACGGGCAATCAACGTGTAGCCGCGAGATTCGGACGGCATGACTTCCACGCTGCCCGAGGGACCGAACGTACCAACGCCGACGACTTCGACGGCTTGCGTATCGGTGGTCTCCCAGCTCAGCATCGTCTTGGCGCCCTGCACGATGGTCTGCGGATTGGCCGTGAAGCGGATGATCCGCGGCAGCGGCAGATCGACGACGACCGAGGTGACCGCCGTATCTTCACCCGAGCGGTTGCGCGCCGTGAGCGTGTAGGAGGTGGTCCTGGTTGGCCGCACCGTCACGCTGCCTGCGTCGGCCTTCAGCGTTTCGCTAACGCCAGTGATCGTCACCGAGTCCGCATTCTCAACCGTGTAGTTGAGCGTCGCAGATTCGCCGAGCCGGACAATGGCGGGGGCGGAGGTGAAGCGGATGATGCGCACCTTCGGAGCTTCCCTGGTGGTGATGCTCACACGAGCGATACCCTGGCCGCCCTTGTCGTCGCGGACCGTGAGGCGGAAGGCGTAGGACTGGCCTTCTTCGGCGGTGAAGCTGGCTCGTGCCGCGGTGGCGTTGGCCAGGGTGACGGCCGTACCGGCTACTTGCGTCCATTGGAAGGTAATGGGGTCACCATCTGGATCGAATGAGCCGGAGCCATCAAGGGTGATCGTCCCGGCGCGGGCGCCGACCTGATCCGGACCGGCATCGGCCACCGGCGGATCGTTGCCGGTGCGAGTGCGCCGCGTCAGGAGTTCAAACCGTACCCGCGGGATGTCGACGGGCACCGGATGATCGACGCCGACGAAATCGCGAGGTTGAATGAAGTTGCCGAACATCACGCCCACCACCGCGCGGCCGTTGTTGTCCGAGCCGAGCATGGTTTCGTTGACGCCGCCCTCGAGGGTGAGAGCCAGTATGTTGTTGAGCGGGTATACAAAACGGGCTGTGCCACCCGGGCGGTCATGTCCGGCGCGCGAATGCAGGTACCCGAGGTTGCCCTCAAACCAAGCCTTCTTGCCGAGCGCCAGGGTAGTCTGGCCGCCGATCTGATCGACCACGCGGAGATACTTCTCTTCGAGAATATTGCGGCTGATCTGCTGGCGGTTGACGACGGCATTGTCGAGGAACGATTTGGTGCCGAAGAGCCCGACCTTGCCGTGCTTGAACAAATAGTCGCCCGTGAAGGCAAACTGTCCCAGCGTGCCGTTCGATTGCATATCCCGGAAGCTGACCGTCTTGAAGCTGGAGAAGCCGCCAACCTGAATATTCTTCAGCCGGGCCACCAAGCCTGCGTCAAACTGGCCTTCCTTGCGATCGCGGAAGTACAGGTACTCGCCTTGTCCCTGGAAGGCGAAGTTGGAGGTGAACGGAGCGAAAACTCGGCCGCGGCCGGAGAACGTAATATTGCCCGTACCGTCGGCGCCGCCGTTAAGACCGAGTAGCGTAAAGCGCGGTCCAAGGTAGCTCTTGCCGTAGCCGGAGCTACGCATGGTGTCCACCGCTTTCTTGGCGGCCTTGTCGGCGAGATCTTCGAGGTCCTTGGGCGACATGCCTGGACCACCAGCGACGGTTTGACCGGCTGCACCAGCCGGACCCATCGCACCTGCGCCGCCAGCCTGCAGACCAGAGGCGCCAGCCGGCATCCCCGCCGCGCCCGCCGCGCCAGACCCAGGACCGCGAGCCTTCAGATCGTTGACGTCTTTCTGAAGCTGCTGATTCTGATTCTTGAGGTCACGCAGCATCGCCATGATTTCGTCGAGCTTGTCGAGGCGGCGGAGAATCTGCGAGCAGCATTCCTCCTGCTTTTTCTGGAGCGCCTCCATCGAACGGATGGCGTCGCTGACGCCACCGGCTCCGACGACCCGGCCCTGACCATCGGTGACAGTCATCTCGACGCGTCGATTGATGAAGCGGCCTTCGAGCGTGTTGGTCTGGACTTTCGGCGAACGCTTGCCCTTGGTGTCAGTGGTAATCTGTCCCGGACGGGCGCCGTACTTTTCCAGAAAGCTTTTGACAGCCGCCGCGCGGCTGATCGCCAACTGATCGTTGAAAGGGTGCGAGCCAAGGTAGTCCGTGTGGCCCGTCAACTTCACCTTGTAATCGGCGTTCTTGGTCAGCAGTTCGCCAAGTCGCAGCAGGCTTGGATAGCCGTCAACCAAAATAGCGGAATTGAATTCGAAATTAATCTCTTCCCAGTCGTCTTTCGACGCAGTGCTTACCAAGCCCTGAGCGAAAGCAAGCGAAGAGAGGCTCACCGTCAAGGTGAGTACGGCGGCAAGTTTGCGCACCATAGGGGAGGAACCTCCTGAGCTCTTGTGGAAACATTTTAGGCAACTTCTGTTTAATGCCATTGCGTTCAGAATACTATAAGTCATAGTTAAGAACAACGTAATTTTCTGCAAGGAAACAAGTTAGCGGTGCCAGATTGAGTATTTTTTTCGCAGCCGCCCGCAGGAGTCCATCCGGTGTGGCGGTCCTTGTAATGCCAATATTCTGAGATATTTGGGACCCTCGGCTTTAAGTGGACAGTTAAGCTTAGACACAGCGTTCCTGATCTCTCCTGCAATCGAGTCACCACGTCCGGCGTGCTACAGTTTCGGGTGAAGGCGGTGGAATCGAACAAACTATGCCTGCACCAAACGGGGCGCGGACACTTGGGGACTTGAAGCAAAGCGGCTATGACGGCCCGCGGTCAGCGCGGTCAGTCAAAGACGAGTTGAGGGAAAATTTGGTCCGAAAACTATCGGCCGGTGAGAAGTTATTTCCCGGTGTGATCGGCTATGAGGACACCGTGCTGCCGCAGGTGGTGAATGCGATTCTAGCGCGGCACAATTTCATCTTGCTCGGCCTGCGCGGGCAGGCCAAGACGCGGTTGATCCGGATGCTCACGACGCTGATGGATCCGGCGATGCCTTACCTGGCCGGCACCGAACTGCGCGATAATCCGTTCGCCCCGGTTTCGAAGGCGGGGCGCGATCTGGTGGCGGCGCACGGTGACGATGCGCCGATTGCGTGGCTCAATCCCAGTGATCGTTATGTGGAGAAACTCGCCACACCCGATGTGACGATGGCCGACATGATCGGCGATATCGACCCCATCAAAGCCGCGCGCCGCGGGCAGGACATCGGTGATGAGTTGACGATTCACTACGGGCTACTCCCTCGCTCGAATCGCGGCATCTTCGCCATCAATGAACTGCCCGATCTGGCTGGCAAAATTCAGGTGGGCTTGTTCAACATCATGCAGGAGGGGGACGTCCAGATCAAGGGCTATCCGGTGCGCCTGCCGCTGGACGTGCTGCTGGTCTTTACGGCCAATCCGGAAGACTACACGGCGCGCGGCAAGATCATCACGCCGCTCAAGGACAGAATCGGCAGCGAGATTCGCACGCACTATCCTGCCGAACTGGCGCAGGGCATCGCCATCACGACCCAGGAGGCTTGGACTGACCGCCTTTCGCCGGTCGCGATCAAGATACCGGAGTACGTGCGCGAGGTGGTGGAGCAGATTGCGTTTCTAGCGCGCGAGGACAAGAAGATCGACAAGCGCAGTGGCGTGTCGCAGCGCCTGCCGATTTCGGTGCTGGAGAACGTCGTCTCGAACGCCGAGCGGCGCGCGCTGGCCGCCGGGGAAGATGAAGCCGTGCCAAGGATGGCCGACATCTACGCGGCGCTGCCTTCGATCACCGGCAAGATCGAGCTCGAGTACGAGGGCGAACTCAAGGGCGGAGACCACGTGGCGCGTGAACTTGTGCGATCCGCGATCGGGCGAATGTTCACCAACCATTTCGACGGTGTGAATTTCAGCCAAGTGGTCAAGTGGTTTGACCTCGGCGGCTCGGTGCAGCTCGACGAAGCTGTGAACGCCGCGGCGATGGTGCATCAGCTCGACCAGATTCAGGGGCTGCTGGAGAAGACCGGCGGGCTGGGGATTGGCACGAACGCTTCGGATGCGGCGCGCGCTTCAGCGGGCGAGGCGATCCTCGAAGGCCTGTACGCGCATCGGCGGATCAGCCGTAGCGAAGAGCGGGTATTCGGGGCTGAAGAAAAGCGCCGGAGTGGCGGTGATGAGCAGCAGCCGGGACCGGAGCGCAAGGGCGGACGGGAGTCAAAAAGGAACTTCCAATGAAGCGCATCAACTATGGCAAGTACACCGGTGAGGACTTCGGCATTGACGCCGAGGATCTCATGCGTGCGCTGGCCGACTTCCTGCTGCAGAGCGGGTACCGGACCCGCGGGTATGATGACTTCACGCCCATGGACCCGCGCTCGATGGAGGAGCTGCTGCGGGCCATCGAGAAGGCGCTGCTCAGCGGTGAGCTGTTCAACCCGGACGAGGCTGAGCAAATGCGCCAGGAATTCGAAGGGATGACGGGCGAGCAGCTTGAACAGTTGGTCGAACGATTAGCTCGTAAGTTATTTGAAGAAGGATATTTAAACGATCAGGAAAACGCGTCCGGGCAGGCGGGCACAGGCGGCGATGTGCGGTTTGAGGTGAGTGACAAATCGGTGGACTTCCTCGGCTTCAAGACGCTGAAAGACCTGCTGGGATCCATGGGCCGCTCCAGCTTTGGCGCCCACGACACGCGCGATCTCTCCACCGGCGTCGAGTCCAGCGGCGGCACCAAGCTCTACGAGTTTGGGGACACGCTGAACCTCGACGCCGGGGCGACCTTGTTCTCAGCCATGCAGCGTGACGGGATCGGGCTGCCGCTCAACATCGAGTATGAGGATTTGCACGTTCACCAGTCCGAGTACCAGAGTTCCTGCGCGACGGTGGTGATGCTGGATTGTTCGCACAGCATGATCCTTTATGGAGAAGACCGGTTCACCCCGGCCAAGCGTGTGGCGTTGGCACTGGCGCATCTGATTCGCACGCAGTATCCCGGTGACAGCTTGCGGTGTGTCCTCTTCCACAATTCGGCAGAAGAGCTGCGGCTGTCCGATCTGGCGCGCGTGGAAGTGGGACCTTACTACACCAACACGCGCGACGGCCTGATTCTCGCGCAACGCTTGCTGGCGCAAGAGAAGAAGGACATGAAGCAGATTGTGATGATCACAGACGGCAAACCTTCGGCGTTGACGCTGGACGACGGCCGGCTCTACCGCAATGCCTTCGGGCTCGATCCGCTGGTGATCAGCAAGACGCTGGAGGAGGTGAGCCGCTGCAAGCGGCAGGGCATCCTGATCAACACCTTCATGCTGGCCAGTGATTACGGGCTGGTTCAGTTTGTCCAGAAGGTGACCGAGATGTGCCGCGGCAAGGCGTACTTCACCACGCCGCGTTCACTCGGTCAGTATCTGCTGATGGACTACATGAATCGCAAGACGCGCACGGTGCATTGACCATGCTGCGGCGAAGTTTCCTGCTGGCCAGCGCCCTGAGCGCCGCTCCGCCTGTTCGACTACGCGGACGGCCCGAAATCATCGCGGCCATGGAGCGCGTGATGGGACCGTTTCCGAAACTGGCGCGCGGGCCGGTGACGGTGGAACTGCTGGACGAGCAGACCACCGGCAGCCTCGTCCGGCGCAAGATCCGGTATGAATCCGAGCGCGGGTGTTGGGTGCCGGCTCATCTGTTTCTACCTCGGGCCAAGCGACGCGCGGCGGCTGTGTTGTGTCTGCACCAGACGACGAAGTTTGGCAAGGACGAGCCGGCAGGGCTGGGCGGGCTGGGGAATCTGCACTATGCGCGGGAACTGGCCGAGCGCGGCTTCGTGACGCTGGTGCCGGACTACTGCCGCTTTGGCGAATACCAGATCGATCCTTATGCGATGGGCTACGTCAGTGCGACGATGAAGGGGATTTGGGATCACTCGCGCGGCGTGGATCTGCTGGAGTCAATGCCGCAGGTGCGGCGGGGGCGGGTCGGCGTGATTGGACATTCGCTCGGCGGGCACAATTCGCTCTTCGCCGCGGCGTTTGACCAACGCATCCGCGCCGTGGCCACCAGTTGCGGCTTCACTTCGTTTGCCAAGTATTACGGCGGGAACTTGAAAGGTTGGAGCCATGCGGGCTACATGCCGCGCATTGCGTCCGAGTTCGGTGCGGCAGCGGCGAATATGCCATTCGAATTCGCCGATGTGCTGCGGCTGATCTTGCCGCGTCGCGTATTTGTGTATGCGCCACTGGAGGACTCGAATTTTGAACCGAGCGGTGTGATGGACGCGGTACGGGGGTCTGGCGGAGGGGGGCGGGTGGTGGTGCGGCAGCCGCATGGCAAGCACGATTTCCCCATGGAGTTTCGCGAGGATGCGTACCGGCATTTGAAGAACTGGATTGGTTGAGCGACCTCCGGCTCCGGGGGCCTATGGCCGATGCTATTTTTCCATCTCAAGAGCGAATGCGAGCGCCCGCTTGACATCGGTCATGACGTCGTCAGGCAGGCGCCCGAGCTTGCGCTCCAGACGAATTGTGCGGAGCATCGGGGTCGCGCGTCGAAACCACGATGACGGGCCGTGTCTTAGCCGCTAGACCCAGATCGGCTAGCAAAGACGTCACCGTGAGACGGGCTGGTCATCGCGGTCGATGAGATCCAATACTTCCTACTCCGTGGCTCGAGAACGAAGGAGGTCCAACGCATCCTGATCGCCTAAGTCGATGATCTCGTCGACTCGCCTTCGAACGTCGTCGGCAGTTTCCCGCTTCCACTCCCGGAGCCTTGTGTCGAGCTTTTCTAATAGAGCGTCCATTTAACTTCACCGTTGTTCACGAGTCTAACGCGTCGCATGGTTCCTATTTCAATCCCCGGCCGGTCACCAGATACATCGCGAAAGTCCCCAGCCAATGCGCGCCTTCATAGTGAGTGGCGCTCACTGAATTGACTCCCGCTTGGCGATGCGCGGCGGCGAGCGGTGCGAGGTCCGGGCGCCGTAACACCGAGGCAATTCCTTCCAGCATCCAGGCGCGGCTGAGGTTGAGACCATCCAGGTGCGCCAATTGCCCGTCGGTCGGGTCCGTTACCACTGCGGGCTGCAATTGGACCTTGGGTAGAAAGGCGTTAAACCACGCGGCGAATTCGCGCGCGGGGAGCACGCGGCGCATGACGTCGGCCTCGGCGAGACAAGGCGAGAGAAAATCCTGACCACCCGGTTCATAGCTGAGCGGGCAGGCGCGATCGTTGAGATAGAAATGGCGGGCGCGGTCCTGGAGCAGCTTCTCAAACTCCGTGTCTTTGGCGAAGCGCGCCCAATCCAGCATGAGGCCGAGCGAGAAGGCGGTCTGCGAATGCTCGCCGGTGCGGACGGGGTGCGAGAGTTTCGGCAGCCAAGCCTTGATGCGCTCCGCCGCTACGGCCTCGAGCGGCGCGAGGTGTTTGGCTAACGGACTCTGCGACTCACCCAGTTCGACGCCGAGTTGCAGGAGCCAAGCGAGGCCATACGGGCGCTCAAAGCTCTTGCGGGATTTTTGATAGCTCACTTCGACGGCGATGTTGGCGGGTGTGATGCTCTTCTCCAGCGCGGCGATGGCGGGCGCGGCCAGCTTCGATTGCGGAAACGTGCGGGCGAAGCGGGCCAGCAGCCAATGGCCGTGTACGGCGGAGTGCCAGTCATAGCAGCCACTAAAGGCGGGCGTGAGCTGGCGAGGAGGTTTGGCGTCCGCATCGGAGTTCATCTCATGCGCGATTTTGTTGGGGTACTCGCGGTGAACGCAGTCCAGCGCCAAACGGGCGAAGCGCTCGGCGACAGCGGGATCAACGGGTGGCGTGGTGGTGGCGGCGAGAAGCACGGCGAGCATCATACAACTACTACACTAACTCTCAGATGCTGAGACTCCCGATTCCGCTCCTGATCGCCTTCTCCTTGGCTGCCCAATCCCCCGAGTTCTGGCCCGGCACGACCTACGATCCGGCTATTCCCACCTTGCAGAAAGTGGCCGGCTACGCGCATGGCGAGCGGATCAGTTGGCATGCCAATATCGTGCGCTATTTTGAGACGCTGGCGGCCGCGCAGCCGGCGCGCATGAAGGTTTGGGAGTACGCCAAGACGTGGGAGGGACGGCGGCTCATCTACGCCGCGGTGGGTTCGGAGGCCAACATCAAGCGGCTGGCCGAAATTAAAGCGGCGATGCAGAAGATCGGTGATCCGCGCAAGACTCCCGATGCCGAAGCGCGCAAATTGATGGCGGCAATGCCGGCGATCGTGTGGCTGGGCTACGGCGTGCACGGCAATGAGATTTCGTCTCCGGATGCGGCCATGCTGACGGCGTATCATCTGCTGGCGGCTCGGCGAGATTCGGTGGTGGACGCGATTCTGGCCAATGTGGTGGTGCTCATTGACCCCGTGCAAAACCCGGACGGCCGGGACCGCTTCGTCCACCACTTCGAGCAGTCCGAGGGGCTGGAGCCGCAGTCCGAACCTTCGGCGCTGGAACATAACGAGCCCTGGCTGAGCGGCCGCACGAATCATTATCATTTCGATCTCAACCGCGATTGGTTTGCGCTGACGCAGCCGGAAACGCGGGGCCGCGTCAAAACGCTGCTGGAGTGGTTGCCGCTGGTGTTTGTGGATCTGCACGAAATGGGGTCGGATTCAAGCTACTACTTTGCTCCGGAGGCCGTGCCGTACAATCCACACCTCACCGCCGATCAGCGCACGTCGCTTGATTGGTTTGGCCGCAACAACTCGAAATGGTTTGACAAGTACGGGTTCAGCTACTTCACGCGCGAAGTCTACGATGCGTTTTATCCCGGCTACGGCGCATCGTGGCCGGCGTATTTCGGCGCGATCGCGATGACCTATGAGCAGGCGTCGGCGCGGGGGCTTACGATGCGCAAGAGCGACGAACGCGTGTTCAGTTTCCGCGATACGGTGCGCGAACACTTTGTGGCTTCGATCTCGACGGCCGAAGTTGCCGCGCAGAATCGCGTCAAGCTGCTGGAGAATTTCCGTAACTACCGCCGCACGGCGATCGAGGAAGGAGGGCGGGAAGCGATTCGCGAATATGTGCTGCCGCGGCGCGGCGACGTCTCGGCGGTGGACAAACTGGCTTTGGTGCTGGCCGAGCAGGGGATCGAGGTGCGGCGGGCCGCGCAGGTGGTAGACGCGTATCCGGCGGGCAGCTATTTCGTGCGGCTCGATCAGCCGCAGAAGCGTATGATTCGCACCTTGCTCGATCCACAGGTGGGCATGGAGAAGGTGTTCCTCGAAGAACAGGAGCGCCGCCGGAAGAAAAATCTGCCGGACGAAATCTATGACGTAACGGCGTGGGCTATGCCGCTCATCTACAACGTCGAGGCCATCGCGCGCGACAAAGCAGCCGATGGCGCCATGGAACCCGTGTTGGCGGGGCCGCGGCCGAAGGGATCGGTCACCGGGAGTGGCGAAGTCGCCTATCTGGTGCCGTGGGGTACGCAGGCGGCCGGCCGATTTCTGTCGGCGGCGCTACGAGACGGGCTGCGGGTTCACACCAATGACAAGGGCTTCACCCAGAACGGCCGCTCATTTCCGCGCGGCACGCTGGTCATCAAGACCAAAGAAAATGCGGCTGAGGGCCTGGCGGCGCGGGTGACTCGGTTGGCCGAGAACTCTGGCGCCGAGGTGGTGGGGACGGGCACGGGCTGGGTGGACGATGGCGTCAACTTCGGCTCGCGGTTTGTGCACGCGATGAAGAAGCCCGTGGTGGCAATTGCTTTCGATCAA
>JAYTKJ010000647.1:0-29834 GCA_043730365.1 Acidobacteriota bacterium | reverse complement strand
CCGGTTAGATCGCGTTCGGATCGACTTTGAGCTGATTGTCGACCGACTTGACGCCCTTCACCTTCATGGCCAGTTTTTCCGCTTTTTGACGAGCCCGCTCGGTGCGAACCTTGCCGCGGATCGTCACCACCGCGTTCTTGGCGTCCACGGTGAGAGCCCCGCCGTTGACGGCCGGATCCTTCGTCAACCGCAGCCGCACCTGATCCACCAAAGCATCGTCGGACGTGGAGGTCTTCTGCGCCACTGCCGGCGTCAGCCACATCGTGAAGGCAACCAGAAAGAGAGCTAGGATACGTTGCACGGAATTCATCCTTTTTGTTCTACCTCAGGCGCGTTGTCCACGCTATACCGCCAGTCTAGCTCATTCAGAAAGTCCGGATTGTCCCGCCAATTGGCCTTGACCTTGATGAAGAGCTGGAGGAACGCCTTCTTCCCGAAGAGCCGCTCGATCTCCTCCCGCGCCGCCGTGCCGATCTCTTTCAACTGGGCGCCGCCGGTACCAACCAGAATCCGCTTCTGGCCCTCGCGCTCCACATAAATGATGGCTGAGATGCGTAGGAGCCTCGCCAGCTCTTCCCACTTCTCCACCGCCACGGCGACGGCATGCGGGATCTCCTGACGAGTCTGGTGCAGCACGTGTTCGCGAATGATTTCGGCGGCCAGGTGGCGCTCCGGCTGGTCAGTGATAAAGTCAGGCGGGAAGTATTGCGGACCGGCCGGGAGGCGCTGCAGGATTTCGGCGCGCAACGCGTTGAGGCCTTCGCCGGTCAGCGCCGAGACGGGGATAGTCTCGTTAAACGCCGCAGCCTTGTGATAGGCCTCGATCAGCGGCAACAAGTTGTTCTTGTTGGACACGCGATCGATCTTGTTGAGCACCAGGAATTTCGGCGCTCCCTGGTGAGTGAGCAGTTCGGTGGCGGCCAGATCGGCTGGGTTAAGCGGCTGCGTGGCGTCTACCATCCACAGCAGCAGGTCACGATCGGCCAGCGATTCGCGAACGGACTCCATCATTCGTTTGTGAATGAGCTTACCGGCGGTGTGGACGCCCGGCGTGTCCAGGAAAACAATCTGGGCTTCGGGCAACGTCAGCACGGCCTGCACCGACGAGCGCGTGGTCTGAGGCTTGCTCGAGACGATCGCCACTTTCTGCCCCACCAGCGCATTGACCAGCGTCGATTTGCCAGCGTTAGGCAGACCCAGCACGGTCACGAAGCCTGAAACATGTTTAGGTTTTTTCGTTTTTCGGGGTTTGCGGGCGGCGGCTTCAGGCTTGTTGGCGTTCACGATCATCCGTTTCCACTGTCGAGGCGCGTACGAGGCGCACTTGGGCGACACGCCGGTCGTCCGAGGATAGCACCTCAATGCGCAGCCCCTCACGCTCTACAGACTCGCCCGTTTGCGGCACACGGCCCAGCCACTCAGTAACCAGCCCGCCGATGGTGGTCGATTCGGTATCGGCCTCGGGGCGAAACTGAAACAATTCGGCCAGGTGATCCAGGTCGAAGTTGCCGGATACCACAAAGGACCCATCGCCCTGCGCGGCGACGTCTCGATCGGGGTCATGCTCGTCGCTGATCTCACCCACGATCTCTTCCACCAGATCTTCCATGGTGGCCAAGCCGGCGGTGTTGCCGTACTCGTCCACCACCAGCACCATGTGCGACCCTTCCTTCTGCATCAGGCGCAGCAGGTCGTCCACCGGCTTGGTCTCCGGCACGGCGGTGATGCTCCGGCGGATTTCCTTAACCAATCGCCGGGTGCGCTCGGCCGTGTCCATCTGCATCATGTCACGCACGTGCACAAATCCGGTGGCGTCGTCGAGCGAAGCGCGATAGGTCAGGACCCGCGAGTACTGTTCCCGCACCACCAGCTTGTGCAGATCTTCCAGGCTGGCCGACTCGTCGATCGCCACGATGTTAGGCCGCGGAGTCATCACCTGCCGCACCGTCTTGTCGCCGAACTCGACGACGGACTGGATCAGCCTGCGATCCTCTTCTTCGATAAGGCCCTCTTCGGCTCCGGCTGTGATGAGCGCTTCGATTTCCTGGCTTTGGGTGGCCGCCTCTTCTTCGGGTTCTTCCGGCGAACTCAGGTCCGCCACCGACCGCATGAAGTTGAGCAGCGCGAGCAAGGGCCGGCTGGCCAGCGCAACTAACGCCAGCAGCGGGTAGAGGCGCAACAGCCAACGCCCGCTCGTGCGTCGATAGAAGAACTGCGGCAGTAAGTGCGCCACCAGGAGCGTGAGCACCGCGGTGAGAACCGTTGCTTCCACCAGCGAACGCCACAAAGGCTGGGCCGGCACGCGCAGATGCGGATCGCCATGCTCGATCGCCGCGAAGACCATGATCGACAGCACGACCATGAGCGAATGCTTGAGCAATGAAAAAGCCAGCGCGCCTTCTTCCAGCTTCAAACCGAGCTTCTCTTCCAGCGACTCTTTGAAGAACGTGAGGGCCGGTTGCTCACGGGCCCGCAAACGCAAAGCTTCGATGTAGAGCCATTGCACAAAGCAGATCGGGATCAGCAGCAGCGCCGCTACCAAAGCCGACACAAACAGGGCCGTGGTCATGCGCTCACCCGTTCGATCAGGCCGGCCGGTAATCCAAGTTTCTTGCGCCAGGCCAACTCGGTCCGCGACATTTGGCCGGCGTCGGTTTCATGATCCATCCCCAGCAGGTGGATCACGCCATGCAGGATCAGAATGCACAATTCATCGCCCACCCGATGCCCGAATTGGCGGGCTTGCGCACGGGCCCGGTCCACCGACACCGCGATGTCGCCTAACTCGCCAGCGGGTGCGCCATTGGGAAACGAGAGTACGTCGGTGGCTTTGTCGATGCGGCGGAACCGCCGGTTCAGAAGCCGCAATTCTGCGTCGCCGGTGAGCAGGCAAGTGAAAGTTCGACCGCCAGTGAGCCGGCGCTGCAGCGTCCCGGCAAAATCGCTCAGACGCGCCCGCCCGGTGATTCGCAACCCGGTGCGGACGATCAGACTCGGAGGTTCGGTAACCGAAGAAGGCATGATTGGATACTCAGGCGCCGGCGGGCGGCTCCGTTTCGGTCAGCCTCAAGGGCAACTGGCGATTGCGGGCTTCATGATGCTTCTCATAGGCGCGCACAATTTTCTGCACCAGCGAATGGCGTACCACGTCGCGTTCGTTGAAGTGCACGAAGCGAATCTCTTCGATGCCGGCCAAGACTTCGATGGCGTCGGCCAAGCCGCTCTTGCGCCCCGGGGGCAGGTCCGTCTGCGTGATGTCGCCCGTAATGACCATTCGTGAATTGAAGCCTTGCCGGGTTAGAACCATCTTCATCTGTTCGGGTGTGGTGTTTTGCGCTTCGTCCAGAATGATGAAGGCGTCGTTGAGTGTGCGCCCGCGCATGAACGCGATCGGTGCTACTTCAATGACATTGCGCTCGAGAAACTTTTCTACCTTCTCCGACTCAAGCATTTCAAACAACGCGTCATAAAGAGGCCGCAAATACGGATCGACCTTCTCCTGCAGCGTCCCGGGCAGAAAGCCGATTTTTTCCCCCGCTTCCAGTGCCGGGCGGGTGAGAATGATGCGCGAGACCCGCTTGTTCAGCAAGGCCGAAACAGCCATCGCTACCGCGAGATACGTTTTGCCCGTGCCGGCCGGGCCGATCCCAAAGACGAGATCGAATTTTTCCAGGGCGTCCAGATAGATGCGCTGATTGATCGTCTTCGGCGTAACATTTTTCTTGCCGAACGTGCGTTGACGCCCACACTCGACTAACCCACGGAACGTGATTGAGCGGTCCGTACTCACCACGCGCAAGCAATCCAGCAAATCGCCGTTGGTGAAAATCTGCCCGGTCGCAACCAACCCGACATAGTCCTCTAAGATGGACTCCGTGCGCTGAACCGCATCCTCAGGGCCTTCGATTTCCAGCGAATCCTGCCGCAGGAGGATCCTGACGCCCAAATTGTTTTCGAGCAGGCGGATATTCTCGTCGCGAGTGCCGAATAGCGACTCGATACCCCGGCTGATACGTACGCTCTTTTTCATGCGCTGGGCAATGTTACAAAAGTGCCGGAATTCATGAGTGGTGGTGGGGGATCGAAGTCGCGTCTGCGAGAAGCGTTGGGCCGGTGCTGGTCCGCGAGAGCGGAGACCAAGACAACATTCACTCGTAATGATAGCAAATTCGCCACAATGCTTACTGCCGGGCCGTCAGGCGGCGGGCGGCGGCAAGCAACCGGACCGCTGCGTCGGCAATGGTTTCGCCGGAGCCGGCCGAGGCACGCACGCCAGGATCGAGTGCGTTGCCGGCATAGCCTTTTCGATTTGGCAGGACCCCGGCCGGCGCATTGGCCAAGCCGGTCAAGATCGTGTGAGGGAACGGCGAGGCCTTGCGAATGGCCGTGCCCAACTCGCTCCAGAGCTCGCCGGGCAGACCCACCCAGCTCACCGAGTCGCCCAGCGCGATCACTTGCACTTCAACCTCAAGAGGAGGCCGTCCCGGCACCGCCGCCGACAGCCGCACCGATTCGCGAACTACGGCCAGCTTAGCGGCCTGCACCCGGGAAGCGCGCGCGCAAGCCTTGATTGCTTCTCCCGCCAGGATCGTGCCCACGCGCTGTGCTTCGGCGGCGCCCGATGCTTGCGATGCCGGTGAACGCGCGTCGATGTGTGTGACGTTGGCGCCTGCTCCGGTGGACCAGAGCGTTACCAATTCCGGGCCATGGAGTTTTGCCAGCGTGCGCGCAATCACGCCAGGATAATCTGCCGAAAGGTGCGCGCCTTCGATGATCGCCGGCCGGAGAGAATAGCTGCCGAAGAGGGCGAGCGTCTGGCCCGATGCCGATTCAAACCGCACGACGCTCAGGTCCGGATCCGCCTCGCCAGCCGGTTGCACGATGTCGGGATTCATCTTCCCCGGGCTCGCGCGCACGGTGCCGTCTTTCATGAGGAAGCGATTGTAGAAACCGGTGGCATCTTCCCGGCCCGCGCCCGCCCACACCGACGCCGACTGAGGGGACGCCCACGCCACCCTTACGGCCTCGGCCAGCCGCGCCGCCACGGCTGCTCCGCGCGGAGTTTTTTCAGCGGCGGCGTGCGTGCGGGTGGCGGCGATCATGATGTTGGCTTCGGGGATGGCCGCTTGCGCGGCGATGAGTTGGCGCGCTGTCTGCGCGGTCCCGGCGTCCAGCGCCGGCAGGTCGCACACCAGAATGGCCGCGCGCGTCTCGCCGTCGTCAAGCACCAAAGCCTTGACGTACAACTCTTCAGCGGCTGCGGAGACATCCTGGAATTTGAGCGCCGCCCGGCCCACGCGCAACTCGGCCCAAGCTGCCCACGCCGGGAGCAGGATGAGAGCGGCGCCGCGCCACCAACGGAGCTTCATATGACTTGTCGATTCTACTTGGCCGCGACGCCGAGTTCGATCAGCAGGCGGCGAGCCCCGTACATGCTGCGCAGCGCTTCGACGATACTCTGCGAAGAGACGTGGACGCTGCGCTCTTGCTGTTCCCGGTAGACGAAGCGGTTGGGGAGCGACTCAATGTTGCCGTCAAAGAGGATGCCCACCACCTCGCCTTTGGTGTTCACGCTGGGGCTGCCGGAGTTGCCGCCATGTGTATCGGTGGTGGTGGCGTAGTTGTACGGCGTCTTCGATCGAAGCGATGCCTTGCGATCCAGCCAGCGCTTGGGGAGAGCGAACGGCTCTACGCCTGTGGCTCGCCGGTAAATTCCGGTGAAGTCCGTGGCCCACGGTACCGCCACGCCCGCCGCATTGCGATAGCCTTTGGCCGGGCCATAGGAGACGCGCAAGGTGAACGTGGCGTCAGGATAGTCGTTTGTGCCGAACTTGGCAAACCGGATCTGCGCGACTTTGGCCGCGGCGTCGGTGATGGTCGCCTCCACGCCGTCCTCAAACCGTTTGCGCAGCGCCCGGGCTTCGCCGTCTAGTGCGCGCACGAGCCGAAGCATGCTGTCGCCGGACTGGGCGGTGGCGACGGCGTCGACGGCCAATCGCTTGCGCTCGCCGGCGTCGGCGAGTTTGCTGGCCGACACGTAAGCCTCCGCTGCCTGAGAAGCTGACCGCCCGGCCAGAACCTGACGCACGAGCGCGTCCCCGGCGCCGAACTCGCGCTCAAGGGCAGCGAAGTAGTTAGTAAGTACTGCAACCTCCTGAGAAGCCGTAATCGGCGCGGTGCTGTAGAGCGTCTGCTCCACGGCGGGCAAGGCTGGATCTACATACTCGCGTAGGCGCTCCCCGTTGGGCTTGGTCTTCTCTTGTGTGTAGCGCCATAGCCGGCGGGCTTGGCCAAACAAGTCCGAACCACGGCCGGCGTTGGTTTCCAGCAGCCAGTAGCGCTTGTAGAATTGTGCATACTCACGGTAGGCTGCCGCCACCTGATCCCACACCGCCACGATCGCCGGATCGCCCGCCTCGGCCGCCGCCGCTCGCAAGGTTTTCTCTTCGTCCCGCTTGCGGGCCATCAGGTCCGGTTCGCGGAGGCCGGACAAGAAACCGGTGAACGCCTTGAAGCTGTTCTGCTGCCCGGTGAGATTCTCCTCAGAGACGCGATGTTCATCGGCGCCGCGCGCGCCATACTGCTTCAGGGCCGAGATCAGACGTTCCAGTTGGTCAAGCACGAATGGATAAGAGACGTCGCGGTTGAACTCCAGTTCCGATTGCGTGGCCAGGCGTCCGGTGGAGCCCGGGTGGCCCGAGACGAATTGCAACTCGCCTTCGCGCGCGCCCGTTTTGCTCCAGGCCAGATGATTGTCCACACGCGCAGGTTGGCCGTTTTCGTAAGCGCGGAAAAAGGCGAAGTCCAGGCAGTAACGCGGATACATGAAGTTATCCGGGTCTCCGCCAAAGGCGGCCACGGCGGTTTCCGGCGCAAAGACCAGGCGGATGTCGGTGTACTTGCGATACCGGTAGAGGTGATAGAGCCCGCCCGAATAAAGAGTCACCACGTCACAGCGCTGCCCGGCGTACTTGGCATTACATTGCTTCTCGATCTCCGTCATGGCCGCCTTGCGTTTCTGATTGGCTTCAGCCACCGCTCCTTGGGTGGCGGTTCGAACTTGAGCCGTTACATCTTCGATCGCCAGCAGAACGTTCACCTCCAGGTCCGGACACGCGCGTTCATCTTTTTGCTCGGCGGCCCAGAAGCCGTTCTTCATCAGGTCGGCTTGCGGAGTGGTGAGCTGCTGGATGCATTCGGACGCCACGTGATGATTGGTGAAGATCAGGCCACGGGGCGAGACAAACGAGCCGGACCCGCCGTTGTTGAGGCGCACCGAACCGAGCCGCAGCCGCTCCAGGAAAGCGTCGGTGACGTCGAAGCCGTAGCGCTCCATCACGCGTTTCTTGGGGAACTGATTCACCAGCCAAATACCGTCGTCAGCCCATCCGGGGAGCGCAGCAAGCAGACAGAGGGACACAATAGGGATACGATTCATGACCAACCCTCATTATCCAGCAGCCGGGACGCGCGACAATGTTGAAGATGCGGCAAGCGGCTTTATTTCTTTTCGCGGCGTTGGCCTGGGGCGACACCTATCCGCGCCAGAGCGCGATCGATGTCGAGCACTATGTCTTTCGGCTCGCTCTAACCGACGAGTCTGACGAGATTGCCGGTGAAGCGACGGTGACCGTGCGCTTTCAGCAAGCGGGGGCGACGGGGCTGACGTTGGATCTAGTGTCTCCGGCGCAGGGCAAGGGCATGACGGTTTCCACGGTTACCGGTCAGGGCGGATCTGCCCTCACTTACTCGCACGAGCCTGACAAGCTGGTTATCTCCATGACTCCGGCACCCGCGGTGGGAGACCGTCGCGATGTCACCATCAAGTATCACGGCATCCCAGCCAGTGGCCTCCGTATTGACAAGAACAAGCACGGTGAGCGAACGTTCTTCGGCTTGAACTGGCCGAATCTGGCACGCCAATGGCTCCCGATGATTGACCATCCTTATGAGAAAGCAACTAGCGAGTTTCTGGTTACCGCTCCGTCGCATTACCAGGTTGTCGCCAATGGGCTGCTGTTCGAAGAGCGGGATCTGGGCGGGGGCAAAAGGTTGACGCACTGGAAACAATCGGTCCCCATTTCTTCCTGGCTGAACGCGATTGGCGTGGCGCAGTTCTCGGTGAGACACGTCGGCCATGTGCGCGGCACGCCGCTGGAGACATGGGTCTACCAACAGGACGCGGCGGCTGGCGTGGGTACTTTTGAAGAACCGGCTCGCAAGGCCATGGAGTTCTTCATTGACCGCATCGGGCCTTATCCTTACGAGAAATTGGCCAACGTAGAGGCTGCTGGACTCAAAGGCGGTACCGAGCACGCCAGCGCGATCTTTTATGGTGAGGCCTCGGTTAGTGGTAAACCGGCCACCACGCTGGTGGCGCATGAAATTGCCCATCAGTGGTTCGGCGATTCGATCACCGAGAAAGACTGGGACGACGTTTGGCTGAGCGAAGGCTTCGCCACTTACTTTACTTTGCTGGCCACTGAACACTATGAAGGGCGAGATGCTTTTGTGGCAGGGCTCTTGCGTGCCAAGCAGACCATCTCCGAAGCACAGAAGCAGGCCCCTGAACAACCCATCATTCACCGGAACTTGGCAGACATGTCCAAAGTGCTCAATCGGCTGGTCTATCAAAAAGGCGCCTGGGTGCTGCACATGCTGCGTGGCGAGATGGGCACCGAGCGGTTCTGGGCGGGCATTCGCGACTACTACGCGCGTTATCGGGACCGCAACGCCTCCACTCACGATTTCCGCGCGGTAATGGAGCAATATCATGGCCGCAATCTGCAATGGTTCTTCGATCAATGGCTGCGCAGGCCTGGCTGGCCAAACGTTGAGGGCGGGTGGCGCTACGACGGCGCCTCGAAGAAACTGGTGGTGGAGTTGGAGCAAAAGCAGACCGCCGAGGTATACCGGCTGCCGCTGGAGTTGGCGATCGGCAGCGGTGAGGCGCGGCGGATTGAGCGGCTGGAGATGACGGAAAAGCGCCAACGGTTTGAGTTTACCGTGGAGAAGGCGCCCGGGCCGTCAGTGATGCTTGACCCAAATGTTTGGGTGTTGATGGACGCGCGCTTTGAGGCGCGGTAGAGGGAGCAGGGATGATGCGACGAATTGGATGCGTGACCGGACTTTTGCTGGTGGCGGCCGCCCATCTTGTGGCGCAGGCTCCGGCCTTCTATCAGACCGATTTCCCAGCGGAAGAATTCAAAGCTCGCTGGGCTAAAATCTACGACAAGATTGGCGACAAGTCCGTAGTGGCGATGCAGGGCGTAGCCATGACGCGTGGTTACAATATGCCCCGCCAGACCAACGAGTTCTACTATCTCTGTGGCCTGGAAACTCCCCACTCATACTTACTTCTCGATGGCCGTAACCGGAAGGCCACATTGTATCTACCGCCTCGCGATGCACGTCTGGAGGCTGCCGAAGGCAAAGTGCTTTCAGCTGACGACGCTGCCGAGGTCAAGCGGCTCACCGGCGCCGACGAGGTGCTCAGCACCACTGCCATGCGGGGTGATTGGTTGGGTGATCTCCCGGGCGGAGCGCCGCGCACCGTCTATACGCTGCTCAGCCCGGCCGAAGGCACGTCGGAGTCGCGCGGTGAGTTAGTCAGCGCCAATCGCTCCATCGCCGCCGACTATTGGGATGGCCGTCTGTCACGTGAGCAGCATTTCTCGCAACTCCTGCAGGCCCGCTATCCGAAGACCAGCGTGGCGGACATAACGCCGATCCTGGACGAGTTGCGCAGCGTCAAGAGCCCGCGCGAGATTGCGGTGATTCGCCGGGCGTCGGAAATCGCCGGGCAAGGCTTGCTCCAGGCGATGCGCAGTTCGCGTGCCGGCGTCTATGAGTATGCTCTCGATGCGGCGGCCCGCTATGTATTCCTCGTGAACGGCGCGCGCCTGGAAGGATATCGCTCCATCACCGCTGCCGGCACGCAGAACATCGCCAACATGCATTACTACCGCAACCTCAGCCGCCTCGACGACGGGCAAATGGTGCTGATGGATTTCGCGCCCGAGTATCACTACTACACCAGCGACATCGGACGCATGTGGCCGGTGAACGGGAAATTCCTGCCCTGGCAGCGCGAACTGCTGCAGGTGGTGTTGGACTACCGGAACGTGGTCCTCGCGCGCATCCGGCCCGGCGCCACCGTCGCGCAAATGATGGAGGAAGCCCGGAAGGATATGGAGCCGATTCTGGCTCGGACCAAGTTCTCCAAGCCCGCCTACGAGCAGGCAGCGCGCGTGCTGGTGGAAAAAGGCGGCGGCGTGTTCTCGCATCCGGTGGGACTGGCGGTTCATGATGACGGGCCGTATCATCAGGGGCCGCTCAAGCCGGGCCAGGTGTTCAGCATCGATCCGGCGATTCGCGTGCCGAGCGAAGGTCTCTATCTCCGCTATGAAGACGTGGTGGTGGTGACCGAGGCGGGCTACGAAAACTTCACGGCCTTTCTGCCGTCTGAACTTGATGACTTGGAGAAGGCGGTGCGCGAAGGCGGCGGCGTAGTGACGCGGTTCCCCGCCGGTCCGCCGCGGTAAGCCAGGCTGGCGCCTTGCGAACTATTTGGGCGTGGCGGTTGCTGCTGCTGCGGCGCGGCGTTCATCGCAGGCTTGATGCCGAAAGACCAAGCTGCAAAACTTCTGAATGCTGCGGAGAACGCAGGGTTCGAAGTCCTTCTCACTCGATGCAGCGACGCCAGGAAGCTATGGATTCATCGAGACGTCGGCGCCGCCGAAGCCGCGTTCTTTGAAGTAACACCTCCCCGGCGGCGATGCCGGTACGAGGCTGGTACCCGAATCGCAAGTCTCTGGAACCTCGAATCTCTCTATCATTAGTGTTATGTTCCGACTCGCGACTGCGCTTTGCCTCACTGCCTTGGTGTGCCTCCCGCAATCGTCAGTAACCGATCCGTTCCTCGCCTGGCTCGACCGCATCGCACAGCAGCAGCTTGACGGTCGCGCGCGCGCGATCGCCGCCATCCGCACGCGGGCCGATGCGGACCGCCGCCAGGCCAGCGTGCGCGCCAAGCTGACGGCACTCATCGGGGGGCTGCCAACTTACAGCGGCCCGCTCAATCCTCGCGTCACCGGCCGCTTGCAAAGTGACACACATACGATCGAGAAGGTCATCTTTGAAAGCCTGCCCGGTTTCTACATCACCGGCAACCTCTACAGACCGAACGCGCCCGGACGCTACCCCGCGGTCCTCGTGCCATCGGGCCACACACAGGAAGGTAAACCGGAAACACAGATTGTTGCCGCGAACCTGGCGGCGAAGGGGTTCGTCGCGTTCGCCTACGACCCGATCGGGCAAGGCGAGCGCGAGCAGACATATCTGCCGCAACTGGGCCGGGCGCTGTCGGGCGGAGGCGGCAACGAGCATCTTGAACTTGGCGCGCGCAACATCCTCATCGGCCAGAGCGTAGCGCGCTACTTCATCTTCGACGCCAAGCGCGCCGTTGACTATCTCGTCAGCCGCGACGACGTCGACCCCGATCGCATCGGCGTAACCGGCTGCTCAGGGGGCGGCGCGATTGCGACCTATGTCGGTGTCTTCGAGCCGCGCGTCAAAGCGGCCGCGCCGGGCTGCTTCATCAACTCGTTCCGCACCCTGTTTGCCGGTCCCACGGCCGATTCGGAGATGAGCTTCCCCGCATTCCTGGCAAACGGTCTCGACATGGCCGACTTCTTTGAAGTGGCGGCACCGCTTCCCTCGTTGATGATGGCGACCACCGAAGACTACTTTTCGCCGGACGGCGCGCGAACGGTCTACACGGAAGCGCACCGCTGGTATGAACTCTACGGTGCCGGAGACCGCCTTCGCTTCTTCGTCGGCACGGGACCCCACGGAACGCCTCAGGACTCGCGCGAAGAGATCTATCGTTGGATGATCCGTTGGCTCGTCGACGGCAAAGGCGACCCGCGGGACCAACCGGTGAAGCTCTACACGAATCTCGAACTGCAGGTCACCGGGAGCGGTAACGTCGACGGCGAACCCGGCAGCCGGAAGCTGTATCAGATCATCGCGGATGAGTTTGCCGCGCGCCGAGAGAAGCGTGGCGTTCCCGAACTGCACGCGGAACTGCGACGCCTCGGCGTCCCATCGAAAGGTCCGGCTCCGCCGTCGACCACCACATCGAAGGCCGAAGAGGCGGGCTTCCACATCGAAGAGATTCGTTTCGAGAGCGACCCGGGCGTGACCGTCTCGGCGAGACTATATCTCCCCAGAGTCGCGGGCCGTAGACCGGCGGTAGTGATGTTCGAAGACAAACGACTTCCCGTGCCGCTGTATGTTCAGCGAAGCCAGTCGACGACAGCGATCGCCGAGGCGATGGCGCGATCCGGACAGGTGGTAATGGAGGTCGATACGCGCGACTCGCCCGCCGCGAACGACGGCCGCCCGTTTCTGGGGAACTGGCTCACGAACGAACGCGCGGATCTGGTGGGCCGAAACCTCGCGGCTATGCGCGCACACGACTTGCTCGTCGCCGTCGACGTTCTTTCCGCGCGACAAGATGTCGACGCGAGTTCCATTCGCGGTTATGCGCGCGGGGTCAAGGGCGTGTGGCTGTTGCTCGCCGCCGCGGTCGACAAGCGCCTCGGCAAGATCTGGCTCGACCGCACGCCGTGGAGCATCGCCGCCGCGCTCCAAGGCCCGCTAACGAACCATCTGTTCGACGCGATGATTCCGGGCTTCGCGCTTCATTGGGACTTCCAGGACCTCGTTGCCGCTATCGGCGAGCGCCGCGTGCTTTGGACCGATCCCACCAACTGGATGAATCGCGTTGTGCCGCTCGGCGCGCAGTATCGCTACCGTTACGCCGGCGAAGGCGACGCCGCGTTGATCACGGAATTCCTCCGGTGACTATTGAGCGTACCCGGTACCGAAGCGGCTGGGACAGACGTTGTCACGCAACGTTACGGGGCCTCATAGCGGGAGCGCGGCCCGAAGCACGAACCTACAAGTGTTCTAGCGGGATGCCGTCTCTGCGCCGGGGCGAGAATTTGATGCCGAATCTTGATCACGGCTACTTGATGTAGATACCGACGCCGGTGGGAGGCAGACACGCCAACGGTCTCCAATCTTCACGCAATTACCATGGAGGGATGCCTACGATCCGAAGCCGCCGCGCCCGCGCGGCCAGAAGGCGGAAGCGCCGGATGGATCGCGTCGAGCACGACCTCGGCGACGAGCAATGGACCGCTCTGAAGGAGGCGTGGGGCGGGTGCGCGTACTGTGGAGTAGTTGGCAAGCCATTGCAGCGCGACTGCGTGCTGGCGCTGTCCCGCGGCGGACGCTACACCCTGGACAACATCGTGCCGGCGTGCGGCTCTTGCAATACCAGCAAGTGCAATGACGAAGTCACCAGCTGGCTGCGGCGGAAGCGCCTGAATGAAAGCTCCTTCCTGCTGCGCTATTCGCAGATCAAGATGACCCTCGCGGTTCAGTTTTCCCCCAAGATCGACGGTGCGGCGGATTGCGCGTGAAGGATGTTGTGTCAAGGCGGGCGGGCACTGTTATACTCTTGCTACTGAGTTGAAGGAGACTCATCCGCCCAATGAAATCTACCAGGACCCTGGTCTTCGCTTCGGCGTTGATCGTCGCCCAGTTCTTGCCAGCGCAATAGAACAGCACTGGCCCCACCACCTATGCCAGCACGGTGTCCTATCACGTGCCGGACGAAACTCGCGTGGCCTTTGAGACATGGCTGAAGGATAAGTACCGGAAGTATGCGGAAGTCATGTTGAAGGAGGATCCGTCGATCCAAAGCATGAGCGTGACGCGAGTGATCTAGGGGGGCGTGAAAGAACCGGAAGCCAACTTCTATTCGACGACCTTTCAGCAAGGGGTCCCGAAGCCGCGCACCGCAGTCCAGAACAAAGTGACGCAACAACTGTTTGGAAAATCGTATCAGGATTTCCTCCAGGAAGCGTACCCACTGCGGAAGCGGCTGGGACAGACGTTGTCACGCCGAGTGACGGGGACGGCTGGTGGGAACGCCGTCGAAGGCGATGTGCTTCGACTGGACTACAAAAAGATCGCTCCTGGCCGCACCGGTGACTACTTCCAACTTGAGCAGGATTACCTGCGATTGCGCGAAGCGCAGGTGAAGGCCGGCAAGATGACGAGTTGGTCGGCGAGCGCGGTGGTGCTGCCGCAGGGCACCGAGCGGGAGTACGACGCCTTCACGGCGCACGTCGGCAAGGACCTGGAGCAGGTGTTGTCGTGGGGACAAGGCCAGGCGGCGATTGCGGCAGCGTTGAGCCCGCCGTTGAACCTCGCCGGGATGGCCATGCGAACTAACGATGTCGCAAAGACGGTGCGGGCCGAAACGCGTGTCTACGTCATGCGTGTGTCGCGGCAGTAACCAGGGCGACGCCGTCACGGACAGTATGCGGAACATTACCGAGGCGATCGCTGGCTATGCGCCCGCGGAGGGGCTCATGACTACGGCTCAGCAGGTCGCGCATGCCGCCCAGACGATTGACTGGTTCATGGATTACGCCTTCGGTCCGGCCGGGTTCTCGATGGACTTTGAATCGATGGCGAAGGTTGCCGCCGAAGTGAAGTCACTCAAGGCCGCTCGCGAATGGTTTGACAAATCCGTCGCCAGCGCGTCGGCCACGCTGGGCGCCAAGTCCGATGCCGAGCTGCTCACGCCTCTCCCGCCTGGACCGATTATGGGCGGCCTGCCGTGCATGGCGATCGCCGGCGCGATCACCGATCATACTTCGCACCATCGCGGTGTACTTACGGTGCATGCCCGCCTGAATAAGATCGTGCCGCCGATGCCCTACATGGATATGTAGGCGCGCCTGCGACAATAGCGGTTGATGGATCAATTTCTCGCTAAACAGGTTGCGGTCGTCACCGGCGCGACGCGCGGCATCGGGTTGGAGATCGCCCGCCAACTGGCACAGGCCGGCGCGAGCGTCGTGATTTGTGGGACCAAGCCGGGATCTACTGCACTGGCCGTCGAAGAATTGGCGCGTTCCACCGGCGGCCAGATCGCAGGTCAAGCGTGCGATGTACGCGTTCGCGAACAAGTGAACTCACTTTTCGATCTGGCGGTTTCACGATTCGGCCGGGTGGATGTCGTCGTCAATAACGCCGGGGTAGGCATCTTTACGCCCGTCGCCAAGCTGACCAGCGAAGACTGGCACAGAACGATCGAAACCAATCTCACCGGCGTATTCCATTGTTCCCAGGAGGGTATGTCCCGATTCGGAACCAACGGCGGATATATTTTCCAGATCGGCTCACTCGCCGGCAGGAATCCTTTCGCCGGTGGGGCGGCCTATAACGCTTCTAAGTTCGCCCTCAATGGTTTTTCGGAAGCGATGATGCTGGACCACCGCTATGACAATGTCCGGGTGACGACAATTTGCCCCGGCAGTGTCGATACCGATTTCAGTGCGCGTACAGCCAGCGCGCCCTGGAAGATTCAGCCGCAGGATATAGCAGATATTGTGCTTTCCCTGCTTCGGCTGCCTGCGCGAACCCTGGTTAGCTACGTCGAAGTTCGCCCGTCGCAGCCCAAGCGAGCGTGAGTTGACGGTTGGCACGCCACGTGCCTACACGGTGTTGCGATGACCACGCGTGTTGAACTTGATCCTTCGCGAACCGGCTCCCAAGCCCAGTCGCTTGAAGAGACGCTGCGTCGCCTGGTGGTTGGCCAGGATGAAGCTATTGACCAAATTGTCAACGTTTATCAGATGTATCTGTCCGGTCTGCACGCGCCCTTCAGACCAATAGGGAGTTTTCTATTTCTCGGGCCCACCGGCACCGGTAAGACAAGAATCGTGGAAGCCACGGCCGAAGGGCTGGTGGGGCAGGGAAAGATCGTCAAAGTGGATTGCGCTGAGTTTCAGCACAGCCACGAGATCGCCAAACTGGTGGGCTCACCACCGGGATACCTGGGCCACCGTGAGACGCACGCACTGCTGAGCCAGGAGGCGTTGAACTCGTGTCACTCGCAGAACGTCAAGATGAGCTTTGTGCTGTTCGACGAAATCGAGAAGGCTAGTGACGCGCTGTGGAACCTGCTGCTCGGCATCCTGGACAAAGGGATTTTGACCACGGGCGATAACCGGCGGGTGAACTTCTCTCAGTCGATGATTTTCATGACGTCGAATCTGGGCTCGGCCGAAGTGCGATCGCTCCTGAATCCCAAGCTCGGGTTCAACTCCGCGCCGGCGGAGACCGAGGACGCTCGAAGCGGGCGGACCGGCGATCGTATCGTCAAGAGCAGTATTGAGGCTGCCCGGCGGAAGTTTACGCCGGAGTTTTGGAACCGGCTCGACAAGGTGACGGTGTTCCGGCCGCTGGGGGCTGAGCAATTGCGGCAGATTCTCGATCTTGAACTCTATTTTGTGCAGCAGCGCGTTCTACAGGCAGGGGCGGGAGACCGCTCGTTCGCCTTTACACTGACGGACGCCGCCAAAACTTTCCTGCTCGATCAAGGTACGGACTCCCAGTACGGCGCCCGACACCTTAAGCGCGCCATCGAGCGGCATCTGGTGCAGCCTTTGTCAAATCTGATCGCGTCTCAGCAGGTCCGGGCAGGGGATTGGCTGCAGGTGGACGTCTCCGGGGATGCGCTCGGGCTGCGCTTCCAACGGGAGCAGGAAAATCTCTCGCTCGCCGCCCTGGCGCTGGCGGTGCAGGAAGGGTTTTCCGGGTGGGTGCAGCTTCCTAAGCTGGCCGCAGCGGCTGCGCGCGGGCAGATCCAGCGGATGGGTAGCCGGCGCGGAGCTTGAGATCAAGCGGCGAGTGAGGGTAGATGAGTTCGCGCGTACTCGATGCTTCTTCGATTTAGCTCGTCCTCAAGCGCCAATTGCTGGGCGGGAGTGAGCCCGGAAGTGCGGGGCAAGGGATGCTTGGGCGGATGCTGCCGAATCCAGTTGACCAGCATCGCCAGATCCTGCGCGGGCGCGGGGCTCTTGTCGTCGTAGACCCGCCAATACTCACTGGTGAAGATGGGCACCTTGAGTGGATCCCGGGTGAGCATCTCCAGGAGGAACAGCATCTTCGGATTCTTCTTCTGCATCATGGCGACGAAGGCGGGGAGGTCAAAATGGCCCTCGCCGAGCGGGACTTCCGAGAGCAGGATTCCCTGGTCGTAGAAGTCGACGCCGATATCTTTGAAGCTGACAAAGATCGTGTAGGGCGCCAGCGTTTCGATGGTTTGCATCGGCGTCTCGATCAATGAGACATTGTTGACCATATCCAGACACACGCCAACGTACTCGCTGCTGGTGGACCTGACCCAGTCCACGAGTTCCTGTGAGCGCCAGCCCTTGTGATTCTCGATCGCCAGCGGCAGCTTGTATTTGCGCAGGATCGGTTCGGCACGCCGGACCGCCGCCTTGCACAGGGCATCGAACTGGTGAAAGTCAGCAGCGCTCTTGAACTGCTCGTAGCGCCGGCCTGAGAAGGGATCGTGCACGCATTCCACCCGCCCATCCATTTCTGAGAGGGCTTTGACGACGGCTCCATACTGCGAAAGGTCGCCGTCGCCGCGAGGTGTCCGCAAGCCCACGGTGAGGCGCATATCGTATTTGTTGACTTGCTCGCCGAGCTTCCTGGCCGCGCCAGGAGTCCAGTTGGCGGGCACGGAGGTATGGGCCGCGCCGAGTCCCATCTCGTGGCAGTACTCGACGATATCCCATTCCTTCCCGGCTGCTTGCGTTGCGCGAATGCGAGCCGTGAGCCCGGGGCCGGCCGAGCCCATGTACTTCAAAACTTTGCGGTCTCCCGGCGGCGGCGCCGCCGCGGCTGACAAGGTGACGGCCGCCGACGCAACGGTTCCAATCATGTCTCTTCTGGTGACGGTGGTCATGGTGACTTCTCAATCATACCCGACGATCGGTCGAGCTTCGGCGCAGGTCAGAGATGCTTCTGCACGGTGTCTTTGAACCGCGTGTAAGCGCCTGAGACAAGCAGAAGGATCGCGCCCAATCCGACAAAGGAGAGGATACGATATGTCGTTTCGAGGTGACGCAGATCGTAAAGAAACGCTTTGCCGATGCAGCCGAGCAGCAGCGCGAGACCTGACAGACGCAGCGTGCGTTCGCGCAGGAGGAAACCGGCAGCGAGCAGGATGATCCCCTCGCCGCTCCAGCTCAGCGTCAGCATGCCGCCGGACACTTCGCGAAAGAGCGCAACGGCCATGACGAGGCCTGCCGCGACGCTATAGCCAGGCCGAAGGATTTCAGCAGTCCCGTCCTCACGCGGCTGAAGGGCCAACGCGATCAGGAACCAGAGCGCCACGATGCCGTGATGCCAGCCGCTCACGTCCGAACCCAGCCACAGGCTGGCCCAGAGAGCGGCAAACCCGAGCGCGGCGGCCTGCCAGCGAAGGGCCGTGGCAACTGTTCCCTCAACAAGCCGTGAGGCAGCGACCGCTATTCCTACTCCCAACGCGCTCCAAATCAGCAGGTAGTGGCTCGATAGATCCCCGCCGCTGACGGCGGCGAGGAGCCCAACCGCCACCCAGCCATGCACGGACGCGAACTCGAAGCGGTTGCGCAGCCGAGACCACAGGACCCAGTGCATCCCGGCCAGCACCGCGCCATTGCCAAGACGCCCGGTGGCCGTGTCGAGGCAGATCGCCGCGGCGGCGAGCAAGAGCAGGCTCCCGAGCGCCAGCAGCTCCATCGCGGCGACGGCCAACGCCAGCAGTCCCCAGGCAATCGGCACCGCGGCGGCAGGCAGCATCATCCAGAGCGTCACCATCGCCAAGGCAGCCCCGGCCCAAGGGGCTGCCAGGTGAGTCACTTTGAAGGCTGGCTGGTCTCGCTTGAGGAGCCGCGCCGCCAGCAAGAAGCAGGCCAGCGCGCCACCGGCGAAGCTAATCCAAACCGCTTGGGCAGGATGCTTGGCGATGGCGTCAACGTGTTGCACGACAAGTTGCGCCAAGCCCGCGACACTCAGCAGCACAGCCGGCATCGCCAGTTCGGCCGGCAGGCAGTGCAAAGCGAGTTCCACCATGACGAGCGCCAGCAATATGACTGCGAGACCGAGATAGTCACCCGGTATCAACTTCGCCGCCCATAAGCCTGCCATCAGAGCCGAGCCGATCGCGCCGGAGATGCGCAAGCCTCTCCGCTCATCGTCCGGCAGAGTGTTGAGCGAAGACGTGGCGCGGATCGCTCGCTGGAGCGACACGGCCATGGCAAAGGCATAGGTCCACGGGCTTACCGCCTGCTGCGGGTCGATATGCCCGAGGCCCGCTCCGGCTGCGCCGAGCAAAGTCAGGGCGTAACTTTGGAAGCGAATGTCGGCCAAGCCGCGCGTCACTCCGAACTCAAACAGAACGGCGCCGAAGGCCAGCCATCCGATACTGGCAAACCGCCAGGGAATTTCGCCGCCGATGAGGATCGCCACCATCGCCGAGGCCGCGTATCCAAAGTAGAGAGCTTCTTTCGCCAGATACCGGTTGACATAGAAGATGAGCGCGAGAATCGCCAGCGGCGGCGCAAGCTGGTGCACCGTCACCCCGCCAATCACCGTAGTGACGCCGCTGTGTCCGAAAAGTTCCCAAGCTGAGACGGCGAAAGCGGTGAGCGAAAGCGCCCGTGCCCAGCGGAGCCCGAGGCACAGGCCGGCCAGGAAGAGCGCCTCGGCTTCCAGCATCATGCCGGCGCTACGCCACAATCCCGGAACATGGGCGAAGATGGCGAGGCCTGCCATGAACGAGGAGAACGACAGGGTGAACTCGTAGCGGGTCAGGTTCCCCTCCAACCCGAAGCGAATGGCCGAGGATGCCAGATACAGAACCGCGCTGGCCGCGCAGAACTGCCAGATTTCGGCGGGCGCCATACGGTTCCAAATCGCCGCCGAGGCTCCCAGCCCAGCCAGCGCGTTTACGGCGAAGAGGCTGGGGCCGAACTGGCCTTCCGGCCGCCGGGCGGCGATCCGCAGCAGATCGGACGCCTCAAACATCAACCAGTAGATGAGCAACATTCCCTGGACCGCCGCCAAGGGCGCGCCCGTCGACTCACGCGAGAGGAACGTTGCGTAGGTGGCGGCGGCGCCGAGGAGCGGAAGTCCATCCCACTCGAATCGCCGCCCCAGGTAGAGCATGGAGAGTGCCAACGGAACCAGCGCGGCGGCGGTGAGCGTGTTCAACTCACTGAGCGCCAGCGCCGCAAACACGCAGCCGAAGCCGAGGGCGGTGAGCGATTCCACTTTGTATCGCAGCGAGTGCAGCACCATGCCGCCAGCCACGGCCACCATCAGCAGGACTCCAGCGACTGGGTTATCGATCACCTTGGTCGCCGACACCGCCGACATGGCGTACGTTGTGAAGTAGAGTGTCGCCCACCCGGCCGCGATTAGGCCCCGCGAGAACAGCCGGTACCTTTCGACGAGTTCGAGGCGCAGACCGCCGGCGAGAATCGCGGCGCCAATCGCCAATCCCGACGCTGCCCGGCCGGCCGGGCCCATCTGCGTGAACGAGTGGCCGAGAAACAGCGCGATGCCGATCACCAGAATCAACGCGCCGAGCTTGTTGAGGAGATTGCCACCGATCATCGCTTCCCAGCCGCCCGTCGCCTTCACAGTCTGCTCGACGGTTTGTGGTGGCGAAGCGGGCGGCGCTGGCTCGGCAGGGCGCGGCTTCGGCGCTTGGCTGATCGGGCGCGGCGCAGGAGGAGGCGGTGCCGGAATGGGCGCGGGAGCGACCGGCGCCACGGTTGGAGTGAACGCTGGAGCCGCGGGAGCAGGCGTTGGGACAGCCAGGGACCGAGGGGGAGCCGCCTCGGTATGGCGCTTGGTCAACTCCTCAATCTGCAGGTCTCGACGCCGGCCGTCCACGCGCAACTCCTCCAAGGCCCAATCGGTATGCAGGCGCAGGTCGGAGAGCCTGGCGTAGAGGATGCCGATCAGAACGAAGGCGAATACGGGAGTTGCGAGCACGAGAACCACCAGGAGGCCAAACATGAGACGATCTCTTTCCAGCGCTCAATGTTGCGCTTGTCCACATTGTGCGGAAAAATGTTGCTTGTGTCAACATCAAAATGTTGCTACCGTCAACATCTCGCGCTAGTATCAGGCTATGGACAAGTACCACCACGGGAACCTGAGATCTGCCTTACTCAAGGCCGCTTTTCAATTGGTGGCCAAGGTGGGTATGGAGGGCTTCACGCTACGCGAGGTGGCGCGGCGGGCTGGGGTATCGCACAACGCTCCGTACAGGCACTTCAAGAGCCGGGAGGAGTTGGTGGCCGCGCTCGCCACCGAGGGCCTGCACCAGTTATTTGCCGCGCTGCAAAAAGCCGTGGCCGATACCGCCGACCCGGTGGTCCGTATCCGCGCCGCCGCCCGGGTCTACTTACATTTCGCGATCCAGAACCCGTCGCGTTTTCACGTGATGTTTCATTCACCGATCGAGTGGCGAGCTCATCCTGAATATACGGCTGCCTATACCGATTCCCTGAATCTGCTGGGCAGCCTGATGCGCTCTCACCCGGACCTCGGGATCGACATCGACACGGCCGGCGAATTGGTGTGGGCCGGGATTCACGGCATCACCGAACTCGGCATCGCCCGGCGGCTTTGGGATGGTGACCTCGTGAGCTTGGAGCGGCTGGTGGATTCGGCTGTTGGCATCATCCTGCGGGGAATGCAGCAGCGTGCCGCTTGAGCGCGTGGCCGGTTTCAGCCGCGATACGGCGATCCCGTTGTCGCTGGTCTCGCACCCGTTGTCACGAGCATGAGCTCGGTGGTCTTAGGCGTCGGCTCCACCGGGTTACATCGATGCCCGCGCCGGCGATCCAATCCTCTTTGAGCGCGTGCGCTACCGCCGAACGATCCATGTTCGGGCCACGCGCGGTGTTCACGATAGATGCGCAGGGCATCATCATCCGGAACTGCCGTTCACACACCACCTGTCCATCAGTTCCACGCCGAGCCGTGAGGGATCTCCGCGCCAACCGCCGGCGCGCGGGCGTCCCGGCACGCGCCGCCGGGCAAGACTCCCTCCTCCTCCGCTCCGCGCCCCGCAGCGATGGGAGCTGGGCCAGCCCCCAGCCGCTGGTGAAAGCAGATGACGCGCTCATCGCCACCGGCTCGGTGCTGCCAGCCTTGCGGTGAGCACATGCGCTAGCCTGATGCGATGGTCCTCCGCCGCGAATTTCTGGCCGCGCTCCCCGCGCCGCTTCTCTTGGCTGCACGTGAACTTGGCTGCGACGTGGCGGTGATCGGTGGCGGGGTGGGGGGATGCGCCGCCGCCCTGGCCGCGCTCCGCAATGGCATGCGGGTAGTGATGTCAGAGGAAACGGACTGGGTGGGCGGGCAACTCACTTCGCAAGCCGTGCCGCCGGACGAGCATCCTTGGATCGAACAATTCGGGTCCACCGACCTCTACAAAACCTACCGCCGCCACGTGCGTGACTACTATCGCCAACACTACGCGATGACGCCCGAGGCCCGCCGCCGCGTCCACCTGAATCCTGGCGACGGCTCAGTGTCTCGCCTCACCCATGAGCCGCGCGTGTCGCTCGCCGTGCTTGAACAGCTGCTGGTGCCGTATCTTACCGGCGGGCAGTTGACGCTTCTCCTTGAACACCGGCCCGTGCGCGCCGACATGCAGGGAGACCGCGTCCGCGCCGTCACCGTGAAGGGCCGCGACGGCCGGGAACTCACCATCGCCGCCCCATACTTCATCGACGCCACCGAGCAAGGCGACTTACTGCCGCTCACCAAAACCGAATTCGTCACCGGCTTTGAATCGAGCAAACAAACGGGCGAACTGCACGCGCCCGCCGAAGCCCAACCGGCCACCATACAGTCCTTCACCGTCTGCTTTGCCGTGGATTATCTGCCGGGACAGGATCACACGATCGATAAACCCGCCGAGTACACTTTCTGGCGTGACTATGTCCCCCAGATGACCCCGCCGTGGATCGGCAAGCTGCTCAGTTGGTCTATGTGCGACCCTCGCACGTTGGCTGAGCGCAAGGTTACCTTCGACCCCACCGCGCCCGCCAACCCCGGCGGTCTGCTGAATCTGTTCACCTATCGCCGCATCGTTAACCATCGCAACTTCGCGGCGGGCGCGGTGCAAAGCGATGTCTCGCTGGTGAATTGGCCGCAGAACGACTATTGGCTCGGCAACCTGCATGGAGGGACCGACGCCGAGGCTGCGAAGCACTTAGAGCGCGGCCGCCAGTTGAGCTTGTCGCTGCTCTATTGGATGCAGACCGACGGCGGCGGCTGGAAGGGTTTGCGCATTCGCCCCGATATCACCGGCACCACCGACGGCCTCGCCAAATATCCGTACATCCGCGAATCGCGTCGCATTCAAGCTGAGTTCACAGTGGTGGAAGAGCATGTCGGCACGGAAGCCCGCATGAAGGCCACCGGGAAATCGCGCGAGGAAGTTACCGCGGCGCAGTTCCACGACAGCGCCGGCGTCGGCAGCTACCGCATCGACTTACACCCCAGTTCCGGCGGCGACAACTACATCGACGTGAGTTCCTTGCCCTTCCAAATTCCACTGGGCGCGTTGATTCCCAAGCGCGTCGAGAATCTGATTCCCGCCTCCAAGAACCTCGGCGTCACTCACATCACCAACGGCTGCTACCGGCTGCATCCGGTGGAATGGAACATCGGTGAAGCTGCGGGAGCGCTAGCGGCGCACGCGTTGTCAACCAAGAATCCGCCGCGCCGCATCCGCAACAACCCCAAGCTGCTGGCCGATTTCCAGGCGTCGCTTACGGCGCAGGGTTTTGAACTCGCCTGGCCCAAGCTTTCCCCGCGCTAACGCGACAAAGTCTCAGCCGCCTTGCGGTACTTCTCCGTCTTCTCGTTCGTCTCGTTCCATTGCGGTGCGCGCGCATCGTCGGCAATCGTCAACACACCTAGCGCCAACGCCCGCACGAGGCCGGCCATGTTAGTGGCGTCTATCTTCTCCCAATGATCGCCAAGCGCATGATACTCGGGGAAGAGGAATCCACTACAGGCCGTCAGCGATGGAATGCCCCGATTGGCGAATGACAGGTTGTCGCTGGCGGCAAAAAACGGCTCATTGTATTTCTCATGTTTGAAAAACTCGAATCCCGCTAGACGCGCGGCCTCGGTAAGGGTAGCGCCCAGCGTAGTGAAATCGAAGCCCGTCATCGTTCCCTTGCCCACGTTGTTGCCGCCGTCTGAGTCAGGCCGGCCCAGATGCTCGAAATTTACATTGGCCACAATCTTTCGCAGCGCCACGGGCGGATTCTGTACAAACTCGCGCGAGCCTAGCAAGCCCGCCTCTTCGCCCGCAAAGGCCACAAACAGAATGCTCCGCTTCGGGCGCTCCGGCAAACGCGCAAAAGAATCGGCCATCTCCAGCACCGCCGTCACTCCGCTGGCGTCATCGTTGGCGCCGTTGTAGACCAGGTCCCCCGTGCCGAAAGGCACGACGCCGAGGTGATCGTAGTGGCCGCTGACCACCACATACGTATCGCTCAGCACCGGATCCGATCCGCGCAACAGCCCCGCCACATTGCGCGCGGTCAGTGCCCGCATCGCCACCGGCTTGGCTCTCACGGTGATGCGCGCATCGGGCGCGATCGTCTCCGGAAACGAAGGTACAAACAGCCAACTCCCGGCCGGCAGCTTCGGTTCCCGGCTCGCCGCGAATATGCGAGTACGCCCGATAGCCCTGGCCATGCTGCCGGTCGGATCCACCACGATGACGAGCTTGGCCTCGGCTGCCGCCAAAGACTTCATCAGCTCCTGGGGCTTCGAAACATCGCCGCGAAACACCAGCACCGCCCCCTTCGCCGCCACCTCGGCATTCGTCACCGGCAGCATTGGCTCACGGTCGACATCAATGCCGTCTCTGGAAAACGGTACTCCGCTTACGCGGACCGAGCCGCCAGTCTGCTGGATCACGCATTCGAACCCATCGAGGTCAGGCGCGGCTTGACGCAGGTCCAGCGACTGAAAATATCCAGCGCCGAGCGGCGGCTCAAGGCCGGCCCGCCGAAACTCCGACGCGATGTACTCGGCGGCAATGTCCAGCCCGCGCGATGGCGTCGCCCGGCCTTCGAGCAGGTCCGATGCCAGGAACGACAGGTGCCCGCGTACCGATTCCGCGCGGATCCGGTTCATCGCCGCTTGCCAATCCGACGGGATCCCCCGTTGGGCCCACAACGCCGGCGACCACGCCGCCACAGCAATCAACCAACAACGTGACATATCGCTTTAACCTTTCAAACGCAGAGCAAACCAGGCGAGGCCGGTTACCATCAACAACGCGGCGGCGACGCGTACCGGTCGTAGCCACTCAAGCGGCCGGGCCAAGCGCGAGAACAGGAACCCGACCACACCGATCTGCAGCACCTCGGCCAACACCGCTCCCAACATCACCCAGGCTGTTTGAAAGCCGCTTGCCGCGGTGAACATCGAAAAGTAGAGTCCATGGAACGCCCCCAGCACCAGCACCACCAGCCAGCGCTGACCGGCTTCGGGGAACGCCAGAATCTCCACCGCTAGATAGGCGACCGTAAGCGCCGCCGCGGCTTCGACAAACGCCGGCGCCGGTTGCCACGCGGTCATCGGAATGACGAAGCCCGCCACCAGTTCGCCAGCCAGGAACATTCCGGCTAACTGGAGAAGCTCGTTCCGGCTGCGCGCGGCCAGCACCAACGCGGCGATGAACAACCATTGCGCCAAGCCACCCAATGCCCGCAGCGCGCCGCCCCCCGCTTGCTGGACGGCCATCTCGGACGTAGTCGGCGGCCGGAAGCGGATGTCCGCTTGTGGAAAGGAAAAATCGAGCACGGCCTGATCGGTAAAATCGCCTTTGACGGCGCGCAAAAGATGGACGTGGTTTGACACCGTTGCCGTGTGGAACCTAGACACAGCATGCAGCACGTCCACCGGGCCGTCGAACTCATAAGTGGCGACGCAGATGAGGGCATTCTCCGCCGCCTCTCGGTTGCATTTGCCCTCCAGGCGCCGCGCAGGCCGCCCCGCCGATGAAAACACGATCGCGTTCAGCAGCGTCCGTTCGGGGTCCGTGACATGGGCCACTTCATACAAGGGCACCCGAAACTCGTAGCGGGCACGCGCGCCTTCCACGCGAATCTCGCCCGTGCTCATGCTCATCATGTGAGCCGTAGCCGGCAGGGCCGCGCTAATCAGGCAGACTGCGATCTTTGCGAAACTGGACATAGAAAATTCGTAACGTGGCCAAGGCCGGAATCGAAAGGAACATGCCCAGCACGCCGCCTACCTGCTCACCGGCTAACACGCCGAAGAGGATCGCCAGCGGCGGCAGCTCCACGCCCTGCCCCATCAGATAGGGTTGCAGAACGTAGTCGAGAAACAACCGATAGGCGATCAGAAACACCACCACCCAGCCAAGATGTGGATAGCCGCCGAAGGCTGCTACCGCGACGATGGTCACGCCCGCCGTCAGCGGCCCGGCCACCGGCACCAGTTCGAAGACGCCCGCTAGCACCGATAGCAGCAGCGCATAGGGCGTGTTCAACACACCCAGCACCACCAGGAAAATCAGGAAGGTGGCCAGGCACAACAGCATCATGGCCCGCATGAACTCCACCAACAACCGATGGACGTCGGCCATGACGTCTTCGACGAACGCCCGGTTGTCAGGATCGTGAAACTGCTCCGCCACCAGAGTACCGATCTCTGCGGCGTCCTTAAGAAAGAAGAAGCTGAGTATCGGAATCAGGATCAGAAAGACGACGTTGCTCAGCGCCGACAGCAATCCCTTGCCGGCCGACGTCACCGCGCCCATCAACTCTTCGGTGTGAGCCTTGAACTGCTCCCGCGCCACGTCCACCAGGCGGTGCCGATACTCCTCCAGCCACTCAGGTAGCGGAACATCATTCAGCAGTTGCGGGTTCTCGGCGTACTTGGGAATGGTGCTCGCCAGCGCAGATGCCTGCTCCACGGCCTTCGACCCAACAAAAAATATCCCCGCACCCAAGGAGCCGAGGAAGATCAAGTAGATCACGGCAATCGAAAATGTCCGCGGCACTCGCCGCGCATGGAAGCGATCCACAAAATCGGCGACCGGCCCCATCAGCGACGATAGCAGCAGCGCCAGGACGAAAATGAGCAGAGTCTTGCCGAGGAGGAAAACGGAGCCGGCCGCAAGCAGAATCAGCAGGATGGTCCATGCCGCGCGCGCGGCCCGCGCATCGAGAGCGAGCATGCCCGTTATCGTAGCAGGATGCTAGTCGATCCAGCCGCCGCCCAGCACCAGTTCACCGTCATAGAACACCGCACCCTGCCCCGGGGTAACGGCGCGCTGCGGCTCATCGAACACCACGCGCACACGCGCACCGCCACTGCCTTCGACCGGATACAAAGCGGCCGGAGCCGGTAGATGCTTGTTACGGATTCGCACCTGCGCACGAATCGGCTCAGCCGGAGGGGCGATCGAAATCCAGTTGACTTGGCCGGCGAAAAACTCGCTGCGGAGCAAATCGTCGTTGCCGCCCACCATCACGCGCTGCGTCATCGGCTCAGTAGAAATGACATAGAGCGGCTCTTTGGCCGCGATGCCCAGCCCCTTGCGCTGCCCCACCGTGAAGTGATGGACGCCGGCGTGCTCTCCGATCACTTCGCCCTCGCGGGTGACGATCTCCCCGCGCTGCGTGCCTGGATCGACGCCTTGTTCCTTGAAGTAAGCGTCGATGAAACCGGCATAGTCGCCATTGGGGACGAAGCAGATCTCCTGGCTGTCGCCTTTGTCAGCCACAGGGATACCCAACTCGCGCGCCAACTGCCGCACACGCGCCTTGGGGAACTCGCCGAGAGGAAACAGCGTATGCGCCAGTTGCTTCTGCGTCAACCCGCACAGGAAGTAGGTCTGATCCTTACCCGCATCCACGGCCCGCAGCAGTTGATACCGCCCGGTGGGCTCATCAAAGCGCACGCGCGCGTAGTGTCCCGTAGCCACCTTGGCCGCGCCCACGCCACGCGCCATGTCGATGAACTCTTCAAACTTGACGAAGTTATTGCACAGTGTGCAGGGAATCGGCGTGCGGCCGGCCAGATAGTCTTCAACAAATGGCTTGACGACATTCGCCTCAAACTGCTTCTCGAAGTTGATTACGTAATAGGGAATACCCAGCGTCTCGGCCACGTGCCGGGCGTCGTAGACATCATCCAGCGAACAGCACCGCCCGGTAGCCCCTTCATTCGATATCTCCGGCAAGCGGCGCTGATTCCATAACTGCATGGTCAGTCCGACAATCGAGTGGCCATCGCGGCGCAGCAATCCCGCCACAGTCGAGCTATCGACGCCACCGGACATCGCTACTGCAATCAGTTCACTCATCTCGTTGTTGTGCAAGCCTCTGAATAGACAGGCGACAAGCGGCGCAGATGAGCGCACGATGCCGCAATGGCGTCCACCAGTGCGTCGGCCTGCTCCACCGTGTTACCCAAGCCCACCGAAAACCGCAGGCTCGCCTTGGCTTCCTCGGCTCGCAGTCCCATCGCCACCAGAACGTGCGAAGGCTCCACCGCGCCCGAAGAGCACGCCGAACCCGACGAGACGGCAAAGCCCCGCAGATCGAGCGCAATCATGAGAGCCTCGCCTTCAATGCCGGCAAACGAAATGTTAACCGTATTGGGAAGCCGGGGCGCTGTCCAGCCGTTCACCATCACTTGCGGGATCTCGCTTGCGACGCGCCGCTCAATCCGGTAACGCACCTGAGACTGCAGCCGCGTCTGTTCTTCACGACGCGCCAGCGCCTGCTCGGCCGCCGCGCCCAACGCAATCGCGCCCGCCACATTTTCGGTACCCGCACGCCGCCCGCCCTCGTGCCGTCCGCCAAACTGGAGCGGCTGCAGCATGACGCCCTTCTTCACATACAGAGCCCCAATGCCCTTGGGGGCGTTGAGCTTGTGCCCACTGACCGCGTAAAGGCCCACTCCCAAATCTTCCACCGCCACCGGGATCCGGCCCGCCGCCTGCACACCGTCGCTATGAAACAGAATCCCCGCTTCTCGTGCGATGCGCCCGATCTCACCAATCGCCTGCACCACGCCGGTTTCATTGTTGGCGTGCATCACCGAAATCAGCACGGTCTCGGGCCGCAGCGCCGCGCGCACCGCTTCCGGATCCACCCACCCATCGCGCTCCGGCCGCACATAGGTCACGGCCACAGACTCCCGCTCGAGTTGACGGCACGCATTCAGCACCGCCGGATGCTCAATAGCCGTGGTCACTACATGCCGCGCGGCCCGTTCACCGAACGCGCGCACGGCACCCAAAACCGCCAGATTGTCCGACTCGGTGCCACCACCGGTAAAGACAATCTCCTTCGGCCCGCAGCCGAGCAATCGCGCTACTTGCGCACGCGCTTGTTCCAGCCGCTGCCGCGCCCGCTGACCGTCCAGATGAACGCTGGATGCGTTGGCCGGCACACTCCGCAGCGCCTCCACGTACACCTCCAGCACATCCGGCGATAGCGGAGTGCTGGCGTTGTGGTCAAAGTAAGCGCGGGTCACCATCTTTCAGTGTAGTGGGTCGTCACCAAGCCTCGGGCTACAATGCGGAGATGACGACTCGACGCACCGCTCTCGCCGCCATGGCGCTCTCACCCGGATTGGCCCTGCCGCCGCCTGCCGCCGCCGCCTCGGTGACCGCCCCAACTCGCAACCGGCTGGGCGTCTCAACATACTCCTATTGGCACCTGCGCGGCGAAAAGTACCCGATCGAAAAGGTGATCGAAAACGCCGCTCGGCTCGGCTTTGAAGGCGTCGAAGTGCTGCACCGCCAGATGCCCGAGGAATCCACCGAGTATCTGAACAAGGTCAAGCGCCTGGCCTTCACGCATGGCCTGAGCCTC
>JAYTKJ010000646.1:0-41864 GCA_043730365.1 Acidobacteriota bacterium | reverse complement strand
CGGGGAACTGCCGCAAGATCGGCCCAGTTCCATGGCAGCTTATTCTCGGCGGATAAAGCCGTCAGGCCGCCAATGAGGAGAAGGAGAGTGCGTCGGGTCAATCCCAGATCTTACACCTTCCGGCGATTGGACCGATCTCGCTCCCCCTATTGCCTTCCCATAGAAGACGTGATACCTTCCTATGGTAAAGCAATAGGAATTCAATATGAGCGACAGCGCGGAAGTCTGGCAAGGAACCCTGGCCTTGATGGTGTTGAAGACCATCGAGGCCCTGGGCCCAATTCACGGATATGGAATCGCGCGCCGCATTGAGTTGACCAGCGGAAACCTGCTCTCGGTTAACTACGGAACGCTGTACCCGGCCCTGCTGAAGTTGGAACAAGAGGGCGCCATTGCCTCTGAATGGGGGTTGTCGGAGAACAATCGCAAGGCCAAATTCTATAAGCTATCGCGGGCGGGTCGAAAACGGTTGGAGCAGGAAACGCGAGAGTGGGAGCAGGCCACGGCCATCCTCGCACGGTTTCTGACGCCGTCGCCGGAGGGGCAGGCATGAAGTTCATTCGTGCGTGGCTAAGCCGGCTGGCAGGAGTACTGCCGAACGAGCGGCGGGAGCGCGAAATCGCCGACGAACTCGAGAGTCATCTGCAACTGCACACCGACGAGAACATTCGCGCAGGCATGGCGCCCAACGAAGCTCGGCGGGTTGCGGTCCTTACGCTGGGCGGCGTAGAAGCCACCAAAGAAGCCTGGCGCGAGCAAAACACGGTTCCGGTGGTTGAACACTTGTGGCAGGACCTTCGCTTTGCCGTGCGGCAGTTGCGAAAGAACCCCGGATTCACGGGCGCGGCCACGCTGATGCTGGCGCTCGGAATGTGTGCGGGCGTCTCTATCTTTGCCTTCGTCGACGCAGCGCTGCTGCAACCGCTGCCCTATCGCGATCCAACGCGGTTGCTCGGGGTGTTCGGCAGCGTGGCGATGTTTCCGGAGAACAATCTTTCCTATCCCGACTACCTGGACTGGAAGCAGCAGAGTACAGTCTTCCAATCCCTGGAGGCCTATCAGAGATCGGGCTTCCTGTTCGCCACCTCCACCGGCGCTGAGCCGGCGCGTGGAGCGCGAGTGACGGCCGGCTTCTTCCGCATATTGGGCGTGGCTCCGTTGCTAGGCCGCGATTTCCACGCTGGCGAAGACTTACCGGCGGCGCCCCGCGCGGTTCTGCTCAGCTACGGCGCCTGGCAACAGCGATTCGGCGGCAGAGCGGATGTCGTCGGGCAGACGGTTTCGCTCGACGGAACGTCTAACGTTGTCGTCGGCGTCCTGCCTCGCGATTTTCATTTCGCGCCTGCCGAGCCCGCCGAGTTCTGGATGGCGCTGCACGCCACTAGTGAATGTGACTTGAGACGAAGCTGCACTCGATCTATGGCGTGGGGCGGCTCAAAGATGGCGTGTCCCCGCCAGTTGCGCTCGCCAATCTCACCGCCATCGCCCGGCGCCTCGAGCAACAGTATCCAGACTCCAATCGCGGTCAGGGTGCGGCCGTGTCGGCGCTGAGCGAAGTGATCGTCGGGCGAACGCGGCCCACGCTCCTACTGCTGCTTAGCGGCGCGGGGCTGCTGTTGTTGATCGCGGCAGCCAACGTCGCCAGTCTGCTGCTCGTTCGCTGCGAGAGCCGGCGGCGGGAGATCGCCGTGCGCAACGCGCTGGGCGCAGGTAGGGCGCGGCTGATCCGCCAGTTTGTGACCGAGGGACTGGTGCTCGCGGCCGTTGGCAGCCTGCTGGGAGTTCTCGCCGCCCGCTCGATCGCCCAACTGCTCACCGGTTTCATTCCGGCCGAATTGCTTGATCGCATGCCCTTCTTTCGTGGCCCGGGCCTCACCCCCCGAGTATTGGTCTTCGCTGGAGCGATCGCAGTGCTTGCCGCAGCACTGTTCTCCCTCACACCAATCCTCCGCCTGTCGCGGATGCGGGCAGGACTGGCCGAAGGCAGCCGGGGTTCGGCTGGAACCGTGTGGAGGCATCTCGGCTCCAGACTGATGGTGGTGGAGCTGGCAACGGCGATGGTGCTCCTGGTTTGCGCCGCGCTGCTGGGCCAGAGTTTGTATAGGCTGCTGCGAGTGGACCTCGGGTTTCAACCTGACCATCTGGCGACGTTACAGGTCTACATGCCGGATTCAACTTATGCCAAGGACGACCAAGTGATTGCGTTCACGCGTCGGCTCTTACATCAAGTTGAAACCCTCCCCGGCGTGCAATCGGCGGGCATCGCCACCAGTCTGCCGGTGGGTGGAAACGGTAACACCACCTGGGTGCGAATCCTGGGCCGGCCTTGGCACGGTGAGCACATGGATACGCCATTTCGTGAAGTGAGCCCAGGTTACTTCCAAACGCTGGGAGCAAAGTTGTGGCGCGGCCGCCACTTTTCCGAAGCCGACAATTCGTCCAAGCCTCGGGTGGCGCTCATCAATCGTGCGATGGCCAAACAATATTTTCCTGGCGAGGATCCGCTTGGTAAGCAGTTCTCCTTCATCACCAATCCCCCCAAGCCGATTGAAATCGTCGGCATCGTGGAAGATATCAGAGAAGGGCCGCTTGAAGTGCCCATTCCACCCGTTCTGTACTTTCCTTTCAACCAAAGCACCAGCACGTATTTTGGTCTGGTGGTGAGAACGTCGCTGGCCGAGAAGCCTCTCCTGCCGGTTCTGGCCGCGACCATTCGCCAGCTAGACCGCAACGTGGTCACCGTGGACGCGGTGACGATGCCGGACCGGATCGGCAATTCACCCTCCGCGTATCTCCAGCGGTCCTCGGCTTGGTTGGTGGGAGGCTTTGCCGCGTTGGCGTTGATACTGGGCGTAATGGGAATTTATGGCGTGCTGGCCTACTCGGTAAGCCAGCGAACGGGTGAGATCGGAGTCCGCATGGCGCTCGGCGCAGAACCTGGGGCAGTTTACAAGCTGGTCTTGAAAGAGGCGGGACGCCTCACTCTGGCGGGCATCGCGATGGGCCTGCTGTGCGCCCTCGGGGCGGCCAAGCTGCTGCGCAGCTTGCTGTTCGGCGTGAACTCCTTCGATCCACCGACCTTCGCGGCGGTCGCTTGCCTGCTGGGCGCGGCGGCGCTGGCGGCGAGTTTCATTCCCGCGCGCCGCGCCGCGCAAGTCAATCCGCTGGAGGCGCTCAGAAGCGAGTAAGTGGCAGGTGACAACCGGGTGAGTTTGCGGTACAGATAACAGATACCCCTATGAACCGCCGCACTTTTCTCACCGCCGCCGCCATCACAGCGGCCGCCGCACAGGCTCCGCCGCCGTCTCCAATTGCCACACCCCGCGATTGGTCCGGCGGGCAGCCGATCCAATATCCGGACCCCGACGTGATTGCCTTGGACAATCGCTTCCGGAAATATATGATCGGCAACACCAGCATCAAACGACTGCACACCGGCACGTCGTGGGCGGAAGGCCCGGCCTGGAATGGCGTGGGCAAGTATTTGGTGTGGAGCGATATCCCGGCCAACGTGCAACTGCGCTGGATAGAGGAAGACGGGCGAACCACCGTCTTCCGCAATCCGGCCGGCTACAGCAACGGCAACACCTTTGACTACGAAGGCCGGCAACTTTCGTGCGAACACGGCGGCCGCCGCGTCGTGCGCTATGAGTACAACGGCAGCGTGACAGTGATCGCCGAAAAATTTGAAGGCAAGCGGCTCAACTCACCCAACGACATCGTCGTGCATCCGGATGGCGGCGTCTGGTTCACGGACCCGCCCTACGGCATCAACGGAAATTACGAGGGCTACCAGGCGCCCAAGGAGTTGAAAGAAGCCGTCTATCGCGCCGACCCCAAGACCGGCGCCATCGCCAAAGTGACCGACGAAGTGAGCGCCGCCAATGGCATTTGCTTTTCGCCGGATTACAAAAAGCTCTATATCGCCGACACCGGCGCTGAGGGGCGAGACATGAAGGTGTGGGACGTGGATGGCCGCGCATTGCGCAATGGGAAGCAGTTCATCAAGTTGGATATTCCCGGCACCGGAGCCCCCTCCACCGCCGATGGCATGCGCTGCGACGTCGACGGAAACATCTGGGCCGGCGCGCGTCCCGGCGTACAAGTGATTGCCCCGAGCGGCGAGCGCATCGGCATGATTCGGCTCCCGGAGAATTGCGCGAATGTGTGCTTCGGCGGCACGCGGCGCAATCGGCTCTTCATGGTGGCCAGCCAATCTCTCTACGCCCTGTATGTGCAAACAACGGCGGGACACATCGCCTGATGAGAGCAACTTTCCTGGCGTTGTGGCTGTGTGCGCTGGCAGTGGCTCAATCGCCTGGGTCGCCCAAGGTGGTGATGATTTCCCTTGATGGCTTTCCAGCCTACGCGCTTAACGATCCCAAGCTCCCGATCCCGACCCTGCGAAAACTGATGCGGGCCGGCGTTGGGGGAGCGATGACAGCCATCAATCCCACGGTAACGTGGCCGAATCACACCACCATGGTGACCGGAGTGCGCGCCGATGAACACGGACTGCTGGCGAACGGAACTATCGTCCGCACGGGCTCATGGCCGCCGGTGAAGGTGGAGCCGATGATGGACATGGTGAAGATGGTCCACGCTCCCACCGTGTACGACGCGGCGCGTCGGGCAGGCCTCACCACAGCACAGGTGGATTGGGTTGCGATCAACAACGCGCCAGGCATCACGTGGGCCTTCGCCGAATGGCCGTCGGTGGGCGGCACGTTGGAAAAAGAGATGATAGCCAAGGGTGTCATCTCGCCGGCCGATCTGGACGGGTTCACCAAAGCAAATATCCTGTGGCGCGATCAAATTTGGACCAGGGCCGGCGAGTATCTCATCCGCGCGCATCAGCCGGATCTGCTGCTTCTGCACCTGCTGTCCCTGGATTCCGAACATCACCAGTATGGGCCAAACACGCTGGCAGGGCGGACAGCGATGGCGTTCCTCGATAGCTGCGTGGAGAAGCTGGTGACGGCGGTTCATCAAGCGGGTCTCTCCGCGCGCACGACGTTTCTGATTGTCTCCGATCACGGCTTCAAGGCCTATCAGCGCGAGATTCGGGCGATGGTGGCGCTTCAGGCCGCGGGCCTGGGCGAGAAAGCGTTTGTGCTCCCCGAGGGCGGGTCGGCCTTCGTCTACGTCAAAGCGGCCGAATGGATTCCCAAAGTGCGGGAGGCCTTGACCGGGGTGGAAGGGATCGACAGGATATACGGCGTCGATGAGTTTCCGGCGCTGGGGCTTCCCCGCCCTGAGCGCGATCCGCAGTTTGGGCAACTGCTGTTGGCCGCCAAGGACGGCTATTCGTTCTCAGGAGCTACTGGCGGACCAGTCACCGCGGCTGTGCCCCAGGTGGGCGGCAGCCACGGCTATCTGGCGAGCGATACGGACATGAACCCGATCTTCATCGTCAGCGGCCGAGGTGTGAAGGCGGGCGTAAAACTCGGTGTGGTTTCCAATCTCGATATCGCCCCAACGATTGCGAAGTTGTTGGGAATTGCGTTGCCCTCGGCGAAAGGGAAACCACTGCCGCTCTTTCAGTAGCTCACGACGTTGATCGCGGCGGTCTGCCCCAGCCAGGATCGGCTCAAACAGCGTGCGCTCACCAGCCGATTCCCCGGCAGGCGTTCGGACTTCATCATCAAATTCAATTCCACTCCAGTGGCAATCTGCGACAAACCTACGACGGCGGGAACGACGCGCGCTTGCAAAGCCGCGATCGCCAACGCCACCTCTACCAGCCCCGTCGCCGCGCCCAGATAACCGGTGAGGCCTTTGAAAGCGGTGCATGACACGGAACGATCGAGGTCCGCCGCTTCTTGCAAATCGAGGCCAGACACTCCGTGCCCGGCGGCCACGATGAAGTCCGGTCGCGTGAGGCCGTCGTCGAGCGCGATACCGGCCAGGATCAACGCGCCGCGTGCCTCGGCGTCCACTTTCCGCTCCAGCGCCAGCGCGACGCCGGCCTCGCCAAGCACCACACCGTCAGCCGTGCCATCGAATGGGCGCAAGCATCCCGTTGGCGAGAGAAGACCCATACGTCGATAATTCAGCTCGTTGGCCGGAGTCAGCAACGAGTCGAAAGCACCGGCGAGCGCCACATCACACAGGCTCTCCTGCAGCCCGGCGATGGCTGCATCGAGGGCGTGCGCGCCGGCGGTGTCGGACTGCACGAAATTATTCGAGGGGCCGCGCGCTCCCACTTCCATAGCCAGCAACGCCAACCCGGAATTGGAGAGAGCGCGCAGCGGAAAAAAGGGATCGAGCAGCCGTGAGGCCGGGCCTCCAAGCGCGGCCCAATCGGCCTGGCCTTCGGACGTATGGGCTGCGCGGAAGCCCGGGAAGATCTGCGATGGCTCGAGCCCCACTTGGCCTGACCCTGTGAAGATGGCCGTCCGTTCTGCTAACAATGTCTCACGGGTCCAACCGCTTTGCTCGAGCGCCCTGAGGCCGGCCCACATCAGATGGCGAGCCGAACACGAGAGAAACTTCTGGTTCTTCGGCACGCGGAGCAGCCTCGAGAGTTCATACGGGATCACGGCGCCGAAACAAGGTCCGCCTTTCATCAAGCAGTCGAAGCCCTCAGCCACACTGGAGCCGATCGAACTGGCCAACCCCATGCCGGTAACAACGATCTCGGGCGGCGGCAAGTGCATTCCTACCTCCCACGCATGGTAACCTGCGCGATGGACCGGCGCGTTGCTATCACGGGTCTCGGCATGGCGAATTCCCTTGGCGTGGGGGTCGCCGAGGTGTGGCCGCGCCTGCTGGCCGGGGACAACGGCATCGCCCGCATTTCGCTGTTTGACTCGTCACAGTACCGCTGCCAAGTGGCGGCTGAGATCCCTCAATGGAGTGGCGCGGGTCTGGTAGACACCGATAATTTCGCCCAGCCGCCAGCGCCCGGCACTCGTCGCGGCGCCCGCATTTTCATGGAATGTGCGCGTGAGGCGTGGGCCGCCAGCGGCTTAACAAAATCGGGATTCGTCCGGCAGCGGGCTGGTGTTTCGGCCGGCGTGAGCGCCGCCTATCTAGACGTGGAGCTCACCAGCAAATACTATGAGCATCGGCGGACCGATCAAACTGATGTGGATCTGGCTTCGTTTCCGTTGGCACAGCAACGGGAGGACAACTTCACCCGTCGATTGGCCGACGACGCCGCCTCCAAGGTGTCCGCGCTTTTCGGCCTCGCCGGTCCTGTTCTCACTTGCGACACCGCTTGCGCCGCCAGCGGCCACGCCATCGGGGAGGCTTTCCGGCTCATCCGCAGCGGCCGCGCCCAAGTGATGATCGCCGGAGGCGCCGCCGCCGTCGTCAGCCCAATTGGCATTCTGTACTTCGCAGTGCTGGGCGCGTTGACCCAGAATGCGGACCCGGCCACCGCCTCGCGCCCGTTTGATCGCCACCGCGATGGCTTCGTCATGGGCGAGGGCGGTGGTGCGGTAGTGTTGGAAGATTGGGATCACGCCCGGGCGCGCGGCGCCACCATCCTGGCCGAACTGGCGGGCTTCGGCAGCAACACGTGCGCGATGAATTTGACCGACCCTTCACCGGATGGAAGGATCGAAGCGCAAGCGATGATTGCCGCTCTCGTTTCAGCGCGCATGAGCCCGGACGAAGTTGGTTACGTAGCGGCCCACGGCACGTCCACTCCGAAGAATGACCGGATGGAAGCCCAGGCGATCACCCACGCTTTGGGAAGCCGCGGCCGCCGCGTATTGGTCTCATCGAACAAGGGACAATTGGGTCACACGATCTCGGGCGCTGCCGTCACCAATCTGATCTGCGCAGTATTGGCCATGCGAGATGGAGTGGTTCCGCCCACCATGCACGTGGCTGCTCAGGATCCTGAAATCGACCTTGATTGTGTACCCAATGAGAAGCGCCGAGCCAGTGTCACGGCCGCTCTGGTGAATTCTTTCGCCTTCGGTGGGCACAACGCGGTAATCGCCGTACGAGCCGTGACGAAGTAAAGTAGGAAACACGAAATAGATGCCAGCACCAAGCCAAGCAGAGATTCTGAGCCGGTTCGCGGCCATAGTGCGCCGGAGCCTGCACGTTGAGGCGGCGAAGGTAACGCCAGACGCTTATCTGGACGACCTGGGCGCCGAGTCACTCGATCTCATTGAGATTTCCATGGGTGCCGAAGAAGCATTCGACATCTGGCTCTCTGAAAAAAGCATCCTGCAAACCGCCAAGGATATCTTTGGTCAGGACGTGCTTGAGCAGAACGGCCTGTTGACGGAAGCGGGCAAGGCTTTGCTGGCCGCCCGCATGCCGGAGCTTGACGCGTCGGCGCTCGAAGGCGAGGTCCGGGTGGCCAGCTTGAACCGTCAGTTCATGCGAGTCAGCGGTTGGGTGAGGATGATTGAAGGCCTGATCGCCGCTTCGCCTTCCGTCTGCCCACAATGCGGTGGTGAGTTGGCAAAGGCAGTGACGTACAAGCGCAAGTGCGCGCGGTGCCAGGCCGAGACGTCGTTGGTCTCGGGAGAAGAACTCAACCGGCAATGGGTGGCCGAATATCGTGCGGCTACCGCTTCACTCGGGCCGAAATAGCCGCTGCAGACGGACCGAGAACGGCGCCGGTTTCAGCTGTTCGCGAAACTGCTCGATGGCCCTGGCTTGCTCCTCGATCACCTGGAGGCGCTTGACGCATTCGGTTCTGAACAGAACCGCTTTGTCGATCAGACTGGCATGCACGGCGACGGCGGCTTCCACTACCTCCGTTGGCATTTGCGGGAAGGCGCTCTCGTGCAGGAAGATCGCATTGCCCCAGTCACCGGGCCGCGTGCGATCGTCGTTCAACTCCAAAGTCTCGAACTCGTCCCGCCGCTTGATCACCGCGCATTGCCTGTAGCCCCGGGCTTTCATGAATTCGTCCGCGTCCGCTAATGCGAATGGGCTCGGGCCGACAGCGTCCGGCAGATCATCCCAATACTCGATCATGACAACGGTCGCGAAGAAATCACCCATGCCCCGCAGAATCGCCAGATCGTTGCCCTCGGCGTCGATTTTGAGGATGCCCACTCGCGCCGGCAACGCGCCTTCAGCGGCCAGGGAGCCCAACGTCCGGCACGCAACCGGCAACGTTCCTACCGTGTGCAGCAGCGGTGTCTCGCTGGCGTGGGCGAGCGAATGATAGCTGCTGACGTTTTCACCCGCGCGGTCCTCAATCAAGTGCAGCGTAGCGGTCTCGTTCCGTTCGCCGAGCGCCAGCGGGAGAATTTGCACTTGCGGGTGCGCGCCAAAGCGCTCCTGCAGCGCGGACACATTGGGCGGGTACGGTTCAATAGCAAAAACTTTCTCGGCGCCATGATCCAGAAAGGCCTGCGTGAATCCACCGCGCTCGGCGCCAGCATCGATAACGGTCTTGTTCTCCAGGCGCAGCAGTAAAGCGGTGAGCAGGCGAACGTCGGTACCTTGTTCGTACATTTGAATCTCCCGGACGATAGCACACAGCGAGGAGCCGCGACAAAATCCCAAGCTCTGGTGGCGCACTTTTTCTCCATTCGTCGCTTGATAGAATGACGAGCATCAGCAAGCGGAGAAAGCAAACTCACCTATGACAAAAAGCAACCTGATTCCAGAGCCGGCGACCAGAACCCTGCGGATCTTTGCCTTCGATCCCAGCGTGTCGGCGCAATTCGACACGGCCGGAATCGGGGAAATCACGATTGGCGTTACCTGGGAAAAAGACCTACAGCCCGGGCCGGTCGGTGAATATGTGGAGGTCATAGACGCGGACCCGGCCAGCGGCGCTTTTTACAAGCCCGTCAATTTGAACGACGAGTGGCTGCTGGCCCAGGATGGCTTGGCGCCATCGGAGTCAAATCCTCAGTTCCATCAGCAGATGGTCTACGCCGTCGCGATGAACACGATCAGGCACTTCGAAGCTGCGCTGGGGCGGTTGGCCCTGTGGTCGTCACATCGCGCAGAGGATGCGGTCGAGCAGACCTTCGTCCGTCGCCTGCGCATCTATCCACATGCGCTGCGCGACCGCAATGCCTACTACAGCCCCGTCCGAAAGTCGCTCCTCTTTGGATACTTTCCGGTGGGGATTCAGGATGCCTACAACGTTCCCGGCACGCTGGTATTCACGTGCCTGTCGCATGACGTCGTGGCTCACGAGACCACCCACGCGTTGCTCGACGGCGTACATCCCCGCTTCAACGAACCTACCAATCCGGACGTGCTGGCATTTCACGAAGCCTTCGCCGACATCGTGGCGCTATTTCAACACTTCTCCTATCCCGGGGTCCTGCGCAATCAGATTGCCAGAACGCGCGGCGATCTGATGGGTGAGAATCTGCTCGCGCAGTTGGCCCAGCAGTTTGGCCGAGCCTCCGGCCGTTCAGCCGCGCTGCGTGATGCCCTCGGTGGAATCGATCCTGAAACGGGGAAGTGGAAGGCTCACGTACCCGATGTGCACAAGCTCTCCCAGACGCCGGAACCGCATGACCGCGGAGCGATTCTCGTGGCCGCGGTTTTCGGCGCGTTCCTCAAGGTTTACCGATCGAAGACTCGCGACCTCTATCGCATTGCCACCGACGGCACCGGCGTCTTGCGCGAGGGCGATATTCATCCGGATCTCTCGGCCCGGCTGGCGTCGGAGGCCTCCAAGTGCGCGCTGGCGGTGCTGCGCATGTGCATCCGCGCCATTGACTATTGCCCCCCAGTTGGTATCACCTTCGGCGACTATCTGCGAGGGATCGTCACTGCCGATCTTGATTTCTACGCCGAAGACGAGCAAGGCTACCGCTTGGCGTTTGTCGAAAGTTTCCGCCAGTGGGGAATCTACCCGAAGGGCATGCGCAGTATCTCAGTGGACGGACTGCTCTGGCCGTCTGGAGAGGGCTTGGATATGGCCTCTCTGGCCGACTCCGAATACAAGAAGAAGACCTTCAAACCATGGAATCTCCAAGGTGACCGCGCCAAAACCTGGCAGGATGCGGACGACAATCGCGCCACATTCTGGTTTTGGCTCATGCAGGGTGAGGGACAGAAATTGCAGCGCGGCATCGGTCTGGTGCTGGCGGCTGACAAGCCACCGCTGACGGTTTACCGCTCTCCAACCAATCCAAAGGAAGTCGCCGTCGAGGTCCATTCGGTGCGCACCGCCCTCCGCCGCACGCTGCGCGGCGAAACAGTCACGGACCTGGTGGTGGAGATTACCCAGCGCCGACGGGGATATTTCGATCCAGAAGTCCAGAAGGTGCGGGATGCCAAGGGCCCCGTGGACAACAAGGACAAGGGCGACTTCACCTATCGCGCCGGCTGCACACTCCTGATCAGCTCTTCGACAATGGAAGTGCGCCGGATCATGCGGACTCCCGGCACGGTGGCTAATGACGAGGAATTGGACAAGATGAGGAAGTTTTTGACCGAAGGCGCACTGGATCCGGGGAATGCGTTAGACGGCCCGGCCCGCACCCTGCGCTCGCGCGAACCATTCGCGCTCCTGCATCGCGAGGGGGAGGAGTAGACTCACATGGCCACCACGAAGAAGACCGCCACCAAAAAGAAAGCCCCTGGCAAAAAAGAAGCCACGCCCGCCGTTGGCCAACGGCTGATGCCGCCCAAAGAGGGCGCCACGGTTCGCATGTATCGCACCGGTCACGGCGACTGCTTCCTGCTGGCGTTTGCCGGAGACTTGCCGGCTAAGCCTGTCTACGTGCTGATCGACTGCGGGTACAAGCCCGGTTCGCCCGCCTTCATCGACACCAAGATCAAGGAAATCGGCGAGAGCATTCGCGATGCAACCGGCGGGCACGTTGACGTCGCCGTGATCACGCACGAACATCAGGATCACGTCAATGGGATCACGGAGACCAACTTCGAGGGCATCACGATCGGTCAGACCTGGATCGGATGGACCGATGACCCGGATGACGATCTGGCGAAGGCGCTACGTAAGGAATTCAAGGACAAGTTACTTGGGTTGCTCGGGGCGCGCAATCAACTCGCCGCGGCGGGAAATGCCGCTGAGCAGGTGAAACGGATCGAGGAAGCGCTGGCCTTTGAGTTGGGCGGAGTGGACGAGAAGTTCGACGCCGCCGGGGCGGCGAAGATGCTAGGTGCGGCCGGGGGCGCTCCCGGCGCGTCGATGAACAAACAGTCGATGAAGATCTTCAAGGACCGCGCCGAAAAGGGCGTCAAGTATTTGCGCCCGCATGAGAAGATCATGCCTTTGCCGGGCGCCAAGAATGTACGAGTCTTCGCGCTGGGGCCGCCGCGTGACGAGGACTTGATCAAGAACCTCGATCCCGAGGGCGGCGAAGAGTTCCATCTCGCCGGTGCGTCCGGTGGTTTCTTTGCCGCGGCCGCCGCGTCTGCCAGCGGCGTGGCGTCGCAGAAGCCCGTACCCCCTTTTGACGGTAAGTTTTGCCTGGACTGGGACAAGGCGCTGGGCGACGCTGACTACGGCGCCTTTTTTGCCAGCCGGTACGGGCACGACGATCGGCCCAAAGAGGCGACAGACGAGAATCCCGCGTGGCGGCGAATTGACAAAGACTGGCTGATGTCGGCGGATCAACTCGCTCTGGCAGCCGGCAATTACACCAACAACTCGAGCCTGGTGCTGGCTTTCGAGTTGGGCAAAGGCGGCAAGGTCCTGTTGTTTGCGGCCGACGCGCAGAAGGGCAACTGGATCTCCTGGTCCATGAAAGATTGGAAGGACGGCACGCAGAAGATCACGGCCAAGGACTTACTGGCGCGGACGGTCCTCTACAAGGTCGGCCATCACGGCAGCCACAACGCCACGCTGAACGGCAAAGTCACGGATGACTACGCTAATCTGAACTGGATGGCCGAAGGCGATCATGCTCATGAATTCACGGCGATGATCACGGCCGTGCGTAAGTGGGCCATGCAGCCCACTGTCGCTTGGGATCACCCGAAGAAAGCCATCAAGGACGCCTTGCTTAAGAAGGCTTCCGGTCGAGTGTTTCAGACTGACACCGACCTCGACAAAATGGAGAAAACCGAAGGCAGCACGCAGAAAGATTGGAAGGCGTTCGAAGCGCGCACCACCGGCGAGCGGCTCTATTTCGACTACGAAATCAACACCGAATAGCCGATTCGCCAAAGTGCTACGATGCGAGGCGAGGCCGCATGTTTGAGCGCTACACAGAGCACGCCCGCCGAACCATCTTCTTCGCCCGCTACGAGGCCAGTCAATACGGCTCACCTCAAATCGAGTCGGAGCATTTATTACTGGCCTTGATTCGCGAGTACGAATTCCTGCGTGAGCAAGCATGGGCGGAGACGGTCCGGGGACAAATCGAGACCCGCTTACTGCCGAAGCCAAAGATTGCTTCGTCGGTTGAACTGCCAGTAGGCCCCGAGGGCAAGCGCATTCTCTTCCACAGCGCCGAGGAGGCAGACCGACTCGGCAGCCGTGAGATAGATTGCCCGCATCTCGCGCTAGGTCTACTGCGCGAGGAACAATGCCCCGCCGCCGAGTTGCTGCGCCAGCATGGTGTCACGTGCGCCGCTGTGGAAGGCACACTAGTGGAAGGCACACTAACGGAAGAACCGATACCTGAGGCTGAGCCAAGCACGCCGGGGCCGCTCGCCCAACGCCTGGCCATGCACGTGTCCAACTGCCAGCTCCACCTCGAAACATTCACAGAGGCCGAGGCCAGGCGGAAACTCAAACGCCGCGACTGGACCCGTAAGCAAGCACTCGGTCATCTGATCGATCTCGCCACCGCGCACCACCAGTGGTTTGCGCGCGCTTTGGTTGACCCACGAATAACCGGCGTCAGTTATCCGACACCCGATTGGGCCGCCGCCCAGAAATACGACCTGCTGCCTTGGCGTCGGCTTACAGCCATCTGGCATGAATTGCAGTATCTGCTCGTGCAGCTTCTCTCCGCCATCCCCGAAGAACGGTGGGCGATTCCCTGCCGGATTGGTCTCGATCCAGCCAGACCGCTAAGTGAATTGGCCGACGATTATGCTCGACGAGTTGAGGAAATCACGGCCGAAATTCTGACCAAGAGCAAGTGATAGCATGGTCCTATGAAATTTCGCTACCGAGGGGCAACGTTTGCCATCTTTTTGACCAGTTCGGCCCTGTTTGGCCAGACCGGTCTCGGATCCATTCAAGGGGTGATTGTCGATGGATCGGACGCCGCCGTGCCGGGAGCCAACGTCAAGGTCACCCAACTATCGACCAACACCGAACGCGCTGGTACCTCCAATGAAACCGGCCTGTTCGTGCTACCTTCCTTGTCCGCCAGCCGTTACGTGGTGTCGATCTCGGCGCAGGGTTTTAAAGAGAAGAAGCTGGAAGTGGTGCTCAACGCCGGCCAGACATTGACGATGGGCCGTCTGCCTCTCGAGGTGGGCGACGCCACTACCTCGGTGAGCGTTATCGCCGATGCGCAGCAGCCGTTGCTTACCGAAAGCGCGGTGCGCTACGACGCGATTCAGTCCAAGCAAGTAACTGACATGCCGCTGAACGGGCGTAATTGGTCAACGCTGCTCAAGATCATTCCGGGCTCGGCGCCGCGCAACAACAACGCGATCTCCGGCCGCGAAGCCTCCTACGACGGCTACGCCGATTTCCGCATCAACGGCAAGAACCCGAATCAGACGCAAGTCAACCTGGACGGTGGCTCGCTGGTAGATCACGGTAACGATTCGAAGACCACGGTCTCGCCCTCGCTGGAGTCAATCCAGGAGGTCTCCGTCCTCACCAACAACTTCACAGCTGAATACGGCCTGCGGTCCGGCGCGGTCATCAATGTGGTGACCAAGTCCGGCTCGAACAATTTCAACGGCACCGCCTGGAACTATCTGCGCAACGAGGCGCTCAACGCCAATTCCTGGAATAACAGCTATCTCGGCGTACCGCGCCAGCGGTATCGGTTCAACTATTTTGGTGGCAACTTGGGCGGGCCCATCAAGAAAGACAAGATTTTCTTCTTCGGCAATTTCGAGAACCTCAAGCAGGACACGCCGACGATTCAGAGGTTGGTGCGCGTCCCGACCGTGGCTGAGCGGCGCGGTGACTTTTCGCAGACCATCAACGCCGACGGCACGCGGCCCCGCATCTTCCAGCCCGGCACCCAGGCTTCGGGGAATCCACAATTGCTACCCGACAACATCATCCCCGCGCAACTCCGGAGCACGTTGGGCCAATCGATCCTGGCTCTCTATCCGGAGCCGAACTTCACCAACGATCCAGTCAACAACTACTTGCTGCAGTATGCACGTATTAACCCGCGCTACACCACGGTGGCCAAGGTGGATTGGATCGTCGACGACAAGACGCGGGCCTACGTGCGCTGGTCACAGGATTGGGGCACGGTGCAGGACAACATCGGCTGGACCGCCACCGGTGACGTACCGTTTGCCATCACCAAGCTGCATCGGCCGGACCGCGCCATGGCCGCCAACGTGACGCGCATCTTCTCACCAACATTGGTGAGCGAGACCCTGTTCTCCTGGTCTTTCGACTACCCGAACTCGAGTATCGAGGATTCGCTGGACTTCTCCAAAATCGATCGCACCAAGGTGGGTTTGAGCGATCTGCCCTCTTTCTTCAAGACGGCGAATGGCAACATCCTGCCCCAGATCGACCCGGGCAGCCCCTACCCCGGCTTCAACTTCAATCGCTTTCCCGTGTTTGCGCGCGCTAACGAATATCAGTTCTCGAGCACCTGGACCAAGACCAAGGGCGCGCACGTGATCAAGTTCGGCGGCACCTACCTGCGCAATACCAAAGCCGAAATCGACGGCTCAGTGGAAAAAGGCTTCTTCAACTTCGGCGTCAACACGGCCTCGGACTTCGACACCGGTTACGCGCAAGCCAACATGGTGGTGGGCGCGGTCAACCAATTCCGGCAGGTCTCGGCCATCATGCAAAAGGACTCGCTCTACCAGGACGCCCATTTCTTCATTCAAGACACCTACAAAGTTCGCTCGAACTTCACGCTTGACTACGGCCTGCGCATCTCCCACATGCCCACTGAATTCAACCGGTATCCGGAGAAGACTTTGGACGCTGTGTTCACTCCTGGCAGTTGGGATCCGGCTAAGGCGCCGCGCTTCTATGTGCCTGACCCGAATAATCGCAACCTGATTATCGACCCTGCCAAACCCAATGAGCCGCTGCCCGCCAACGTAGCCAATGCGCTGCGCTTCTCGATCGTGCCCGGCTCTGGTGACATCCGTAACGGCGTGCGGCCGTTGGGGCAGCAAGGTTCCGGCAACACCGGCGTACTGAATCCGCCCTTCCTGCTGTTTGCGCCGCGCGGCGGCTTTGCCTGGAACATCACTCCCAAGACCGTGTTCCGCGGCGGCTTCGGTTGGACTTACAATCGCATCGCGATCGGGCAGGCCGTGAATAACTTCGAAAACGGGCTGGCCGATCAGGTCGACATCCGCCAGACATCGCTCGCCGCGCTGGGCGCTTCCAACACTGGACTTTTGCGCCGCATCTCGCCGCAGAATTTCGGCGCCCGCGATCCATCTGGCCAGTTGCCGACTCTCTATGACTACTCCATGTCGGTGCAACGGCAGTTGCCCGGCAACATGGTGATCGACATCGCTTATATCGGCAACCTCCAACGCCATCAGAACGTGCAGTTCAACATCAACAACGTGATTCCGGGTACGGTCTACAATCCTAAGTTCATCGACCCCCGGCTAGCCGGCGCGAACTTCTCCGGCCCCGTCTCGCCGTCGAATCCCAATCCCCTGCCCGGTACGCAATTAGTGGATTCGGCCCTGCTGCGGCCCTTCTCAGGTCTTGGCAATCTGAACATGACGGCCAACGTGGCCAACGCGGTCTATAACTCCCTGCAGACACAAGTCTCAAAGCGCTTCAGCCGCGGCTTCTCGTTCCAAACCGTCTATACGTACGGCTATCTGCGGACGCAGAGTGAGAATGTGGGTCACTTCTATTTCAACTGGAAAGACTATGCGGGCTTCGTAGCCGATCAGGACCGCCGTCACACGCTGGGCATCAACTATACGTACGAGTTCGGACGGCTGGCCGAAAAAGTAGGTATGAACAATCGCGCCGGGCGTTTCCTGCTCAACGACTGGAACATCGCCCATCTGATGAACTTCTACTCCGGACGCCTGGTCTCGCCAGGCTTCGGCATTCAGGAAGCCAGCACCACCAACGGCGTGGGCGGCTTGAACGCCATCTTCACCGGCTCAACCGACTACGGTCCGCGCATCAGTCCGGTGGGCAATCCCAATGGCGGCGGCTCGCTGAATCAGTTCTTCGATCCCGCCAAGTTCACGGTGCCAGGCTTCAACCCTGGCTACGGTTCGCGCAACTATATTCTGATGCCGCACAACCACTCGAACGACATCAACATCTCGAAGCAGTGGAAGGTGGGCGAGCGGCGTAGCTTTGAGCTTCGCACCAGCCTGTTCAATCCGTTCAACATGGTGCGGCGTGACTCACTCAACACCGGCGCAACCTTCAAGGCGAGGGGTGCCCGTTACGAAGACGGCTTCACCCTGTTCAACTCGCCCGATCAGCTGGTGAAGAACTTGCTGGAACGCCGGCCCAATGCCACGCCACTAGAACAGTACAACCAATACCGCACGGGCTTTGGACATGTGAACCTACTCAGCGTGCTACCGATGCGCATTATTGAGGTTGGGCTGCGGCTCCGCTTCTAGCCTCTTTGTCAGCCACCTTCTTAATCGCCCGCTGCAACTCGCGCGCCTTCAGATCGCGGATCACTACCGCCTGTCGGCGCGCTTCCTCTTGGCGACCCATCTTTTGATAGATCTGCATGAGCAGGTAGTGCGCCGCCTCGGACTCAGGGTCGCGCTTGATACCGGCCTCAGCCAGGGGTAGCGCCTTGGCGTGATTGCCCATGCGAGTGTAGAGGCCCGCGAGGTGGAAGCTCGCGTTGTAGCGGTCTCCATCAAGGGGCCGCGCGGCTTCCAGATGACGAATCGCCGCTTGAGGATCTCCTGCACGCGACTCGATCACTCCGGCGCCGTAATGAGCCAGCAGATCGCCCGAAGCAGCGATTTCGGCGCGGTACGCCTTCAACGCATCATCGTGACGGCCTGCGCGCTCCAGAGCGATGCCCAGCCACAAGTCAACTCCGGGGAGTTCGCGCGAGAGGCGGCCCAGTTCGGCCACCGCGTCGTCGGCCCGTCCCTCGCCAAGTAGTTTCTGCGCGAGCAGCAGCCGTGTTTGCGGAGCGTCGGGAAAGAGTTGAAACAGACGCCCGTAGGCTTGCTCGGCGCCGCCAATGTCACCCCCGCGTCCACGGCTTTCGCCGAGTCCATACAGCAGGCTGAGCTGCTCTCCATGCGCGGCGATCAGCGAATCATAGCGCTGCCCGGCGGCGGCGAAGCGCCCAAGCTGATAGTCGCAAACCGCCCGTAGTTCGAGCGCCTGCCGATTGGACGGCTCATGCACGAGAAAGGCATCGAGCGGTTCAACGGCCTTCACAAACTGGCCGGCGCGTACCCACGCAATCCCGATGTTGAGATGGAGGCGATGTGCGGACGGGTTCGCCCGCAGAGCCTGTGTGTAGGCGGCGACAGCGCCCGCCAGATCGCCCGCCTGAGCGCGCATCACGCCGAGGTTACCCAGAATCGCCGCGTGGCCAGGCGCGAGCTTCGCAGCCGCCTCGAACAGCTCCAGGGCCGCGCGAGTGTCCCCCGCCCGCTGACGCTCCAGCCCCCGTTCAAACAGCGCACGAGCATCATCGGTCTGCGGCGCGGCGGCGAGCCAGAGCAGCAGAATCAACGACGTCATGATTTCATAGTCCTACGGCGCCACGGGAAGCGCAATAAAACTGGCCTGCCCGGGCGCATGATGCACGCGCTGCGTTGACTTCCTGAAGTCTTCCGGCTTCGCCCAGAAAATGCTGGCCGTGAAGGTTTGGGGATTGCGATCATACAGCGGGAACCAGCTCGATTGAACCTGCACCATGATCCGATGACCCGGCAGAAACACGTGATTCGCCGTGGGAAGCGCGAAGCGATAGGGCAAAGCCTTCCCCGCTTCGATCGCCTTGGAAGACTGAAAGCCCTCGCGATATCGCCCGCGGAAGATGTCGGCCGAAACCATCAATTGATAGCCACCCATCCCCGGCTGGCCGGCCACTTCGTCCGGATAAAGGTCGATCAGCTTCACCACCCAATCGGAATCGGTGCCCGTGATCGACGCAATCAGGTTCACCACCGGCTCCCCGCTGATCTTGAGCGGCGCTGTGAGAGCGTCCGATGTAAACGCCAGCACATCCGGCCGGCCCGAGGCCTCGCGTTGATCGTCCACCAGCCACTTAGCCCAATCGGGGCCGCCGGCAGAACCCACCGGGCGTCGGCGATACGGCACCGGCTTAGCCGGGTCGGAGACATACTCTTCAAACCCGGCTTCGCCCGATTGCGGGGGCGCGAAATCCAGCTTCAGTCCGGCCCGCAAATAGATGGGCTTGGCCACGCTCTGCGCCGGAGGCCACGCCGGCAGACTCGTCCATGTATTCGCGCCAGTCTCATACGCCGACACGGTTGGAACGCCAGACTTCGGGGCGTCATCCTTCAAATACTGATCCAAGAACGGGCGCAGGATCCGCTGGCGGAAATACAGAGCCGTGTCGCTGTTGAACCGCAGCGCGCCCAGCGAACTGCCGTCACCGATCGACTGGCCGTGATACCAGGGCCCCATCACCAGAAACACCTTGTCGTTGCCGGTGTCCTTCGGCTTGATGGCCTTGTAGACCGCGATGGCGCCGTAGATGTCTTCCTGATCCCAGAGGCTGTGGACAATCATCGTCGGAACCTGCAGCGGCTGCGCGGCCAGGATCTTGTCCATCGCCTGATCGCGCCAGAATCCATCGTAAGAAGGATGCTCCACAATCTTGCGCCAGAAGCCCATCTGGTCAAGCCCACGACGTCGGCCCAGCTCACCCGCCGTGCCCGCCTGCATGAAGCTGTCGTACTCGTCAAAGTGCGTGGTCCACCATTTGGATTCGCCGCCGCGCGTCGCCTGCTGGTCCCAGATGTAGGCCATCATCTGTTGGCGGAATGCGCCATTGTGAAACCAGTCATCCCCGATCCAACCGTCCACCATCGGGTTCATCGGAACGGAAACCTTCAGGGCCGGGTGCGGGTTGACCAAAGCCATCAGCGGGAGAAATCCGTCGTATGAAATGCCGAGGATGCCGACCTTGCCATTGGTCTCCGGGACATTCTTCACCAGCCAGTCAATCGTGTCGTACGTATCGGTGGCGTGGTCAACCGGGGTTGGGTTGCGAGGCCCGCGCAAGGGTCGATTCATGATGTAGTCGCCTTCCGAGCCATGCTTGCCGCGGACGTCCTGCACCGCGCGAATGTAGCCGCCTTCCACAATCACGTCGGTGGCGTTGTCGTAGCCCTGCAGGATCGGGCCCAGGTGCGCGCTGTGCGTGTGGCTCGTCAGCTCCTTGGCGTCGTATGGTGTGCGGGTCAGCAGGATCGGCGCTGATTTAGCGGCCTTAGGCACGATAACGACGGTGAGCAGCTTGACGCCGTCACGCATCGGGATCATGACTTCTCGCTTGTCATACTCCCAGGCTCCCGGCGGCACGGTAACTTTGGCCGGAATCTCGCTGGGCAGCGCGGAGTAAGTACCGGTCTGTGCAACAAGCTGGCGGGAGGCGAGGAGAAGGAGAATCTGAAGCAGCAGCACCACACCATGGTAGTCAAATTCGTCAGATCGGGCGCCGCCCTCAATTGCTTACAATAGGCTGTGCTCGAAACCGCACTAGTCTCTGTCAAGGATCCTGCCGGTCAGTGAATCAGCGTCAACGGCCCTCCGCTGCGGACTCCGCGCCTCGCCTGGCGGCGATATTGATCGGCGTGCTGGTGGGGCTGTATCTGGCGCGGGAAATTCTCATTCCCCTGGCGTTTGCGATCACGCTCGCGTTGATGCTGTCGCCGGCCGTCAATTGGCTGGAGAAACTCCGCATCCGGCGTTTCCCGGCGGTGGTCGGGGTGATGATCGTAGCGCTCACCATCTCCGCCGGTGTCAGCTATGTGATCTTCAATGAACTGGTCCACGTGGCGAACGATCTGCCTGGCTATCGCGAGAGCATTCACAAAAAGCTAGTGGCCTTGAGATTGCCTAACCAGGGTAGCCTGGGACGCGCGGCGCAAAGCGTGACCGATCTCGGGAAAGAGCTGGTCAACGTTCCAGACCCGCCCACTACTGCCCCAGCGGTTCCCGGGCAGCAGCGCGCCGGCACACCGGCGAATCCGCTCCCGGTGCAAGTGGTCGAACCTCCCGCCAGCGGTCTGGTTTACTTGCGCGACGTGGTGCAGCCGCTATTGGGGCCCCTGGCAAAGTTGGGTATCGTGCTAGTGTTCACCATCTTTCTGCTGGTCGAACAAACCGACGTGCGCAATCGGCTTTTTCGCCTGGCCGGGTTGAACCGGCTCAACGTCATGACGCGGGCGCTCGATGACGCCACGCGCTCTGTTAGCCGTTATCTCGTGCTCCAGTTTCTCGTGAACGCCGGTTTCGGAGTCGTGTGCGGAATCGGCCTCTATCTGATCGGCTTGCCGTATGCGGCGCTGTGGGGAGCCGTCGCGGCCCTGCTGCGCATCGTTCCGTACGTAGGATCTTTGGCCGCGGGATTACTCCCGCTGGTGCTCGCGCTGGCGGTGTTCGATCAATTGATGCCGCCCCTGCTGGTCTTCGTCCTGTTTGCCTCTCTGGAGGTGGTCACCGGGAGTTTCCTGGAGCCGTGGCTCTATGGATCTCATACGGGAATTTCGTCGCTGGCGCTCCTGGTGACTACCGTGTTCTGGGCCACTCTGTGGGGTCCCGCCGGACTGATTCTCTCCACGCCACTCACCGTCTGCGTCGTCGTTCTCGGCCGTCACGTCCCGCAATTGGCCTTTCTCCACATCCTGCTGGGAGATCAACCAGGACTCGCACCCGGAGCAAACCTGTACCAGCGCCTGCTAGCCCTGGACGATCAGGACGCCCGCGCCGTGGCCGAGAAGTATCTGAAGGACAACTCCCTGCTGCAGTTGTACGACCGTGTGCTCCTCCCTACTTTGGCTCTGGCCGAACAGGACCGCCATAAAGCCAACCTCAGTCCCGAGCGCGAGGAATTTGTGTTCTCGAGTCTCCGGGACATGCTGGTTGATTTTTCCGAACGCGCCGAGACTGGAGAACGCACCGAGCCGGCCCGCCCAGGCCGCATCCTCTGCTTCCCCGCTCACGACGAAGCCGACGAGATCGCCGCAGCCATGTTGGCCCAACTGTTGGATCACGCTGGCTATGCAACGATGACTTTTCCGTTGGGTTCCTCGCCCCAAAGCATGCTCGACTTGGTGGAGCCAGACGGGAACGACGTCGTCTGTATTTCGGCGCTTCCCCCGTTTGTGTTTTCGCAAGCGAGGACGATGAGCCGGCAAATCCGAGAGAAGTCGCCCCACGCCAGGATCCTGATCGGGGTTTGGGGTTTCTCAAATGAAACCGAGCGCGTTCTTCGCCGCTTCGAGCCTACCCCGCCGGACAAGCTTGTGACCAGCTTGGCGGATGCCCTGGAGTACTTAGGAGTGCCCAAAAGCTCGTAAAGCGGAGCGGCCAAACGCAATTCGCCAGCCGGTTTGGAAAGCCGGCTGGCGATTGGATTCTCTCCTGCGTCAAAGCCTATCGTTTACGTTGGCCCTTGACGATCTGCTTCACCTTCTTCTTGTTGGAGCCGCGCGCTTCGCCGGCTTTCCGCTTCGGTTTCGGCGCCGCCTTCTTACGCGCTTTGCGCTTTAACTCTTTGCGTTCTGTCTTGTCGGCAATTTTTGTAGTGTTCATTCGTTGTTCGTGAATCCTGCGAATTTCGCAATAATCTTCTTAAGGCCGTGGCCCTGAAACATGACCGTCAGTTTGGCATCTTCGCCATCGCCTTCTTTACGAACGATGGTCCCGCGGCCATATTTGGGGTGATTAACGGTCGACCCCTCGCCGAACTTCCGCTTCCCCGTTCCGCCGCCGCCCCCGGAGTTTGTACCCCACTTGCGCGGTGCCTCCACGGCTACCGGCCGAGGCCCTGCGGGAATTACCTGCGCCGGGGCCCGGTTGGGCGGTGGCGGCGCGGCGGCCCCGCCCGGAGGACGGATACCGCGGTCACGGAAAAAGTCAGCAATGTTCTCCACTGAATTATAAGTCTTCCCAGGATAGCTTGGTGGCACTGGCTTCGGCTCACTGGCGGCCGGAGCTCCAAAGAGTGACTGCTGCCTCGGTTGCAATGGCGTCGGAGGAGGCAGAGGAGCCACGGGCGGCGGCGGAGCCTGGCGATCTCGCGCACGCTGCTTGATCTGCTCGGCGCTATAGCTGGCCGTCTGCCTCACGTGGCTGCGCTCGGCAAATAGATCGACCTCGCCGGTGCGGCCAAGGCCACGCTGGTCGAGCCAGTCATCGGCCTCGTCGCGATCGTCGTGCCGGGCTTCCAGCCGTGTCTTGCCGGCAAACATGCACAGCTCCGGCGGAATCTCCTTGAGAAAACGGGATGAGATCGCAGGCTCCAGCGCGCCGCCCCCGTACTTGCGCCGCGCCAGGGCATGCGTGATGAACAGCCGTTGCTCGGCCCGCGTCATGCCGACGTAGCAAAGCCGCCGCTCTTCTTCCATCATCGATTCATGATCGAAGGAGCGCTGATGCGGGAACAAGCCTTCTTCCATGCCGGCCAGGAACACGACCGGAAACTCCAAGCCCTTGGCGTTATGAACGGTGAGCAGCGAAATGCGCGCCTTCTCGTCCACCTGATCGGTTTGCGCCACCAGCGCGGCGTGATCCAAAAACTCCGAAAGCCCCTCGCCTCGCTCGCCGGCTTCAGCGGCGGCATTCAACAATTCGTTGATGTTGTCGACGCGATTCTCTGCCCCCGGCGTGCGATCTTCCTTCAGCATGCGCAGGTAGCCGGAGCGCTCCAGCAGAGCTTCCATCACTTGGTGAAGGCTCGCCGTCAGGCTCAACTCGCGCATTTCTTCGATGAGGCGGCGGAAGGCGGCCACTGCCGCTTCGGCACGCTGAGGGAACAGCCGTTGCTCCAGCATCTCGCCGAGCGATTGCCATAGCGGCAGCTTGCGCTCACGCCCGAACACCTCAATCTGCTCCACCGTAGTTTTGCCGATGCCGCGCGCCGGCGTATTGATCACCCGCAGCAAACTCACCGAGTCCGTCGGAACCAGCACCAGCTTGAGATACGAAAGCGTGTCCTTGATCTCAGCGCGGTGATAGAAGCTCAGCCCGCCCACCACGTTGTAGGCCAGCCGGTACCGGCGCAACGCCTCTTCAATCTGGCGGGACTGGGAATTGGTGCGATAGAGCACGGCGACGCGCGTGTTCGAGTCCTGGCGGATCGTGCTTTCAATCTGATCGGCGATATAGAGCGCTTCGTTCTCGCTATCCACCGCTTGATAGACGGTGACTTTGGCGCCCGCCTGCGACTCGGTCCACAGCCATTTTCCCTTGCGCGCCTTGTTGTTGGCAATCACGTGACTAGCCGCTTCAAGAATATTCTTGGTGGAGCGGTAGTTCTGTTCCAGCCGGATCACCGTCGCGTTGGGGAAGTCACGCTCGAAGTCCAAGATGTTTTGGATGTCGGCCCCTCGCCACGAGTAGATTGACTGGTCTTCGTCACCCACGGCGCACACATTGTTCTTGCCGTGTGAAAGCAATCGCGCCAGTTCATACTGAGACCGATTGGTGTCCTGATACTCATCGATCATCAGGAAGTCCACGCGGCGATTCCACGCCTCGCGCGTGGGCTGATGGCGCTTGAGCAGCAGTACCGCCTCCAACAGCAGGTCGTCAAAATCAAGCGCGTTGGCCCGAACCAACCCGTCGTTGTACTGCTCAAAGAGCACGGCAATCTTCTTCGCCTTGGGGTCGCGCGCGTCCCTCATCAGTTCGGCAGGCCCGTCGCCCCGGTTCTTGGCTGCCGAAATCGCCGAAAGCACGTTCCGCGGAGGCATCGCTTTATCGTCCAGGCTGTGCTCCCGGTAAAGCGATTTCAACAGCGACACCTGGTCGTCGTCGTCGTAGATGAGGAACTCGCGGTTGAAGCCCGGGCGCCAGTCGGCCAGCGGCGACCCATCCAGCCGCAGCAGACGCACGCAAAATGAATGGAAGGTGAACACGTAGGGCCCGCGGCCCGGCGGAAGTTGCCCCGTGAGGAGCTTCGCCACCCGCGCCTTCATTTCCGCCGCAGCCTTGTTGGTAAAAGTGACGGCCAGAATACGTTCCGGTGTCACGCCATGATTGGACACCAGATGGCTGACACGGTGGGTGACTACCCTCGTCTTGCCGCTCCCGGCCCCAGCCAGAATGAGCAGCGGCCCCTCCACATGGAGCACGGCCTGTTGCTGCTGCGGATTAAGCCCGTCGGTGTAGTCCATTTTTTTACGGAGAAGCTGGCTCGGCGCCGGATTCTTTCAGGATATCCCGGCGAGGGGCCTTCCGCATAGTAACCTAACACTTTAGCGGTGCGCCTTTCTTTTCAAGGGATGTCTGCAAACGCAATTGCCTTGACACTGCCAGGCGGCCGGCCGGTTGCGGTTAGCCGAATGCTAGTAGACTTCTCACTGATCGAAAAGGCGCGCGCGGGCGATGCGGCGGCCTTTAATCAGGTTGTACTGGCGTATCGCAAACGGATCATGGGGACCATTTCCCGCCTGATCGGGCGTCCTGAAGACGTGGAAGATGTTGCACAGGAAGTATTTGTGCGGCTGTACTACTCGCTTGAGCAGCTCCGCTCTCCCGAAGTTTTTGAGCCCTGGATGTACCGGCTCACCGTCAACGCGGCCTATGACTATCTGCGGAAACGGAAGCGCCGCCAGGAGTCCCGCATGGCTGATCTGGCCGATCAGCAGGTAATCATGGCGGACGCCGCCGCCGGCGAAAAGGTGGAGGCCGAGCGGCTGGAAGCGGCCGAGACCCGGGAGTTTGTCCAATCGCTGCTGAGCGAGGTGAGCGAGGAAGACCGAATCCTCCTCATGTTGAAAGAAGTTGAGGGGCTTTCCCTCAAGGAACTCGAACAGATCTATAACGTGAATGAGAATGCCCTCAAGGTGCGCTTGTATAGAGCGCGGCAGCGGGTGCTCAAGGCCTACGAACGTAACAAGGCCGGTGCCGCCAGTGCCGAGGCTTAAGATTCCTTAAACTTTGAGGTAGGATGGAGAAAGTAGATGACACAGCCTGAACGAGAGATCGAAAACCTGCTCGAACGCTACTCGCGCGCCTGCCCCGAGGTTGAGCCCGGGGCGGCTTTCATGCCAGGCATTTGGCAGCGGATCGAAGCCAAGCGCGGCTTCTCTTTCAAGCTCGCCCACTACGCCAGGGTGCTGGCCATGAGTGCTGCCTCGCTGTGCATGGCCGCTGGACTCTTTGAGGTTTCCTCCTACGGCCCGGCCGCCCAGCAGTTGGCGGCTAACCACTATGTCGACGTGTTGGACGACGACAATGACGACGAGGCTCTTACGTATTCCCACGCCGTGACGACGCCAGAGGCGGTGCGGCCAGGAGAAGGCAGCAGCAAGTGAAACAATCCGCGCTCAGAGCCGCTTTTTATCTGGCTCTCACCTTCGCGGCCGGCGGTGCCGTGGGCATCTTTGGATACCGGCTCTACACCACCCACGGAGTCAGCGCCGATTCCCGCCCATCCAGAAGCGGCGAGTACCGCAAGCTCTACGTCCAGGAGATGGAGACGCGGCTCAAGCTCACTCCAGACCAAAAGCATCACCTCAGTCAGGTCCTCGATCAGACGCAGAGCCAGTTCCGCCAGTTGAACGAAAAGCACCGACCCGAGTATCGAGCTATTCACGACGCACAGGTTGAACAAATAAGCTCGGTCTTAACGCCTGAACAGCGCGCGGAGTATGCCAAGCTTCGGGCTGAGCGGGATCAACGCCGCAAAGACCGGCCCAGCCCGTACTAGCGCGACTCTGCCGAAAATCTGAAACTGCCTTAGCCGATCGTTTCGATCAGCTCTTCCCAGGCTAGGGCATAGCCCACGGCCCGCTTCACCTCTGGAATTCGCCGGGCCGGAATCCGCGAGATCCTTTCCACCAGATGAACCTTCGAGATGGTGCGCAGGTTATCGCAGTTGACCACGCAAGGCTTGGGCATTCCTTCCGCCTTGCCCAACGGAACTTCGATCGGAATGTGCCGGATGGTGGCCGTGATCTCGGCGGCCACGAACTTGTTCAGCACGCCATAGGCATCGTCACGGCTCAGCAGCAGCACGGGCCGGCGGCCTGCGGGCTTGGGCAGGTCCGCCCACCAGATCTCGTACTGCTTCACGCCTTCCACTTCTCGGCGTTCGACCAATCATCGGCATCATCGGCTGAGTCGGGTTGGCGGAGATATGCTTCGCGGATCGCCTCGTACTCGCGCTTGCGGATCGCCTCCTTTACGGCTTGCCGGATGAACTCCGCCCGCCGCCGCTTTGCGGCGGGAGCCACCTTATTCAAAGATTTCAAGAGCGGCTCGTCGAGCTGGATCAATATGGATGGCATACAGTCACGACTATATCATTGAACGATATCAAGTTGAAGATCGCTCGCGACAGCCGCGCCCCTTGACTCCGAGGTCTCAGTGGAGGGAAGATAGCCTTGTCTGCCTTCCGAGGCGAAACGTGCGATTCAAACGGCGCTCAGACTCACCGATACGCAAGAAAGTCAAGCAGGGCTTCCGGGGTTTTCCAGCCGCCACGATAGCCTTCTACGGCCCCGATGACCAACGAGCCAGTAAAGTGGCCGTTGGAATTCTGCCCAGCGAGGACGGCGAACCTATTGCGATGCAGCGCTGGTTTGCCGAAGGCGTTGATATTCGGCAGGACCTTAAGGTCGCTCAGGCGATCTTGGCCTACGTCCAGCAGTGCGGCGTCAAGTCCGTCCTGTCCGTGGATCGAATCATCGGCTGCCCGCACGAAGAGGGAATCGATTATCCCGATGGCGAAGTTTGCCCGCAGTGCCCATTCTGGGCGAATAGAGACCGCTGGACCGGGGACGTCCTCGACTGAAGGCAAGCCATGATTCTCAAGCAAAGCATAATTGAGCAACTCGCCTCGAAAGCGATTCGCGTTGGGGCGGACGCAATGGACATCGAGTACAAGGGCGGTTACGAGGAAGTGTTCGCCATGTGCGGCAGCATCGGCCACGGGATTGCCCGTCTCAAGAGCGCAAGCCCGGAAGCAGAAGCGCTGCGTGCCGAGTTACAGGCCATGGTCCGGCGGAACCGCAACCTTGCCCTGGACGATCGCGAATACAAATTGCGATGCCGCGTTCACCAGAGTTTTGGCGAGGACGCCTACCGAGTGGAAATCGTACCCGTCAACGTGAAGACACGCTAGCAGCGCTGTCAGATGCGCTTCACCAGAGCCATTGGCTTCGCCGGTGCGCTGGCCTTCCTGTTGCTCGGCCTGTTTTGCAGCTTCAAAGGGATCGGCAACCTTCGGCGCGCATCGGCCAGCACGGCTTGGCCGCAGGTCGAGGCGACGGGGTCGCTCGGCCACGGTGGCTTCTACCAGCCGCTCCGCGTCTGACCGAACCACGAATACCAGCTATTCAGCCGATCTGGAATTCCGGTATCAGGTGAATGGCGCGCCCCACCTGACCACGCTGCGGCACTTTGGCCAAATAGAGGGCTCCACAGACTCCTCCGAAGCCGAATTGTTGCGTCTTCGGTATCCCCAAGGGGCCGGATCGCGGTGTTCTATGATCCGGCCGACCTCGCCACGGCGGTGGCCGAGCCAGGCTTTCATCCGGGGCAGTCTGATGCTTCCCGCCGCAGGCGTGTTCCTGATATTGCCGTCGGTCGTTCATGGCGTTGCTCGCCGGTGATGCTAAAGCCGGCGTGTCTCAAGCGGCCATTGTTCTGTTTGGCGCCATCGATGCTCTACGGCGGCGTTCAGATGTGGCGCGCACACTCCAGCGAGGGTTGGCCCCGCACGTCCGGCGAGATCGTCTGCGATCAGATCGATGCCTCCGAAGCGGTCAACAAGCAGCGAGGCACGTTGACGACTCGGGGAAAGTCCTACGGCGCGTACTTGGTCTATCGATATCCGGTGGGGGGCCGGCCGTACTATTCGAATGTACGGCGCTTTGGCCAGCTCTCGGGAGCGGATGCCGATTGGGCTGACGCGATCGCGGCGAAGTATCCGGCCGGGTCGCGATTCCCCGTCTCCTACTCAACCGTCGATCCCCAACTGGCGGTGCTCAAACCGGGTCTTTCCTCTGAGGCGCTTTGGCTGCCCGGCGCCGGACTCGCCGGTATGTTGTTCGGATTGGCCGTCATGGTGTTCGCTCGCCGTGCGCTGGCCAATTCCATCCGTCACTGCCCCTCCACGTCCAAAGCAGTACTATTTCCGGAATGGTACAACCGGGCAACAAATCCGCTGCTTTGTACCATTTACCGCCCCCAGCTCATCACCTACATTGAACTTGTGCCCGCTCTGATCCTTCAGTATTCCTATCTCCAGGTTCTGGACTTCCTCACCACGGTGGCATTTCTGCTGACCGGCGTCCAAGAAGGAAACCCATTGGTCAGGTTTGCTCTTGAGTCGGCGCCAACGCCCCTTTCAGGACTGATTATGGTCAAACTATCGGCGCTGTTGCTGGGCTTCTATTGCTTGCGGATGAACAAGACGAAGTTGCTGTCCTGGATCAACGTCCTCTTTGCGGCGGTGGTGGCCTGGAACATGGTGGCGCTGATCATCGGAGCCTGCCAGCGCCCTCTGTAGCGCCCATCCGATATCCTGAAGGCTGAAAATCATTTTCAGCAAATGACACGTCGAACTTTTCTAGCCGGCTTGGCCGCGAGCAGGCAGGGTTTCACCGCTGCGGCTCAGCCCCAGTTCGTAGATGCGACGGCCCATGCCAAATTGGGTTTTCGCCACCAGTCTAGTGCGACATCGGAAAAGTACCTGATTGAATCGATGGGTAGCGGCGTGGCGATGTTTGACTACGACAACGACGGCCGGCTGGATCTGTTTTTCGTGAACGGCGCCGCGATCGCTGACCCGATGCCGCCCGGCCGGGCAGCCGACAAGTCCAACCCTAAGTTTTGGAACCGGCTGTACCACAACAATGGTGACGGTACCTTCACCGACGTGACCGAGCGGGCCGGAGTCCAGGGACATTCATACGGAATGGGCGTGGCGGCGGGCGACTATGACAACGACGGCTTCGCCGATCTTTACGTAACCAACTTCGGCCACAACATCCTCTATCACAACAACGGCGACGGGACCTTTACCGACGTCACGCGCAAGGCAGGCGTGGAATGCAGCGGCTGGTCGTCCAGCGCCTGCTGGGTGGACTATGATCGCGACGGCCGGCTTGATCTGATCGTCACCCGCTATGTGCAGTGGGACTACCCGGTCAACCTATATTGTGGGGAACGCAAGCCGGGGTTTAAGTCCTACTGTCATCCGGACCATTTCAAGCCCGTCACCCACGTTGTCTATCACAACAACGGAGACGGGACCTTCACCGACGTCACCACCAAGTGTGGCTTCGCCAAGTTCCCCGGCAAGGGCTTGGGGATCGCTGCCAGTGACTTCGACAAAGATGGCTGGCCCGACATCCTGGTGGCGAACGACTCTTTCCCTCAACAGCTCTTCCGCAACCGGCGTGACGGCACGTTTGAAGAAGTGGGGTTATCGTCCGGGATCGCCTACGACGATGACGGCAAGACCTTCGCCGGGATGGGCCTTGATTTGGCGGACTACGACAATGACGGCTGGCCCGATGTCTTCATAGACGCGCTCTCCAACCAACGCTATGCCCTGTTTCGCGGCGTCGGAGGATCGTTTGAGTACGTTACCGGCGCCACGGGCGTGGGCGGGATTTCCGCGCTGCGCGCTGGCTGGGGCGCGAAGTTCATAGACTACGACAACGACGGCTGGCTCGACCTTTTTGTCGGCCAGGGGCATGTCATGGATAACATCGGGTTGACCCAGCCCTCGATCAGCTACTTGCAGCCTCCGCTCCTGATGCGTAACCTGCGCGGCAAGTTTGAGGATGTCTCCCGAAGCAGCGGAGCGCCCTTCTCGGCGCCGATCGCGGCTCGGGGAGTGTCGTGCGGAGATCTGGACAACGACGGGTTGATCGACATCGTCATCAACTGCAATAGCGGTTCTTGCGTGCTCCTGCGAAATCAGGGTGGCAATGGAAACAACTGGCTGACGGTCGATACCGTGGGAGTCAAAAGCAATCGGGATGGAATAGGCGCCAAGCTGACGCTGACGGCTCAGTCCGGCGCCAAACAATTCGCGATGGTGACGACCGCCGGCAGTTATCAATCGTCGAGTGACAAGCGCGTTCACTTCGGTCTCGGCACGGACCGCCGAGTGAAGCGGCTTGAGATTCAGTGGCCAAGCGGCATCGTGCAGAAGCTTGACGACATTGATGCCGGCCAGATTCTCAAGGTTAAGGAATCCGGAGGATAATGTTGGTGACTATGCGTTCGCTCAAGAAAATCTCTGCCAGGTTTGCAGCCCTCGGAGGCCTCGCGATTCTGACCATTCACGCACAGCAGAAACCTGCTCCCGCGCCTGCCAGACGCGCCATCGATTTCCAGCGCGAGATCCGTCCGATCCTCTCCGACAACTGCTTCCTCTGCCACGGCCCCGACAAGTCGACACGATTAATGGACCTGCGGCTGGACACCAAAGACGGTGTGTTCACCGCTCGCAAGTCCGGCGCCGCTCCCGTGGTTCCCGGCAACCCGGCGGCCAGTCTGTTGTATCAGCGGATCGCCACCGAAGATAAGGCGCGGGTGATGCCGCCCGCCCACTCCAAGCGAATGCTCAACGCCGGCCAGAAAGAGTTGATCAAGCACTGGATCGAGCAGGGCGCGCCGTGGAAAGAGCACTGGGCCTTTGCAGCGCCCGCGCGTCCTTCCCTGCCCGCCGTAGTCAATGCTCGCTGGGTCCGTAACCCGATCGACCGGTTTGTGCTGGCGCGTTTGGAGGCCGCCGGATTGCAACCCGCTCCTGAGGCGGACCGCCGTACGCTGGCGCGCCGCGCTTCGCTCGATCTCACTGGGTTGCCGCCTGCACCGGAGATCGTGGAAGCTTTCGTCAACGACAAAACGCCGCAGGCTTACGAAAGTTATGTGGACCGCTTGCTCGAGTCCAAACATTGGGGTGAGCACCGCGGCCGCTACTGGCTCGATGCGGCGCGCTATGCCGACACCCACGGTATTCACGTCGACAACTATCGCGAGATGTGGCCGTATAGGGACTGGGTGATCAACGCCTTCAACCGGAACCTGCCGTTCGATCAGTTCGTGATCGAACAATTTGCCGGAGACCTGCTGCCCAAGCCGTCAACCGATCAACTCATCGCCACCGGTTTTCACCGCTGCAATCCCACCAGCAGCGAAGACGGCGCGATTGCCGACGAGTTCGAAGCGATCTATGCCAAGGACCGGGTAGACACCACCGCGGCCGTCTTTCTCGGCCTCACCGTCGGCTGCGCCACGTGCCATGACCACAAGTTCGACCCCATCTCGCAGCGCGATTTCTACTCCCTGTCCGCCTTCTTCCGCAACACCGTACAAGGGCCGTTTGACGGCAACATTCCGGACTCACCACCAGTTCTCGTGATTCCGAAAAACGAAGATCTCGCCCGATGGAATGAAATTAAGGTGGAACAGGCCAATCTGCAAACCCGCGTCCGGAAGACGCGCGCCGCCGCCGAAACCGACTTCAACGATTGGCTGGATAGCAAGGGCCGTCGCTCTGTGAAAACTCCGCTGGAGCCGGCGGACGAGTTGCTAGCCGTCACGGTGGCGGGCGGAGCGCCACAACTGCGGATTCAGGGCAAGCCAGCCGTCCTGTCTCTTCCGCCCGGCGTCGCCGTGGGCGAGGCGCATATTCCCGGACGGCAGGCGCTGCACTTTTCCGGCAACGCGTTTCTTGAGCTGCCACCCATGGATGCCCTGCGCGCCGATCAACCTTTTTCCGCCTCGATCTGGTTCTTTCTTCCCCGCGGTGAGGACAGCTTTATTGTGGCGAGCCAGACCGACTCGGCCAGTAAGGGACGCGGCTGGAGCTTCGATCTAACCCGGCGCACCCCCACCATCCGTCTCGTTGGCCAAGCCGGCCGTGCCCTCACGATCAGCGGCATGGTGATTGACCGGCTGGATCCGGCGCGCTGGTATCACCTCGCGTTCAGCTACGATGGCAAGCGCACGGCCGAGGGCTTTCGCCTGTTTGTGAATGGCAAGCCCGCCAACGCCCAGGGCACCGGCAAGGGCGGCCGCTTGAACGGAGAGATCCGCAATTTCTCGCCGATGCTGATCGGATCGATGGGTGACCGCTTCTTTGACGGCGGAGCGGTGGCCGATCTTCGCCTCTACGGACGCACGCTGTCGGACGAGGACGTGGCGCTGCTGGCCGCATGGCCCGCGCTGGAGTTGGCGCGTGGCAAGCAGACAAATGAATTGACCGCCGCCGAGCGCGATGGGTTCCGAGCCTACTACTTCGACCGCGAACAGAGCGACGCGATTGACCTCGCCGGTGACCTGCAAACCCTCGAGGCCGAAAAACTCGCCATCGCGCGGCGTGCTCCGGTAACCCACGTCATGCACGAACGCGACGGCATGCCCTCAGCCAACGTGCTCTTCCGCGGCATGTACGATCAGCCGCGAGACAAGGTGCCGGCCGCGACGCCTTCGGTGCTGCCGCCGATGGCCGCCTCGCTCCCGCGCAACCGTTTGGGGCTCGCCAAGTGGCTGGTAGACCCCGCCCATCCGCTCACCTCGCGCGTGGCGGTAAACCGCTTCTGGCAGGAACTGTTTGGAACAGGCATCGTCAAAACGTCGGACGATTTCGGCTCGCAGGGCGAAGCGCCTTCGCACCCGGAACTGCTGGACTGGCTCGCCGTCGAGTTCCGCGAAGGCGGCTGGGATGTGAAGAAGTTCTACAAGTTGATGATGACTTCGGCCGCCTACCGGCAAGCCGCGACCGCTACCCCGATGAAGATCGAGAAAGATCCGGAGAATCGCCTGCTCTCGCGCGGCCCCCGTTTTCGCATGGACGCCGAGATGGTGCGGGACTACGCCCTGGCCGCTAGCGGTTTGCTCGCCTCCAAGATCGGCGGACCCTCCGTGCGGCCGTATCAGCCGGCCGGCGTGTGGGAAGCCGTCGCCATGATCGGCTCCAATACGCGTTTCTATAACGCCGACTCAGGCCCGGGGCTCTACCGCCGTTCGCTCTATTCGTTCTGGAAGCGCAGCGCCCCGCCGGCGTCGATGGAAGTACTCAACGCGCCTACGCGCGAAAATTGCACCGTAAGCCGCGAACGCACCAACACGCCTCTGCAAGCGCTGGTCACGATGAACGACGTGCAATTCATAGAAGCGGCGCGTCACCTGGCCCAGCGCGCGCTCCAGTCCGAGCCTGGCAGCGCCAATAAACAGATCCGGTTCCTCTCGGCCCGCCTGCTGGCTCGCGATCTCGATGAACGCGAGGCCCGCATCGTCACCAAAGCGCACCAGGAGTACCTGCGCTTTTACGATAGCCACCTCGCCGAAGCGCGCCGCCTGATCGGCGAAGGCGAATCGAAGGCTGACCCAACGCTGCCGCCCGTTGAGTTGGCCGCGATGACCATGACCGCCAATCAGCTCATCAATCTGGATGAAGTTCTGGTGAAGTAGGAGTACCCGCATGACTGATTCACTAGTCAACGCAGCCGTAGCCGCCGAAACGCGCCGGCAGTTTTTCGCTCGCGGCGCCAGGGGCCTCGGCGCCATGGCGCTCGCATCGTTGATGCAGCGCGACGCCGCCGTCGCCGCACCCACGCTTGGCTTGCCTGGCCTCCCGCACTTCCCGCCCACCGCCAAACGCGCCATCTACTTGCACCTGGTGGGCGCTCCGCCGCAAATGGATTTGTTCGACTATAAGCCGGGCATGAAGGATTGGTACGACAAAGACCTGCCCGAATCGATCCGCAAGGGGCAGCGCCTTACTACCATGACGTCGGGTCAAAGCCGCTTCCCGATCGCGCCGTCAATCTTTAAGTTCAACCAACACGGCCAGTCCGGTGCATGGATTTCAGAACTCCTTCCGTGGACCGCCAAGATGGTGGATGAGATGGCCATCGTTCGCTCGCTCAATACCGAGGCAATCAATCACGAACCGGCCATCACGTTTATCCAGACCGGGCAGCAGGTGGCGGGCCGCCCCTGCGCGGGCGCGTGGATTTCGTACGGCTTAGGTTCGGACAATCAGGACCTGCCGGCGTTTGTCGTGCTCAATGCCTCGCACTCGCACCCGAAGGCAGGCGTGCAGGCGATTTCGGCTAAGCTATGGAGTTCCGGATTCCTCTCGGCGAAATACGCAGGGGTGGCGCTGCGATCCGGACAGGACCCCGTACTCTTTCTGAACAATCCGGCCGGCGTGCCCACCGAGGTCCGCCGCCGCATGCTGGACGCCCTGGGCGAGATGAACCAGATCCAACACGAAAAGACCGGTGACCCGGAGACGCTCGCCCGCATCGCGCAATACGAGATGGCGTTTCGGATGCAGTCTTCGGTTCCCGAGCTCACCGATTTGTCCAAGGAGCCCGAGAGCGTGATGAAGCTCTACGGCGGCGAGGCGCGGCGGGGCGGCACGTTCACCAATTCCTGCCTGATGGCGCGGCGGCTCGTCGAGCGTGGCGTCCGCTTCGTGCAGATTTACCAGCGCGGCTGGGACGTCCACAAGGATCTTCCCGAAGTGCTACCGGCCATGTGCAGGGAAGTGGATCAGGCCTGCTACGCGCTGCTGTCGGATCTGAAATCCCGCGGGATGTTGAAGGACACGCTCGTCATTTTCGGCGGTGAGTTCGGCCGTACGATCTACTCGCAAGGCAAGCTCACACCCACCGACTATGGACGCGATCATCATCCGCGCTGTTTCTCCGCGTGGTTGGCCGGTGGTGGCATCAAGGGCGGCGTTGTGCATGGCGAGACGGACGAGTTCTCGTACAACATCGTGCGGGACCCGGTCCACGTGCGAGACTTCCAGGCCACCCTGTTGCATTGCTTCGGCATCGATCACGAGCGTTTCTCGTATCGTCATCAGGGGCTCGAAGCACGCTTGACCGGCGTCGAGCCCGCCCGTCCGGTCAAGGCGATTCTGGCCGGATGACTACAACCACACAAACTTGTGCGAACACTGGCGGCAGTGCATGTTGCGAAAGCCCAGGCGGTTGATCAGCCATTCCCACGGGTCGCTATCCGGCTCCCCCACCACCTGGGAAGAGAAGCAACGCGGACAGGCGTAAGACGGCCGGTAATCGGCCTCGGCGTCGGCGCGACGGCGGGCCGGTTTGGAAGCAGTGGCAGCAGCGGCCTGGGTGGTAGGAGTTACTTGGGGGAGCGTCGCCATTTAGAAAGTGAACCTCGAATGAGTAGTGCTTCGAGGCGTCGCTTTCTCTCCCGGTTTCTGCTACTCCCGCTGCGGATTCTAGCTGTATCTCTCCCGGTGGCAATGCCTCGGGAGTATGCTTTCCAGCCACTGTGATATCCTACCCCCACCGAGGCTGATATGAAGCAGTCAAGAAGAAATTTTATGGTTACCACCCTTACTGCGCCGGCTGTGCTGTCGGCGGCTCGTGGCTCCTATTCATGGGGCGAAATTGAGAAGATGATCGAGCGCGGCGACGTCAAAGGCAAACTCTCTCGCACCGACTTGCCTACTCCGGCCTTGCTGCTCGATCTGGATGCGTTCGAATCGAACGTGGCCAAGATGGCGGCGCACGTCAAATCGCGTGGGCGCGCGCTGCGTCCGCACGGCAAGACGCACAAGTGCCCTGAGATTGCCAAACGCCTGATCCAGGCTGGCGCGGTGGGCGCATGCGCCGCCAAAATCAGCGAGGCCGAAGTGTTCGCCGCCGCCGGCGTGCGCGGGCTGTTGATCACCACGGCTGTCGTGGGGCCGTACAAGATTGAGCGCGCCATCCGCCTGGCCAAACTGGCGCCGGACACTATTTTTTGCGTGGACAACATGCAGAATGCCAAAGATCTTGACGAAGCTGCGCGGCTGGCCAAACTGACGCTGCCCGTGGCGATCGATCTTTGGGTAGGCAACCGCACCGGCATTCTTCCCGGCGCGCCGGCCGTGGCGCTGGCCGAAGGGCTGCAGGGTTTGAAGCACCTGAAGCTCACCACCATCCAGGCCTACGCCGGGCACGCCGCGCACGTCATCGGCTGGGAGGCTCGCAAGAAGGTCTCGAGCGACGAGATGGGCAAGGCCGTGGACACGTTACAAGCGATCCACAAGAAGGGCATCGCGTGCGAACGGCTCACCGGCGGCTCCACGGGGACCTACAACATCGATTGCGAAATCGCCGGCGTTACCGAGTTGCAGCCGGGGAGTTTCATGTTCATGGACGTGGACTACAATCGCATCGGCGGCTCGGATGGCCATGAGTTCTATGGCGACTTCAAGAACTCGCTCACGGTGTTCACAACGGTGGTGAGCAAGCCCAGCGATGCGCTGGCGATCGTCGACGGCGGGCTCAAGGCTTTCTCCACCGACAAGCCATTTCCGCCCCGCATCAAGGACGGCTCCGCGGTGACGTTTGCCTTCGGCGGCGACGAGCACGGCAAGCTGACGTTCGGTGCCGGAGCCAAGGCTCTCAACGTGGGCGACAAGGCCGAGTTCGTGATTCCCCATTGCGATCCGTCGGTGAATCTCTACGACCGGATATTCTGCTTGCGCGGCGACAACGTGGAAGCCGTGTGGCGTATCGCTGCCCGCGGGATGGCTCAGTAGCCCTTACAGGCGCCGCACGCGTATCCTGCGAAAGGTCACTGCGGTTTGGTGATACTGGAGCGCGATCGGCCCCCGGCGGCGTTCCAGCTTGAAGTTGGGCGGATGAGCGCGCATCACGCTTTCAATCTGCTCAAGCGTCGCGTTCACCACCCGTTTCCCGTTGAGCCAATGCTCGATGCGGTCCCCGCTCACGACCAGCCGGCTCCTATTCCATTGGCGCGCCGGGCGCACGGATTCAGGGATTGGCGGGATTAACTCATAGAGCGCACCGGCGCGCGCGAGCGCCCTCACCAACGCGGTGGGCTCGTCCGGCGCCGCCATCTGATATTCAAAACCGTGACTGTACTCGATCGTGATGTCGCCAGCGGCGGCGTGCGTAGGATCAGGCACTCTGCGCCACTCTTCGTCCTCCTTCACGACGACGAGCGTGGTGGCGTCCTGCACCCAATACTTGATGCCGCTGTTGGCCCCGGGCTGCGCCATCCACTCCCACTCAAGTTCGAAGTTCTCAAATTCGGTGGTGGTCCAAAGGTCGGTACGATGCTGCACCTGAGGCCGCACAGAAATCGTCCCATCGGAGATCTTCCATGCGCCCGCCAAGTCCGTCTGGCCGGACGGACTTCGCCAACCCGCAAACGAGTGGCCGTCGAAGAGCCTGACCCAAGGACCAGCCGCGTGAAGGGCAACAACGAAAAAAGCGAATAGAACAAACCTGAAGCGATGCACTGGCACTATCTTCAGGATCTCATTGATCGAGGCCGTTTCCGAGCCGTGACCGTAGGGAGCGGTTTTGAGTCGATAATTAAAGAGAGAGCCATGCCCACCACCGCAACAGTAACCGCCTCGGCCGCCGAAGACGTGGTCGTCCTCCACGACATTTCCTGGGAGACCTACTGCCGGCTCAACGACGAAAATTTCAGCCCCGCTATCCGCATGAGCTTTTTCGAAGGCGAACTTGAAATCATGACTCTCTCCGCGCGCCACGAAAACTGGGAGCGAAAAATCGAGATCCTGGTCCACACCTTGGTTGAAGCAATGGGGTTGGATTGCGAGTGCTTCGGCAGCGTAACCATGCGCCGCAAAGATCTGCGCGCGGGCCTCGAACCCGATGCCTGCTTCTACTTCGGGCCAATGGCCGCCGCCATGCGCGGCAGGGACGTGTTGGATCTCCATACCGACCCCGCGCCGGATCTCGTTGTGGAGATCGACGTCAGCCGGCTGTCACTTCCCAAATTTCCCCTCTACGCCGCGTTGGGGATTGGTGAGATATGGAGGGCCTATCAGGACGAGATGGTGCTCTACCAGCTTGTAGATGGCGAGTATCGCGTGATTCCGGCTAGCAAGCTCTTGCCCGGCATCACAGGTGTGCGGCTGGCGCAATTACTCGCCGATGGCCGCGCGCTCCCGGTGAAGGAGTGGCTGAGCCGCGTGCGCGCCGCGGCGGCTGAGTCTAAAACGTAAACTGCCCCGCGTTCCACTTGGCCAACGTCCTCATCGTCATGAGAGCCGATGTGAGATACTAAGCGGAATCCTGGAGGTCCAGTTGGTCGGCCAGTCACTCGGTCACTATCACATCCTCGAAAAACTCGGCTCCGGCGGCATGGGCGAGGTCTACAAGGCCCGCGACACCCGCCTCAATCGCATGGTAGCGATCAAGGTGTTGGCCCCGGGCACGACCTCGGACCCCGCCCGCAAGCGCCGCTTCATTCAGGAAGCCCAATCCGCCTCGGCCCTCAACCATCCCAACATCGTCGTCATCCACGACATCAACTTACAGGATGGCGTCGACTATATGGTGATGGAGTACGTCGACGGCAAGACACTCGATGCGTTGATCCCGCGCCAGGGCATGCGGCTCGGCGAGGCGTTGAAAGTGGCGATCCCTGTCGCCAGCGGCTTGGCCGCGGCGCATGGCGCCAACATTATCCATCGCGACATCAAGCCATCCAACATCATCGTGGCCGGCGATGGCCGTGTGAAGGTGCTCGACTTTGGCTTGGCCAAGCTCACCGAGGAGGCCCCCGGCGCGGAGAACGACCCGACTCGCACCGAGCGCGCTCGCACCGAGGAAGGCGCCGTACTCGGCACTGTCGCCTACATGTCTCCCGAGCAAGCCGAAGGCAAGAAGATCGACGCCCGCACGGACATCTTCAGTTTCGGGGCGCTGCTCTATGAGATGGTGACCGGCCATCGCGCCTTCGCCGGTGACTCGCGCGTGTCGACGCTGTCGGCGATTCTCAAGGAGGACCCTGCATGGCCCCCGGGCGTTCCTCGGGATCTTGACCAGATCCTGCGCCGCGCGCTGCGCAAGGATCCCGCGCGCCGGTTCCAGCACATGGATGATCTGCGCGTGGCATTGGAGGAGTTGAAAGAGGAGTCTGACTCGGGGCGGCTCACGGCCACCAACGCCCCGTCCCCGGGGGCGAGCAACAAATGGATCTGGCCGGGCGCCCCGATCCTGGTGCTGGCGTTGGGCGCGGCGGGATTCCTCTGGCAGCGCGCAGCCGGACCCGCGACGCCCGCCCCCGTTGCCGAGTACAAGCTGCGCCAGCTTACGGCTGACTCGGGGCTCACCACGGCGCCCGCGTTGTCGGCGGATGGCAAGCTCCTGGCCTATGCCTCGGACCGCGCCACGCAATCTACCTTGGACATCTGGGTGCAGCCGCTCACCGAAGGCGCCCAACCCATCCGGCTCACGAAAGACGCGGCGGATGACTCGGATCCCTCGTTCTCGCCTGACGGCGGCCAGATCGTCTTCTGGTCGCAGCGCGACGGAGGTGGTCTCTACCTGACGCCCGCGTTTGGTGGGGACGAAAGGCTTCTGGTGCGCGGGGGAAGGGACGCGCGTTTTTCGCCAGACGGGAAGTGGATCGCCTATTGCGTTGGCGGCGATTTCCTGTATGACTCCAAGGTGCTGATCATTTCCGCTTCGGGAGGCGTGGCGCGGCAGGTGGGCGCCGAAATCGGGTGGGCCGCTAAACCGCAGTGGTCGCCAGACGGCAAGTGGCTGATGGTGTCCGGGATGGATGGCTCCAATCGAGCGAACACCATGGAGTACTGGATGGCGCCCGTGGACGGAGGCAAGTCCATTCGAACCGGAATCGGGAAGTTTCTGTCGGAAAGAAAACTAGCCAGCTTCTTTGGCAACGAGTGGCGCGACAATGAGTTAATCATCTCGAAAGGCTCGGAAGCCTGGTCGGTTGCCATAGAGCCGGGTTCCTGGAAACCGGGCGAGCCGCGAAGACTGGTGGCGAGCACGGGTTCGCTGCGGAGTCCGCAGGGCACTCCGGAGCGGCTCGTTTTCGCCAGCGCCAATGAACAATACCATCTCTGGTCCCTCCCCATGGACCCTCGCTCGGCCCAAGTGAAGGGACCGCTTCGGGCCCTTCCGCACACCGGTGGGGACCAGATCAATCCCTCGCTATCGCGCAACGGGCGGCTCGTGTACATGCAACTCTCGCCCGACGGGCGAGAAATCCGTATCCGCGAAGGACTGGACGGCAAGGATCGGGTAGTCGCCACCGGCAATTTCCGACCCGAGATTTCGCCAGACGGATCGCGGATCGCCTACTCGGGTTCCGGCACCGCCGGCGGTGTGTATCTGGTGGATGCGGCGGGTGGGCAGGCTACCGAGGTTCTGGATCCGAAGGAGAAGGCTGTTGTCTTTGATTGGACTCCGGACGGACAACGTCTTCTCTTATGGCATGACACGCCGATCCGGTTCTCCACCATCGATCCCGGCTCCAAGCAACGGCAAGTGTTGATCTCTCATCCCACTCTCAACATCCACACGGCGGCCTTGTCTCCAGACGGAAAATGGGTAGCCTTCGTACTAACGGACCGAGGCCGGACGCTGATGCTCGCGCCGGTGCGAGACGGCAAGGCGGCGGACGAAGCCGAGTGGATCACGATTTTGGGCGCGCCAGCACATCAGACGAGGCCCTGGTGGTCACCCGACGGAAAACTGCTCTACTTCATTTCTGACCGGGACCGCTACGGCTGCATCTGGGCGGGTGCTTAACCGTTTTGGGGGAGTGAGGCGGCGGGAGGTTGCAGAGCGCCAAAAAAGCATTTATTGTAAGGTATGGATCAAACAATATTGATGCATTT
>JAYTKJ010000645.1:0-2581 GCA_043730365.1 Acidobacteriota bacterium | reverse complement strand
GGGATTCATGAAGTCATTTCGCCAGTTGAGGCTGATCACCTTCTCCATGCCGAGAATGTGAATCGCGTCCCCGGTCTCCTTGAGGTTGATCATGTCGTTGCGAGCATAGCCGTGGACACCGTCCTTCTCGTCGTTCGAGCCGCGGACGTAGTAGCCTTTGAAGCCCTTCTCCATAAAGCGGGCGATGAGGCCGCCCATGCCGTAATCGGTGGTGTGGTCGTCGTGATGCGGTTGCGCCACCAGTAGGATGCTGCCGGACGGCAAGTCTCCCAGCGGCAAACGGTCCTGCGCGAAGATGGCCGCGGCGGACGCACCGAGGAGGAGCGTGGCGGCGAAAACCGAAATGCGGAGGGGCGAAACTAGCTGATCCATGTCTGCACCGCTCTAGTAGGCCAAGCTGGTGTTGTGCGCGCAAGTCGAAGTGTTCGCCGGCATTGCCTCAAGCTGTAGCGATTGCATCGGATCGATTGTACCTTTTGCCGGAGAGTGGAGGGAAGCCAGACACCTAAGTGGTAGCGCTAACGGGAATCGAAGGTAGAAGGTAGCGATTCAGGGGGTGTCAGGCTATCTCAAACCGTTTGTTTTCAACGCGGCCTATGCGCTCCGTGTTAGGCTGTTTCAATCTCTTGAGGCATTCTGTTGCATCGGTGTTGCATCCGGTGAGAGGGCGGCCCGTGATACTTTAACAGGTATGCCCAAAGAGCGAGGCTGTGAAGCCACAATTGAACTTCCAGACTTTACGGTTCGCGTGACTGTCTGTCCCGGTTGGGTTGGAGAGATCTACGCGACACCCCAAATGTCGAACGCCAACGTAAAGCATTCTTTCGAAGAACGGCAAGCCGTCCAACGGTTCTACGGAGATTCGTCTGACGACATCAAGGGTAAGGCTATGGACGAACTCAAGGCCCTGTACGGTTCGGACATTCCTCCACTGGATTGGTGGCCCTCCAGTTGCCTTGAACCAGACCAAAAACTTCAGGCAATGAAGCGTTGGGCCGAAGAGACTATTCGTTCTCTCGGTGGTGATCCGGAGTGGTTTGAGTGGATCTTGGGCGATGGCCAGCTAAACCTAGACTCGCGCCAACCCGGCGTGATGGCGTGCCAGTTTGGGCCATATGACATTGTAAAGGTGGTAGACAGGGAAGACCCCGCCGATATTGGCCGTTTGAAAGAGATGCTCAAAAAAGCGATCAACCGATAGTCCGTTCGGGAACCCCCGACGCATCACACGCGAGTTATCTTCTTTTTTGACCGAAGCAAAACGCGCACACCTCACCCGGCCCGCCGCAACTTGGCGATGGCAGAACGGCCAGCAGCATCACAAGCAGCAACATCGACATTGGAATACCTCCAGTCCAAGAAAAAAGCGGGCCGGATGAAAGGATGCATGCGAACCTGAAAAGCATGCCGCCGCATCCGGCCCTGAGTTGCCACGTTCATCAGCGATATCGCCGCCCGCAGAGTGGCACTGCGAACAACCCGCGCCTTGAAAGGAAAAGTGGCGCAAGCAAAACTTTACCGCCGCGCATTCTTGCGCCATCCGCCACGCTCCCCCGGATGTCGCCGAGCGTCGAAGTGGTGGACCGCTGCCGACAAGCCGCGTATCTCGAGTTCGGCAAGCTGCCCGAGTAGCGGCGCCGCCTGAGCGCTGCTGGTGAAGCCGCTGGCCTCAAGGCTGGCCCTGCGTGGCCCTTGGATGCTGGGCCCGGAGTAGAGCGCCCCAAGGTGGTCCCGGTCACGCCCGCGCTCAATGGCGCGCCGTAGCGCTTCGCCCGGTGGCGTCATGCCCGCCCTGCCGGAGAATCCGCCAGCAGCGCATCAGTGACATGCACCATGAGCCGCCCGCTGATCTCGAATAGTTGCCCCTCGGAGAGTTCGCCTGCATCGGCGATGGTGAGTAGCTGTTGAAGGCCCACCACTGCGCGCCTGACTGTCTCTCGCGTCTCCGGTGAGAGTGAAGGGCCACGTAGCGCCACGAGCGCGCCAAACACCCGCGCCCGCTCATCGAACGCCGCCCGCGCCTCTGTCATCGCGGCCTCTTGGCGTTCTGGGCCTTGAGCCAGGCGAGCGCTTCGGTTTCGCCGTCTGGTTCGTCAACGCCATCGAGCCCGAGCCAGCCCTTTGCGGCCAGCTTGCGGGCTTCGGCGCGACTCCAGCCAGCCTCATGCAAGAATCGCTCGAAGTCGCGAATACCGGCAAGAGATTTCACCGCCGTTACACGGGCCTGTTCGTTGCAAGGCACCGCTACCAGCGACACCTCGCGTAGATCGATCTGTTTCAACTGACGGATGCCGTCTTTGACTTCGGCCCCGCCCTCGGGGAGTGTGTAGCCGATGCTGAGCCCGCGAACGATGCGTTTCGTAAGCCGCGAATGGGCATCGCGTCCGGCCTGCACATCGAGGTCGAGCGTGCCCCGGATCATCAACCCCTTGGCCGAATCGCTGAGCACCCCGAGCCCGACAGGCTGGCTTTGATCGTGTGTCCACAATATAGGGCATTCAGCACCGCGAGACGCGAGAGACTTGGTGAATGCGCCCGGCAGCACCACATCCCGGACGCTGTCGATGTTGCCGTACACAGA
>JAYTKJ010000644.1:0-6448 GCA_043730365.1 Acidobacteriota bacterium | reverse complement strand
CAAGCTAACACACCAGCGGGGATGTAGGCAGCGATATAATTGAAAGTTGTTCCGCCTTTCCACCTCACCCTTGTCGGCCACCCGCGCCGTCGTTTGTCTGGCCTTGGCGTCAATCGCCTGCCAAAGCAGTCCCTCACAGGCACAGATTGCCGCCGCCGCAGCCAAAGCGGCAGCCGAAGCTTCGTTCACGCTGCCGATTCCGGCCGACCCAGGCTTGGACGACTTGGCTCGCTTCATGGCCGGTATGCCTGGCACGGCAGGATCACGTTTCAAGGCGGCCGAGCAGGAGCCAGCCTGGAAGCTGCACGCCGCGCAATCGGACTTGGGATGGAAACGCTTTCTGAGCAATCGCCAACCGCTGATGCGCGAGTTCACCAAGGCGAATCTAGCCGAGAAGCCCTTTACCCAGCCGACCCTGTTCTATCCTTTTGGCGGTCCCGACATCATAACCGCGCAGACCTTTTTCCCCTCGGCTTCAACCTATGTGCTGGTGGGCCTCGAACCGCCCGGTTCGTTACCGGCCGAACAGACAGTGCGCGAGGGAGCGGCGTCCTACCTGCCCGGCCTCCGCGATTCACTCGGCTCGATTCTGAACAAAAGTTTCTTCATCACCAAGGAGATGGACCTGCAGTTGCGCGGGCAGGCCGCCGACGGGCTGCTCCCGGTGATGCTGATTGAACTGGTGCGCAACGGAAATTCGGTCCGCGGACTTCGCTATGTGGGACTCGACGAACAGGGCAAGTGGACGGAGCGCCAAGCGGGTTCCCAAAAGAGCCCAGGCAAAGCCGACGGCGTCGCCGTGGAGTTTGCCGATGCCGGCGGCGCGACTCACTCGCTGACTTACTTTTCCCTGAACCTGGCCAACGAAAAGTACAAGGACAACACTCCGTTCCAACAACACCTGGGACGGCTGGGCCCGTTTAACGCGATGTTCAAATCCACCTCATACATGCCGCACAAAAAGCAGTTCGACATGATCCGGAGCGAAGTGCTGAAGCGAGCCGCGGCGATCGTGCAGGACGATTCCGGCATCCCCTTCCGGTTTTACGAACCAAGCATGTGGCAGGTGAAATTGTACGGACACTACGATCAGCCGTACGGGAGATTCAGCGTGCTCAAGCAGGAAGACCTGCGGGAGGCGTTTGCCAAGCGCGAGGGTGTGGGCGATTTGCCCTTCTCCATCGGCTACGGATTTGGGCGGATGCCGTCCAATCTGATCGTGGCGCGTAAGAAGGGCTAGCGGGGACTGACGTCTTCCGAACTAATTTCGTCTGTTTCCGGTTCCGAATTCGGGCGCGTGTTGTGAAGCTGGCTTACCAACGCAAAATTCATGTAGTCAGCCTTCCCGAACGCCCGCACGCCGATGCTCTTCTCGGCCTTGATCGAGCTCATCACGGCGCCTAGTGTCAGTTCAACTTGTCTGGAATCGAAGCGGACCGGCGCCGCATCGGACTTGCGGGCAGAGCCGGCGACGGTCTCAAGCGCACGAAAGGCCGGTGCGCCGCTATCGAGTCGTGGATCGAAGCTGAGCTGAATAGAGGTAATCATGGCCGGACTCACGACCATGACCGCGTAGGTTTCGGTGAGATCCACGCCGGGCAAGGTATTGGCGGGCGCGAACTGCTCGCCCGTCAGAATGCCGACCAGTTCAATGGCAGCCAGGCTCGCCGGGAGCGCGGCGCCGCTGGACCCGGTCAAGAATGCGTTCAAGCTGCAGGAATCACCGCTGCGGCCAAGCCTGCACATTGCTGACTGGTCGATCGTTACCACCGGTGTCGCCAGAAGCGAAGCTCCGCCGGCTGCCAACAAACAAAGGCCGGACGCCAAACGGAATATTGTTGTCTCCACTAAAATCCCTCTCGTTATGGCATTGTGGACAAGCGGAGTGATCGAGGAAATAGGCCGAAGAGGCACAGAGGTTATGGGCCGGAAATTCAGGAGGAGCCGCAGTTTTGGATAAGGGCGAAGCGGGGGAGGAAGGTCTAGTACCTGCCGGAAATCGCCCCAAGACAATGGGGGTACGGCGTTTCGAGCGCCTTCTCGCCGAGCGGGCGGTGTAGCGATGTCTCAGTAACTCTGCGCGTACTGGGACCGAAGCAGGACTGTTACAGAGTGCCAGTGCCGGTACTGAAGGGGGTTGCGGGGCTCAGGCTATGCAGCCGACCCACAGCACTTTTTGAATTTCTTCCCGCTTCCGCATGAGCACGGATCATTTCGTCCAACCTTAGGAGATGCAGGCGCCGCCGGCAGCGGCGACGGCGGAGGCTGGACGCGGCGTTTACCGGACATGGACAAGCGCGTTTCCAGAGCATCCTCAAGAGCCTCGGCGTCTTCCTCGCCCAGCCCCCCGGCCAACCCGGCGATCCGCTTTTCGAGTTGGCGAATACCGAAGGGCGTTTCTTCGGCGGGCGCGGCCAAGGCGTAGGCGTAGATGGCGTCCTCGCGCAAGTCCGGGTCTAAAAACAAGGGCTCCAGACGCGGAGTCTCATTGCGAAGTTGAAAGTAGCCGGTGGCGAGCACGGCATGGCGCTGCACGGCCAGATCGGGATCGTCCAGGTGGCGGGCCGGGCGGTCCGCCCAACGGCGGTCCAGCGAGCGCCACATCGCCTCCAGCGCCTTGGCCCGGTGAGCCGGATCGGCATAGGCGGCCTCGATCGCCTCAGCCACGCCTTCGATCTCCAAGTGGTAGGCAAGGGCGTTGGCCAGCGCGGCACGCTCAATCGGATCGGTGGCCAGCGGCAACCTGGCGGCCAGGGCCTGCCGGATCAGCGGCTGGTCTGTATGCTCGCGCAAGGCCTCCCAGCACAGGCCACGCACATGGGCGTCAGGATCGGATGAGCCCAGTTCGAGGAATTGCTGCCGCCGGCGGTCCGTCAATTCCTCACCAACGTAGGAGGCCGCCACCATGGCCCGAAACTCGGTCGAGTCGCTCAGCAGAAACTCCTCGCGCTCGTCTTCAGGCAGGGCGCTCAGATCCGGATCGGCTTCGGCAGGATATTGCGCCCCGCTTTCCAGAATTTCGGGTTGGTAGGTGGTGGCGGCGATTTCCCGCAGCAGCGCCGCGTCTTCCGGATCGGTGGCCTCGATGGCGGCGATGGCGGCCTCCACGCGCGGGCCTCGGGCACCGGCCGTCAGCGCCACAAAGATGATCTCCGAGTGGGCGCGGCCGGTCTCTTCAAACAGATCGAGTAAGGGGGCGGTGACCGAGTCTCCCAACCGGACCGCCAACTCCAGCAGCTCCATCGGCGCGTCGTCCGGGTAGCTCCGGATCGCCGCCACCAGCAGCGGCACCGCTTCCGGCGAAGGCATGACCGCAAAAAGGTGCAGCAAATCGATGGACAGCTCAATCCGGTCCTGGCTGCGATCTTCCTTTGAAAACCGGATCAGGTCGGGGAGGGTGCGGGCCGGATCGGCGGTAAGCGCCTTCAGAAGCCTTTGGTCAAAGGCCAAGTGGCCGCGCGCGGCGGCAGAGAGGAGGTCGTAGGGGGCAACGCGGTCGTACTGCCCGGGGGAGATTGGCACTCGATTAGTGTAGCGAATGAAAAGGCCCCCGCCGCGCAACGAGGGCCTGGAAACAGCGATCGTGATGGGTTAGTAAGTGGCGCGGCCGCCCGAGGCGTCGTAAGTCTGGCCCGTTACAAATGAGCAGTCCGGGCTGGCCAGGAAATGCACCACGGCGGCGATCTCTTCGGTGGTGCCGGTGCGCCGCATGGGGATTTTCTGGGTCATGTAGTCGACCTGTTCGGGCGTCAGCTGATCCAGAATCTTGGTGCGCACGACGGCCGGCGCCACGGCGTTGATGCAGATGCCTTCGGTAGCCACTTCCTTGGCGACGGACTTGGTGAAGCCAATGACACCAGCTTTGGTGGCCGAATAAGCGGTCATGTTCGGGTTGCCTTCTTTGCCCGCGATCGAGGCGATATTGACGATCCGCCCGTATTTACGCGCGCGCATCGGCACAATCGAGGCCTTGGTCAGATTGAACACGCCGGTCATGTTGATCGCGATCACCCGGTTCCAATCGTCGAGCGATTGTTCCCAAATTGGCGCCGCCTTGCCGCCGATGCCGGCGTTGTTGACCAGAATGTCCAGGCGGCTGGTCCTGGCCAGTACAGCGGCCACGGCCTGCTCAGCCGAAGCGGCGCTGGTAACGTCGAGCTCCACCGCAAACGCGGAGCCCCCGATTGACTGCGCCACTTCGGTGGCCCCAGCCAGATTCATATCCGCCACGACGACGGTGGCTCCGGCCTTGGCCAACCGGCGGGCGATGGTTTCGCCGATGCCGGTGGCCGAGCCAGTGATAATCGCGGTTTGTCCGGTAAGGTCAAAGTAGCCCATAGGGATTCGGCTACTCCTCCCTCACCACGTGAACGGGAAGCTCCATGCTGACTTCCTTGTGGAGCTTGAGCGTGACCTTGTGATCGCCCAACTGGCGGATGGCGTCCGCCATGACGATCTTCTTACGGTCAATGTTGTAATTCTGCTTTTCAAGCGCCTCGGCGATGTCCTTGACGGTAACCGAACCGAACAGATGGTCGTTCTCGCCGGCCTTGGCCTTGATGGTGACCGAAACGCTGGCCATCAGCTTGGCCAGATCGCCTGCCTCAACAGCCAGCTTGGCCTCCTTGCGCAGGTGGCCTTCGCGCTCCTGGGCGACGATCTTCTTGTTGGATTCGGTGGCCGCGACGGCCAGCCGCTTGGGTAGCAGAAAATTGCGGGCATAACCCGGCGCCACTTTGACGATGTCGCCGCGCGTACCGAGATGGTCGATATCTTCTCTGAGGATGACTTCCATAGAAACTCTCCTTACTCGCTTCCTCTTCGCCTAGCCGCGAGCAATGCCAGTGGCAAACGGGAGCAGCGCGATGCTGCGCGACTGTTTAACGGCCTCACTGAGCCGGCGCTGACACGGCGTACAGACGCCGCTGAGGCGACGGGGTACGATCTTGCCGCGCTCGGAGATGAATTGCCCCAGGAGCCTGGCATCTTTATAGTCGATCAGGTCGATCTTTTCCACGCAGAACTTGCACACCTTGCGGCGGCGGAAGAACTGGCGCTTATTGGAAACGATTGCTTTATCACCGCCGGTCGGTCTCTGCGAACTCGAAACCGGCTTACCGCCTCTGGACTCAGCCATGAGTTATTTTCTCCTTTGTCCTTATTTTCGTTATTCTTTGGTTTCGGGGGGGGCGGCAACGACAGCCGGGGGCGCAGCCGGGGCAGCCTCAACCGCAGGCGGCGCAGCCACAACTTCAGCAGGGAGTGCGGGTGCCGCATGAATGGCGGCGGCAACACCGGGAGCGCCGGGTACCGGACTGGCGGGCTCGGCCGGCAGCGCCGGAGCGCCAGGAGCCGGAGCGTTGGGCGTCATCATTTGCGGCGGCGGAATCGCGGGCTTGCGAGCGGCGCGCTTGGCGCGGGCCTTCTGACGTTTTTCCAGCCACTTGAGCTTTTCGTCCATGCGGACGGTCAGGAACTTCATCACCAGGTCAGAGACGCGCAGACGGCGCTCGATCTCTTTGACGGTGGGGGCTTCGGCATGGAAGAAAATCAAGACATAGTAGCCTTCGGCCTGCTTCTTGACACGATAGGCGAGCTTGCGCACGCCCCACTTGTCGGTCTTGTCAATCTTGCCGCCGCCTTGCTTAATGACGGTTTCCAGTTGGCCGTTCAACGCATCGACTTGTTCGTCGGTGACGTCCGGCTTGGCGATATAGAGTTGTTCGTACGTTCTCATTTTTCCTCTTCTGTAGAGCCTGGGGCGCGGCGATTGTATTTCGCCATGGACTTATCGACGCCTTCAGCAAGTATGGATTCGATGGCCTCGGCCGCTTGGTCGAGCATCTCGTCCAATTCACTCCACCTCGGTTTTCGAATCGGCTCCAGCACGAACTTCGCACCGTCACCAATCGGATGACCCGGATGGATACCCAGCCGGAGCCGGGCAAACTCTTCGGTTCCCACACTACGGATCACGCTCTTCACACCATTGTGACCCGCCGACGAGCCTTTCGGTCTGATCCGAAATTGCTGCCAAGGCAGCGCCAACTCGTCATAAACCAATAACAATTTCGCTGCCGGCAACTCATAGCGGTCCAGCAAAGCCTTCACCGCCGGCCCGCTGACGTTCATGAACGTTTGCGGTTTGACCAGCACCACCGGCACGCCCCCAACCCGGCCCAGGCCTACCAGCGAATTCGCTTCTTTGCGCGTAATGCGAACGGCATGGCGTTGAGCCAGCCGATCCACAGCCAGGAAGCCGAGATTATGCGGCGAAAGCTCGTACTCCGGTCCCGGATTTCCGAGACCGGCCACTAACCAACCTGTGTTGTCGTCAGCAGCCGGCATCGGTGCATCCCGTCCCAACCCCCAGCGCGGAGAACGCGCCGAAGGGGATTACTTCTTCTTGCCCTTTTCAGCCGGAGCCTTGGCCGCCGGAGCCGCCTTG
>JAYTKJ010000643.1:0-2964 GCA_043730365.1 Acidobacteriota bacterium | reverse complement strand
TGGCTTCCATCGTGATCGTATAGTTGCCCACGCGCAGGAACGGGAACGTATAGATCCCTTCGGCGTTGGTGGTGGTGTTGGTGCGAACGTTGGTTTCGGTGTTGATCGCGGTGACGGTGCCATTGGGGATAACTGCCCCCGTGGGATCACTCGCATTTCCCGTGATAGACGCGGTAATCGTCTGCGCAGGCGCGAGGTTGGCGATCATGGCCAACGCCCCAGCCAGCAGAATGATGTTCTTACGCATTAAGCTACTTTCTCCGTTATTGGTGATTCGTCTACGGGATTCCGGAACTGGAAGGCGCCCACAATGAACATTTCTTCCAGTTCCCATAGAAACCCCTGAAAACAGATCCACTTACGAGGTTGATGCAATCCGATCACCAATGGACACAATTCAAGCGTAAAAACCCAAAACCAGATGTAAAAAATGCGCGAGGGCTAGCCAACCGATCTAGGACAAGATCTCGCGAATCACGCGTCCGCCCACGTCGGTCAAGCGGAAGTCACGGCCACTATATCGATACACCAACCGTGTATGGTCGATACCCAACTGATGCAGGACCGTCGCCTGCAGATCGTGCGGGTGCACGCGCTTTTCCACCGCCCGCAGACCGAAGTCATCCGTCGCCCCGTACGCCATGCCGCCTCGGAATCCTCCGCCGGCGATCACCGTGGAAAAGCCCAGCACGTTGTGATCGCGCCCCTGGTTGACGCGAAGTTGGCCGGCGCTCTGAATCATCGGTGTGCGTCCGAACTCGCTGCTGACGATCACGATGGTTTCGTCCAGCATCCCGCGCAGTTCCAGATCTTCCACCAGCGAGGCGATAGCCGGATCGGCCTGCCGCGCCAAGCCGCGATGCGAGTTGATGTCTTCATGGCTGTCCCACGGCTGCGAGTTGCCAAAGTAGACCTGCACCATGCGCACGCCGCGCTCCACCATGCGCCGCGCCAGCAGACAGCCGCGGCCAAATTCGGAATCACCGTAGCGCGCCCGCGTGGCTTCGGTTTCCTTTGCAATGTCGAAAGCTTCAGGCGCCTCGGTTTGCATCCGGAACGCCACCTCCATCGCCTCGACGCCCGCAGCCAGTTTCGGCTGCGCGGGAGATTGCCCGAGGTAGAGCCGGTTCAACCGATCGAGCAGCGCAATCTGGCGTCCTTGCTCGTCCGGCGTCAGCTTCTCGTTGCGGATAAACTGCACCAGCTTTTCCGGCGTGCGCTCGCCGTTGGGAACATACGTGCCCTGGTGCAGATTGGGCAGGAAACCGGAACTCCACAAACGTGGCCCCATGACCGGATAGCCGGGGCACAAGGCGATAAAGCCCGGCAAGTTTCGGTTCTCCGATCCCAATCCGTAGGTGATCCAGGAACCCATCGACGGCCGCCCCGCTAGCTGATGCCCCGTGTTCATCAGCATGAGCGAAGGACCATGGTTGCCGTTGTCGGCATAGCAGGAACGAATCACGCAGAAGCGGTCAATGAGCGCGCCCACGCGGGGAAAGATCTCACTGACCTCAAGGCCGCTCTTGCCGCCTGGCCGAAACGCGAAGGGCGAAGCCATCAGATTACCGGTAGCGCTGTCGGTCTTCACCTGCGGTCCGGGCAGCGGTTTGCCGTGGTGGCGCGTGAGCTCAGGCTTGGGGTCGAAGGTGTCCACTTGCGACAGGCCGCCGTTGAGGAACAGGAAAATCACCTGCTTGGCTTTGGGCGGGAAGTGCGGCCCGCGCGGTGGTTGCCGCTGAGCGGCGTGGGCAACCGCGGCCAGACCCAACGCGCCGAAGCCGCATCCGGCCATCTGTCGCATCGATTGACGGCGTGTGATCTCGTTCATACGTTCTCTCCCCCCTACTTCACCGAGCTGAACTCGGCTGTGCCCAGCAGCACCTGCGCGTACTGCGGCCAGCGTTTGGCGTCGCCGCCGAGGAACTCGAGTCCGAGACGTGTTTCATCGGGCGTGGCCGGCCGGGTAAACAGCAATTCGTAGGCACGGGCGATACGCGCCGGGTCAGCCGCTGCGTCGCGCTCCAGCCGCTTGGCCAGTTCGGCGGCTTGGCGAGTAACAAAGCCGCTATTCAGGAAAAACAGCCGCTGCATCGGGCCTACCGTCGTGATGCGTTGCTCGGATGAGCTGTTGGCATCCGGAAAATCGAGCAGCGTCATGGTGCGATCCGGCTGTCCGCGACTCACGGTCACGTAAAGCGTCCGCCGCGCGTAGTCGTCCGTCAGCGGCTTGGACGGACCGCCCAGTTGCCGGTCCAGGGAACCGGACACGGCCAGAATCGAGTCTCGCATGGCCTCGGCGTCCAGCCGCTCGCGCACGTTCGCGCGCCACAGCAGCCTGTTGTCGGAATCCTTCTCCACGTTGCTGGCCGGCGTTTCAGCCGATTGCATGCGATACGCCGCGCTCATCAGAATTTCGCGATGCACCGCCTTGACTGACCAGCCCGAGTCAATGAACCGCCCGGCCAGATAATCGAGCAGTTCCGGATGCGTCGGCCGATCTCCCAGCTGCCCGAAGTTGCTGGTGGACCGCACAATGCCCTGCCCAAAATGCAGCGCCCAAATGCGATTCACCATCACACGCGCCGTCAACGGATTCTTCGGCGACGCGATGGACTCGGCTAATTCCAGTCGCCCGCTGCCCTGCTTGTAAGGCTCCGGCTCGCCATCGCACAGCACCGAGAGAAATCGGCGCGGCGCTTCCTCGCCGGGATTGGCCGCGTCGCCCCGCAGGGCCACACGCGCGTTCTTCGGGTCAGGCTTGTCGGCCAGCACGTGCAGGAACGGATAGGCCTCCGGCACGGCTTTTTCGAGCGTTTTCACTTCGGCTCGCAACGCCGTGAGATAGCTCTTCCAGGCCGGGCTGAGGAACCGCTCCACGTCTTTGCCGCTGTAGAAGAACGCGCCGCCGGGGAAACGCAGATCCTCAATCTTGTAGGGCCCGGAGGCGACGTCGCGCCAGAA
>JAYTKJ010000642.1:0-35670 GCA_043730365.1 Acidobacteriota bacterium | reverse complement strand
GTAGTAGTTGTTCAAACTGGCTTACCTGGCTTCGCTGTAACGAAAGCTGGGGAGCAATGTTGGTGAGAGAGCCGAGAGCGTAAACATTAAGCTGAAGTTCGCTGGAGGGCTCATGTCAGAAAAGCGTACCGTTTCGATAGTAATTAGGAATCGGAATGAGGCGAGCATGCTCGCCAAGATTCTGCCTGCCTTGGCGGCGCAGGAATACGACGCCAAAGAGATCATACTCGTAGATAACGAGTCAACCGATGGCAGTCTGGCCCTGGCAGACCACTTCGGCGCCAGGGTGGTCCACCTACCCAAAAGTCAATTCAGCTACGGCCGGGCCATCAATCGCGGGATTGAGGCCAGCACGGGCGATTTCATTCTCTTGCTCAGCGCTCATTCGCTGCCACTGGGCAAGGACTTCATCACCAAAGCCCTGGCTAAGTTTGACGATCCGAAAGTCGCCGCCGTGCGCTGCATGTTGGTCAGCAAGACGGCCGACCTGGAAAACTGGGTCGAAGGCGGCAGGCTCACCTGGCCCGTGGACTTCTTCTCCATCGTCCAACACGGCCCCATCGCCAGCGGCTGCGTCCTCCGGCGCTCGGTCTGGGAACAAATCCCGTTTGATGAGCAGTTGGAAGCCGTTGAGGACAAGATGTGGGCCATGGATGCTTTGCGGGCAGGCCATGTGATAGAACGTTCCGACGCGTACTACCTACATATGCGCAAGCGCCGGCTCCTGGAATCGGTCCAAATCATGAATCGTGAGCGGCTGGCGGTGTTCCGTTCCACCGGCAAGCTTTGGCCCGTACCGATGCCGAGCCTACTGCGCCTTGCAAAGACAGTACTTCTGAGTACTCCAAAAGCTGCTTTTGAGATGGCGGCACGCGAAATTCTCATGTATTGTTACTTCAAGAGCATACCGCTGCAGGCGCGGCGTGGAGCCCGCACCGGGGCGATTCAGGACTAGAACAGGAGGAATGGGCTTGTCTTTTCGTGTACTTGGCGTAATTCCCGCACGCGGCGGCTCCAAGGGAATTCCCAACAAAAATATCGCACCCGTCTTGGGCCGGCCCTTGCTGGCTTACACGGCCGATGCGGTATTGGGATCCCGGCTGCTGACCCGTTGCGTGGTGTCCACCGACAGCGTGGAAATCGCCGACGCCGCGCGGGCCCTCAATCTCGAAGTTCCCTTCATGCGCCCGATTGAACTTGCCCAGGATAGTACGCCGACCATTCCAGTTCTACATCACGCCGTGCGATGGCTCGAAAGCCAAGGCGAGCGGTTCGACGCCGTCATGATTTTGCAGCCTACCAGCCCGCTCCGGCGGCCCCAGGACATAGATGGCGCCATCGAGTTACTCCAAAAAACCGGAGCCGATTCGGTCATCTCCTTCGTTGACGCCGGCGAGAAGCACCCGGCGCGCATGAAATTCATCGACGCCGATGGCTTCGTCGCCGACCCACCGTTCGCGGAAATGTTCGAAGGCCAGCCCCGACAACAATTGCCAAAGATTTACCTCCGCGAGGGCTCGATTTATCTGACCCGTATCGAGGTCCTGATGGAGCAGAATTCTCTGAAAGGCGCGCGCTGCCAGGCGTGGATCGTGCCTGAGGAAAGAGCCATCAACATAGATGCGCCGTTTGACTTGTTTCTGGCCGAACAGATGATCTTAAGGAGCGCCCAGTGCCAACCCGCGTAAAGGTTCTGATGGCCGAACCTGACCGGTTTTCGCCGCGCGCGCTGGAATCGCTCCGGCGCTTTGCCGACGTGCAACTGGCTGCGGGCGATTACGATAGCCTGATGGCCGGCGCTGGCTCGGCCGAGGTGCTGTGGGTCCGGCTGCGTCATCACATCGACGCCCGGGTGCTCGATGCCGCTCCGGGTCTGCGCGCGATCGTTTCTCCCACCACCGGCCTCAATCACATTGCGGTTGACGAGGCTGCTCGCCGCGGAATTGAAGTGTTGTCGCTACGGGGTGAGACCGAATTCCTGCGCGACGTGCGGGCGACCGCCGAACTGACGATCGGTCTGATGCTGGCGTTGCTGCGCCGCTTGCCCGCCGCGATGGCGCATGTGCAAGAGGGTGGTTGGGACCGTGACCAATTCCGCGGGAACGAATTGTCCGGGATGACGGTGGGAATTGTCGGGTACGGGCGCCTCGGAACCTTAGTGGCTCGTTATCTGCAAGCGTTTGACGCGACCGTGCTGGTAGCGGACCCGGCTGTCTCCCAGGTCGCGCTTCCGCCAGACCTGAAGCTCGTGACGCTCGATAAGCTGCTGGCTCAGTCCAGTCTTGTTTCGCTGCACGTCAGCCTGAGCTCGGAAACCGAAGGAATGTTTGGCGCTGCCCAAATCGCCAAGATGAAACCGGGCGCCTGGTTTGTGAACACCGCCCGCGGCGAACTGGTGGACGAGGCAGCGCTGCTGGCGGCCCTGGAATCGGGCCGGTTGAGCGGGGCGGCGGTAGACGTCCTGCGCGACGAACAGACCCGCCAGGGAGAGCAACCGCTGGTTGAGTTTGCCAAGCGCGGCAACAACCTATTAATCACACCGCATATCGGCGGCTGCACGGTCGAGTCCATGGAAAAAACCGAGCTGTTTATGGCGAAAAAGCTGGAAGCGTCGGTGAATGGCTGGGCGGCTCGGAATGACGAGGCCCGCACGGCGGTCGTTGAATTGGGAGCAAGGTAGTCGAACTATATGTGTGGAATTCTGGCAATCTTAGGTAACGGTTGGAGGGCGAGTGAGCTGTCGGCGATGGTCGCCTCGCAGACCCATCGCGGTCCGGACCAGCACGGCATCTTCATCGATCCCTCCGGCACGGTGGGCCTCGGCCACAACCGGCTGAGCATTCTCGATCTATCCGACGCCGGCCGGAACCCCATGGCCAACGCCGACGGATCTCTGCAGATTGTCTTTAATGGCGAAGTCTACAACTACCTGGAACTGAAACGCGAGCTCGGTGACTATCCTTTTCGGTCGCAGACCGACACCGAAGTGGTGTTGGCCGCCTATGAGAAGTGGGGCGTCGGCTGCCTGGATCGCTTTATCGGGATGTTCTCTTTCCTCATCTGGGATTCCCGCCGCCGCCGTGTGTTTGGTGCGCGAGACCGTTTTGGCGTGAAGCCATTGCACTATCATCGCCGGGCCGACGGCTGTCTGTTGCTGGCCAGCGAAATTCGCGCTCTGCATGCGGCTGGCGCGCCCACCACACCGAACCCGCGCGCCTGGGCCACCTACCTCACATATGGCCTGCATGACCATACCGACGAGAGTTTTTACGAGAACACCTTTGCCGTGCCCCCGGGCCACTATCTGATCTGGGAAAACGGCGACATGAAGATCAACCGCTGGTATGATCTGGCGGCGCGGGTTGGGCAGGACTTCGATACCCGTTCGCAGGAGACCGTGCAGGAAGAGTATCTGGCGCTCTTGATCGACGCGGTCAAGTTGCGTTTCCGTGCCGACGTGCCAGTCGGTATCAACCTCAGCGGCGGACTTGATTCATCGGTGCTGCTCGGCCTGGTCCAGAAGATTCAGGGCCAGGATAGCGACGTCAAAGCGTTCACCTATATCACGGGAGACGCGCGTTACGACGAGTTGCCTTGGGTGCGGCAGATGACCGCTCATACCCGGCACCCGGTTGTGGTCTGTGAGTTGCGCGCCAGCGAAGTGCCCGCTTTGGCTGAGTCGGTTCAGGCGCACCAGGATGAGCCGTTCGGCGGCATCCCGACGCTGGCTTACGCCCGCGTATTCGAACGCGCCCGCGAGCAAGGCGTCATCGTGCTCCTCGAGGGTCAGGGGCAGGACGAACAATGGGCCGGCTATGACTACTACGAATCACTGGCCGGCGCGTCCACCGATAGCGCGCCGCTGCAGGGCACCAAGCAGCGGGCGGTCAGGCCAGAATGTCTAGCGGAGGACTTCCGCGCTCTGGCGCAGCCCTTGAATGCCCCCAAGCCGTTCCCGGACGCCATCCGCAATCGGCAGTATCTCGATTCGTGTTTTAACAAGATTCCGAGGGCCCTGCGATTCAATGATCGTATTTCGATGCGCTCGTCAACTGAATTGCGCCAACCGTTTCTAGATCATCGCCTTTTCGAGCTCGCCATGCGCCAACCGGCGGATCGCAAAATTCGCGACGGTGTGCGCAAGTGGACGCTGCGGCAGATTGCTCGTGATCTGGCGCCGGGAGCCGTGGTGGAGGCCCCCAAGCGCCCCTTGCAGACCCCGCAACGCGAATGGCTCTCCGGCCCACTGCGGGGCTGGGTGGAAGATTGCCTGGAATCGGCCCTGGCCGAGCATGCGGGCGCGTGGATTCTGCCTGACCAAGTGCGGGCCAGTTGGCGAGAATATCTCACCGGATCAAGCGATAATAGTTACTACATCTGGCAGTGGATCAGTTTGGGAATGTCAGTACAAAGGAGATTGTCTGGAGTCGTATGAGCAACCTAGCGATCCGCGCCGAAAATTTATCCAAGATGTATCGTATCGGAGCCAAGCAGGCCCGGTACCGGACCCTGCGCGATTCCATCACCTCGGGCTTGGGCGCTCCGCTCCGCGCACTCCGGCGGTCCTCGGCCGACAGCGCTCAATCGGCGAACAACACCTTGTGGGCCCTGCGCGACGTGAGCTTTGAGATTCCGCGCGGCGAAGTGGTGGGCGTCATCGGGCGCAACGGCGCCGGCAAAAGCACGCTCCTCAAGGTGCTGTCGCGCATCACCGAGCCCACGTCCGGCAGCATCGATATCTACGGGCGCATTGGTTCCCTTCTTGAAGTGGGCACCGGTTTCCACAACGAGCTCAGCGGGCGCGAGAATATCTACCTCAATGGCGCCATCCTCGGCATGAAGAAAGCGAGTATCGAACGCCAGTTCGACGAGATCGTCGACTTCGCCGAAGTCGACCGGTTCATCGATACGCCGGTCAAACACTATTCGACGGGCATGTATTTGCGGCTCGCGTTCGCCGTGGCCGCGCACCTGGAGCCGGAGACCCTGCTGGTTGACGAAGTGCTCGCCGTGGGCGACGTTGCTTTCCAGAAGAAGTGCATTGGCAAAATGGGCGACGTCGCGCGCACCGGTCGCACGGTGGTTTTCGTCAGCCACAACATGGGTGCCGTGCGCTCGCTCTGCCGCAAAGGTTTGGTCATGCATGGGGGCCGCATGGTGGAATATGCCGACGTGGGCCGCGCCATCGAAACCTACTACCGGCTCACCACCGAGGCCAAGCGCGAGGCAAATTCGGCGCCCGCGTCAGGGTTCGGCTTCGGCGACGTTCGCGTGGTTGACCGCGAGGGCAGCACGGTCGGTCAAGCCGAAGGGTTTGAAGTAGGCACCACGCTGCACCTCGGCGCCCAGGTGAGCGGCTTCTCCGTTCTTTGTCTGCTTGAGGATGCCAACCAGCGAGCCGTGTTTCACCTGCGCCGTGAAAGCTCAGAGCTGGCGGCCAGCAGCCGCTGGGAAGGAGCATACGATGTCCGCGTCAAGCTCCCGGCTCTTTGGCTTGAGCCCGGCATGTATTCACTCCACTTCAAAGTTCTATTGCGTGGCGAACTCGCTTCGTCGCGTTACGTTTCCGACACACTAAACCTGGATTTCGGCGGTGATTCCAGTGGGAACAATTCAGCTCTGGTGCCGCGAGCCGATTGGGTCCTCGAACCGGTTCAGCAGGCTGCCGTCCTCGGCCGCTGATCAGAAGAAGGTATTTACTGTATGAGCTTAGCAACAACCATTAACAAGCCCCCAGCGCAACGCCGGACCAGCCCTTCCCGCAGCAAGAAGAAGATCGTGGCCATTTTGCCTCGCGGCGAAGCCGTGCGGAACTTCGTGTTTGGCGACGCCCTGGATCTGGTGGCGCAGGAAGCCGAAGTTCACCTGATCTCGGTGATCCCGGATGAAGAGTCCCGCAGCATGATGGAGACCCGCTTTGATAGCCTGAGCGAGGCCAAGCTGATCAATGAGCGCTACCCGGCCCGCCTGATGCGAGAGGTTCTCGACATGGCGCATGGCCGCTGGCTATGGTCGTGGGCGGCCCAGGATCGTTGGCGCCTGCGCGACTTCGATTCGCAGTTCTCCACTTCGGAAAAATTGAAGCGCGAAGGCAAGAAGATGTTGTGCTACCCCTTCGCTAACCGGACGGGTCTGAAAGCCCTGAACGGTGCTGAGCGCGTCGTCAGCCGCGTGTTGCGGAACACGAACGAGTACACCGACTACATGCGCAAGTTGCAGCCGTCGCTGGTGTTCAACGCCTCGCACGTTCACTGCAACCCCGCCATCCAGCCCGTGCAGGCCGCCCAGTGGCTTGACATTCCGACTGCCACGTTCATCTTTTCCTGGGACAATCTCACGTCGCAGGGGCGTATCATGCTCCCCTATGACTACTACCTGACCTGGAGCGACGACATGCGCGCCCAGTTCCTCGACATTTACCGGGACACCCCAGGGAGCCGCGTGTTTGTTACCGGCACGCCGCAGTTTGATTTCCATTTCCAGAAGAAGTATCACTGGACCCGTGAGGATTTCTGCGCGAAGGTGGGAGCAGACCCGGCGCGCCCCATCATTCTCTACTCCTCCGGCATGGTCAACTACATGCCTCACGAAATGGTCGTGGTGGAGGGGATCGCCGACATGGTCAAGAACATTCCCGGTTCCCCGCAACTGCTGGTCCGGGTCTACCCCAAGGACCGCACCAATCGTTTCGACGACCTCAAGGGGCGTCGGCCGGACATCATCTTCCAGCACGTGAATTGGGATCAGACCTGGTTGACGCCACTGCCGGACGACGTGATCATGTTGACCAATACGTTCCTCCACGTGGACGCCGGAATCAACATCTCTTCAACCATGTCGCTGGAGCTGTGCATGTTCGACCGGCCCGTGATCAACGTCGGCTACAATCCTCCGGGCGTCGATATCTCCCCGGTCAAATTCGCCGACTACTACAAGTTCGACCATTACCGGCCCGTGGCCGAGAGTGGCGCAATCAATGTTGTCTACGACATCAAGGACATGCCCGCGGCCCTGGAGAACGCCTTGCGGAAACCGGCTGACCGGCGTCAACAGCGCCATGATTTGATTCACAGCATGTTCGGCGATAACCTCGACGGCAAGTCAGGTGAGCGCGTCGCCGAGCGGCTACTTGCTTTGGCCTCGGCCGGAAAGAGCGTTTCCCGTTAGGGGAGTGATGGCCATGCACCGACCCCGTTTGCTGGTTCTCTCACACGCCCTGCCGTTCCCGATGTCTTCGGGACAGGCGCTGCGCATAAGCTACATGCTGGCGTCACTTCGCGAACGGTTCCACCTCACCTTTGGGACCGTCGCTCCGGAAGAAGAGCGTGTGGAAGTAATCCGCCAATTGCGAGAGCGGTGCGACGAAGCGGTGGTGCTGTCGGCCCTCTACCCGTCATCGCGAGTGGCCCGGATTCCCCATCAGCTGAGGGGCATGGCCTACCAGGCCCGCACCGGACTGCGCCGTTCCAATCATGTGATCTCCCGCATCGAGTTCACGCCGGAACGAGTGGAGGCCCTCGTCGGCAAAGCCTCGTTCGATGCCGTGCTTTACGAATACTGGCACGCGGCCCCGAGTCTGAGCGTGTTCCGCAAGCTGGGCATTCCCACAATTCTGGACATGCACAACGTGCTTTGGCGAGCCTACGAGGCCGAGATGAAACTGGAGCCCGGGATACCGGCCTTCCTCCGCAACCGTCTGGTCAACCAGTATCGCCGGCACGAGGAAGCGGCCTGGCGTGACTTCGATGCGCTGGTGGCGATCAATCGGGACGAATTCGACTACACGCGGGCCACCGTGCAGGCGTCCAAACAAGTTTTCTACACTCCGATGGGCGTGGACCTGGAACGGTGGCCATATGGTTGGAAGCCGGCCAGCGGGCCGCGCGTGGCCTACTACGGCGGCATGGGCGCCAAGCGGAACCAGGAAGGCGCGCTGCGCGTCCTGCGCTGTGTCATGCCCGCGGTCTGGCAGCGTTTTCCCAACGCCGAATTCTGGATTGTCGGCGGCGGTCCCCCGGAATCGATCCGGGCGCTCACCAGCAATCCTCTCATCAAGGTCTCCGGCTTTGTGAAGGATTTGCCGCCGTTGCTTGGCACGATGAGCGTGGTGGTATGTCCCTTCGACGGCACGTATGGATTTCGCAGCCGCATGGTAGAGGTACTCGCAATTGGGGTGCCTTCGGTGTGTACTCCCGATGCGGTGGCGGGCATGGAACTGGTGGAGCGCCGCGCCGTTCTCCCTGCCGTGTCCGACGAGGAACTGGCTCAACAGACCGTCCAACTGCTGACCAGTGCGGCCGCCTCCGAACATCAGAGCCTGCACGGACGCCGCACGGTCGAAGACTTGTTTAGCGTCCAGAATACCTACGAACGGTTTGCCGGCGATTTGGCCGGATGGCTGGTTGGGCGAAAGGAGAGCTTCGGTGAAGTTGGCTGTCGTATCGCATAAGCCTTGCTGGCTCGCTTCCGGCTCGCCTTCCGGCTACGCCACCGATGGTGGCTTCCCGATGCAGATGCGCGCGCTATCGGAGCTTTTTTCCAGCACCGTGCTGGTGATACCCGTCGTCCGAAATGCGCCTGACGTCGCCGGAGAATTCCTGGTCGGCAACAATTTGAGTGTGCAGCCGCTGTCGGTGCTCACCGGAGTAGGATTGCGACGTCGTCTCAGTGCCATTGGCTGGTTGTGGGGCAACCTGCTGCTGTTGATTCGCGAGATGCGCCGGGCCGACGCCGTGCATGTGGCGATTCCTGGCGATATCGGTACGATCGGCTTGGTCGTCGCTCTGCTGCTCCGAAAGCAGATGTTCGTGCGCTATTGCGGCAACTGGAATTCGCAGAAGAGCGGGCCGCAGCGCTTTTGCCGCTGGTTCATGGAAACATTTGCCGGAGGCCGCAACGTGATGCTGGCCACCGGTGGCGCAGACCACAACCCCTCGCCGCGCAATCCACACGTGCAATGGATATTTGCGACCTCGCTGAAGGCGGCCGACATTGCCGGAAGCCGTCCTCGTCAGCGGACTGAGCCAGGCCAGGCACGTCTCATCATCGTGTGCCGCCAGGAGCCGGGTAAAGGGACCGAACATGTGATTGCCAGCCTGCCGCACCTCATCGAGCGATTCCCGCAGGTTGGACTCGACGTCGTCGGCGATGGGTCCGCGTTGGCTGGCCATAAGCGATTGGCCGAGTCGCTTGGGGTGGCCGCGCGTGTCCGATTTCACGGCAACGTCCGCCAGAGCGAGGTTGTCTCATTGCTGAGGCGGGCTGACCTGTTCTGCATGCCGTCGGTCAGTGAAGGATTTCCCAAGTCCGTGCTCGAGGCGCTGGCCAGCGGTTTACCGGTTGTCACCACGCCCGTTTCGGTGCTGCCACTATTAATCGGCTGCGGCGCCGGCATCCTGTTGAGCGAGGTCTCCGGGCAGGCCGTGGCGGCCGCCGTCGAAGATTGCCTGGCCGATGCGGCGCGCTACGAGGCGATGTCTGAAACCGCGATTGCCACCGCGCGGTCATATTCGCTCGAGAACTGGCGCGACACCATCGGTGGCTATCTTCGGGAAGCCTGGGGGACTGCGAGCCTGTGATTCCTGACTTGAGCCATCTCCGCATCAGCTTCGTCGCGGGCACGCTTGCCCAGGGCGGATCGGAACGGCAGCTCTACTACATGGCCCGCTCACTGGCGCGGGCCGGCGCTACAACTCAGGTGCTATGCCTGACGCAGGGTGAATTCTGGCAGGATAAGATTGAGGCCACCGGTGTGCAGGTCCAGTGGGTAGGGCGTAATCCGTCGAAGTTAGCGCGCTTGGCGGCCATCATCAAAGAAGTCCGGCGATTCCGTCCTTCGGTGCTGCAGAGCCAGCATTTTTATACCAATCCGTATGTCTTGTTCGCCGCTCGTTGGCTGGGCATTCCCGAGGTTGGCGCGATTCGCAGCGCGACGAATTGGGCGGTGGTTCGCAACGCGGCCTTCCTCCGGAAATTCAGCCTCCTTCGTTTGCGGCACATCGCTGCTAACTCTCAGCAGTCGATTGATGAGGCGATCCAGCTTGGCGTGCCGGCCGAACGCCTGACGCTCCTGCCTAATGTAATCGATCTCAGCCTTTTCCACCCGCTGGAGACTCCTCCCGCTGGACCGATCGAGTTGTTGTCGGTGGGCCGGCTCGGTCCGGAGAAGCGCCATGACATCTTCTTGAAGGTGTTGGCCGGTGCCCGCGCCCGATCCACTTATCCGGTCACCGGGCGAATCGTCGGCTCCGGCAACCTGCGCGAGACGCTCGAAAAACAGGCCGCCGGGCTCGGGTTGACTTCCGAGGCTCTGACTTTTTCCGGCTCCGTCGCCGACATGCCTGCCGTGTATCAGAAGGCGGGCATGCTCGTGCTAAGTTCAGATCATGAGGGCAGCCCCAATGTGGTGCTGGAGGCCATGGCCTCGGGTTTACCAGTGGTCGCCACGCGAGTGGGCGGCGTGCCGGATCTGATCGAACACGAACGCACGGGTTTTATTTGCCCTCCCGGGGATGACTCGGCCCTTTGCGAGGCGGTGCTACGCCTCACCGATAACCCGGACCTGCGCCGCGCCATGGGGCAACGGGCGCGGTGCATGACCGAAAAGTCTCATTCCGACAGCCTGCTGCCGTTATGGCTCAGGGACCTTTATGGAACGACAATATCATGACAGACGCTATTGAAATCAGCGGCCCGATGGCCGCCGCGCTCAGGTCGGGTTCACAGGAAGACGCGCCTGGAAAGGCTATGTCGGCTTCCTTTATTGCGGCCGTGCTGGTGGCCCATGCCGCGCTTGGTCTGATTTGTTCCAGCAGTTCGTTGATCAGCACCGTGCATGGGATGGTGGTTTTCGGATATGGGCTTTATCTGGTGGGGATCAAAGCGCCGCTGGAGAAAGTTGCCTACGTCGGCGCCTACATTGCGGGGGGAGAAGTGCTTTGGCGCATGACCGGTTCCAAGGTGTTCTGGGAGTTCGGCAAATATGCGATATCGGCTCTTTTCATCCTGGCTTGGGTACAGTTGCCCAGACCCAAGAAGAGCGATCTGGCGCTACTCTATTTCCTTTTGCTGTTGCCGTCCCTCATGATGACGTTCCTGGGACTGCCCTTCAACTTGGCGCGCCAGGAGGTTAGTTTCAATCTCTCGGGGCCCTTCGCGCTGATGGTGTGCGCCTGTTTTTTTGTAAACGTCAAATTGTCCCCTGCCAAGCTGCATCGGCTTTTTCTGGCCTACATGGCGCCAGCCACGGGCATCCTCACTATTGCCGTCTACGGCATTATCCAAGCCAAGCACATTACCTTCGGGTCCAACTCCAGTTTCGTCACCAGCGGCGGGTACGGCCCCAATCAGGTGGCGTCGATCCTGGGCATGGCGGCTCTGCTGGCTGCCTTCATCTTGATCCAATCGAAAAAGATCAAGTTTTCGATGCTGGTCGTGGTCGGGCTCGCCGCGGTCGCCTTTGCGGGGCAGTCGGCCATGACGTTTTCACGGGGCGGTCTCCTGGGGGCTGCGGCCGTGGGCGTCATGGGGTCGATCTTCCTGGCGCGTAGCAAGCAGCAGCGCATGCGGTTGGTAGTCATCGGGGTCGTCGGATACCTGGCTGCTACCTTCGTCATTGAACCGTTACTGGACGACTTCACAGGCGGCGCCTTAAGCAAGCGCTTCTCCAGCGGCAACGTCAGCCGCCGGGACAGGCTGGTAATGGCCGATCTGCAAATCTTCGCCGAAAATCCGGTGTTCGGCCTCGGTCCGGGCACTGCCATGATCGAGCGCGACAGGATATCGGGCATCGGCATCGCCCACACTGAGTTCACCCGGCTACTTTCAGACCACGGGTCGCTCGGCTTGGCAGCGATGGGATTGCTGTTCCTGACGGCGCTGCAGAGGGTGTTTAAAGTCCGCACCACACCCGTGGGCAAGTGTATGGCCGTCAGCATGATCGCCTGGGCGCTGATGTACATGATGATCAACGGAATGCGGCTGGCGTCGGTGTCGTTCTTCTTTGGCCTCGGCTGCGCCCAGTACGTGGAAGGCGGACGGCGGATAGCACTGCTACTCTTTGACCAGCCGGCCCCGCCGCCATCGAACGTGGTAACTCCCGTTCAAAATGAACTGGAGGCATTCTAAGTCATGTTAGTAAACGATCAGCCGATTACTCGTCTGGCCGCGCCAGCTTTGACCCGGGAACGGTCCGGCATGCTCGGCCAAGCCACCGCCGCGTTGCGCGGGCCGATATCGGCCCGGTTCCAGCGCTGGTACGGCGTTGCCGATTTGCACGCCCGCCAGAAGTGGAATATCCTTTGGCCCCGGCTGGCGCAGTTGCCCGAGCGCGGACTCTCGGTGCTGGATGCCGGTTGCGGCGATGGTATCTGGTCTTTCGAATTGGCGGCGCGCCGGCCCGGCTGGCGGATTCAGGGAATCGATCTGGACGAGCCAAAGATCACGCAGGCCAAGCAGGCCCGCGCCCGCCTCCACGTGCCCAACGTCGAGTTTGCGGTGGCCGATTTCCTTCGGTTCGCGCCAGCCGAGCCGGTCGACCTGGTGCTCTCGGTTGCGTCTGCCCACTATCTGGCGCAGATCGGCCGTGGCCCCGAATTGCTCGCCTGTTTCCGCCGCTGGCTTCGTCCGGGCGGCACGCTTATCCTCTACGGTCCCCGGCACCTGCCTGAGTCACCGGTCGCCGGCTGGCTTCCCAAACTCTCCGGCGAATGGGGATTCACCCGGCAGCAGTTGCGGGATTGGAGTGATGAGTCCGGATTCACGGTCGACGCGATTGAGCCTGCCGTGGGCCGTCTGGGTACGCTGGCCAAGCAGGTGGCGATTCAGGCTGGTGCTTCGGCGCCGATGCGGGCCGCTTGTTATCCGCTGACGCTGGTGCTGGATTGGATGGATCGGCCTCGGTCTGGCGGGGATCGCGCCTCGTCGGCCTGGTGCCTGGTTGCCACGCGCAAACCGGAGGAGAAGCAGTGAGCCAAGCCAATCCAGCCGGACTGATGATCTTCTGGGACTACGACACGCAATGGGGTGGCGATCGCTCCCGCGCCGGTCATGGCCGTGCGGATTGGGGAGCGCTGGAATTTCCTAATACCGACAAGCTCCTCGAGGTCCACGCCCGTCATTCGATTCCCGCCTGCTTTGCCGTGGTGGGAGCGGCCGCTTTGCCCGGCGAGCGGCCCTATCACGATCCGGCGCAGGTTCGGCGCATCCATGAGGCCGGCCATGAGGTGGGTAGCCACTCATTTCATCACGACTGGCTCCCCGGGCTCAAGGCCGGAGACGTCCGGCGGACCTTGAAGCGCAGCAAAGAGGCGCTGGAGCAGTGCATCGGACACCGGGTCACCACGTTCGTGCCACCTTACAATCAGCCGTTCCACTATCCCGCCAAGCTAGCCTTCAGCCTCAGCGAGCGCCGCGAAGCCGGGCCGGGACATACGGGTCTTCATGCCGTTTGTGAGGCACTGGCCGAAAGCGGCTATGAGTTCTGCCGCGTCGCCTACCGGCCCGTTTGGAAACACCTGTTCGAGCGGCTTACCGGCAAGCGGCTGGCCGGTCCGGCGCGAATTGAGCGGATCGCCGGCATCAATTGCGTGCAACTGAACACACCGTGCGGCTTTGATTCCGGGGCTACGGCGATGCTGGACCGGAGCGTGAACGAAGGCGGCTTGACGGTCGCCTATGGCCATCCGCATTCACTGTTGACCGGCGGCTCGCAGGACCTGAAGCACCTGGAGCCCTTCCTGGCGCGTGCGGCCGCATATGTGCGCGAAGGACGGCTGGCGCCGATGCTGCCGCGGGAACTCTCCGAAGCCGGGCCGGTGGCGGCCAAACCGATAGAGGCGGCCAGGGCATGACCAGCGTGTCTCCTCTTCATCCACCAGCCCGGTTCAAGCCATGGAACGGGCGGCTATTGATGGTGGGCAACTTTCTGAACCGCTCGGTTCAGACCCGCACCGCCAGCGAGGAATTGGCGATGCACTTGACCTCCCGGGGTTTCAAGGTTCTCACCACTTCCCAGCGTACGAATCGCGCCGCGCGGATGGCTGACATGCTCTGGACCGTCTGGAGCCGCCGACGCGAGTACACTGTGGCGCAGGTGGCCGTGTTTAGCGGTCCGGCCTTTGTGTGGGCCGAGGCCACTTGCGCCCTGCTCCGGCGGTTAGGCAAGCCCTACATTCTTTGTCTCCACGGGGGGAACCTCCCATTGTTCGCACGGTCATCCGGCGAACGCGTACGAAGGCTCTTCGAGTCGGCCACCCTGATTACAGCCCCTTCGCGCTACCTGAAAGAGCAACTCAGCGCTTATCACCCTGACATCGTGCTGGTTCCAAATTCGATCGAGCTTGACTGCTACCCATACCGGCTCCGCGGTTCAGCCCGGCCCAAACTGGTCTGGCTGCGCGCCTTCCACAAGATCTACAATCCTTCGATGGCTGTTCTCGTGGCTGAGCGGCTCGTGCGCAAGTTTCCAGATCTCGAGCTTGTCATGGTAGGCCGGGAGAAGGACGGAAGCCTCGCGGTTGCGCAGAGTTTGTTGCGGCAAAAGGGATTGGAGCGCAACGTCACGATTGTGCCCGGCATCAACAAGAGCGAAGTCCCGGAGCAATTGGCATCTGGCGACATCTTCCTCAACACGTCGAGCGTCGATAACACGCCGGTTAGCGTCATCGAAGCCATGGCCTGCGGATTGTGTGTGGTCTCCACTAACCCGGGAGGCATTCCGTACTTACTCGAAGATGGAGAAGACTCCCTGATCGTGCCGGTTGACGACTCCGACGCGATGGCCGCCGCTGTGGAGCGGATTCTGACCAATCCGGTTCTGGCGGAGCGGCTGTCCGGATCGGGACGTCGGAAGGCGGAGGAGTTTGACGCCCAAGCCGTCGTGAGCCGTTGGTCTGACCTGCTTGGCTCGGTAACCGGAGGGAAACGCCAGTGAATCAATGGGTAAAGACCGTCTATCTTCATCTTCCCCCCGTTTTCCGTTCCTGGGCCGCTACGGCCCGCGGCTTTTATCTCCGCTCCTGGCGATATGGTCCAGAGACGGACCGGTTGGTGGAGCAGGCGCTGGGGCGCGAGCATTGGACGCCCGAGCATTGGAAACGCTGGCGAGAGGAACGGTTGGCGCACGTCTTGCGCCGCGCCGCCACGCGCGTGCCCTTCTATCGTGAGCAGTGGGCCAAGCGCCGTGCCGAGGGCGATCAGTCTTCTTGGGAACTTCTGGAAAACTGGCCCATCCTTGAGAAACAGACGCTCCGGAAGCATGCCGCTGAGTTCGTCGCCGACGATTGCGATCCGCGCAAAATGTTTCTGGACAATACCAGCGGCACCACGGGTACCCCGCTTCAAATCTACCTGCGGCGGGCGACGGTTCGGGCCTGGTATGCACTCCATGAGGCGCGGGTGCGTTGTTGGCATGGAATATCGAGACATGATCGCTGGGCCATTCTAGGTGGCCAGATGGTGACGCCCGCCAGTCAACAAAAGCCGCCCTTCTGGGTCTGGAATCGCGGCATGAACCAGCTTTACTTGTCGACGTTCCATTTGACGGCCGCCAACGCAGCCGGTTATGTGGAGGCACTTCGGAAGTACAAAATCCGGTACCTGATCGGCTATACGTCCGCTCTGGATTTATTGGCCAGATACGTGCTCCGAATGGGAATAACGGATCTGAACATGGCAGTCGTTGTCACCAATGCCGAGCCCGTCTATCCCCATCAACGGCAGGCAATCGCTGAAGCTTTCCATTGTCCGGTGCGGGAAACGTATGGCATGGCTGAAATCGCCTCGGCCGCGAGCGAATGCCGCGAGGGCTCGCTGCATCAATGGCCCGAGGCCGGCTGGACGGAGGTCATCGAAAACGGCAAACCGGTGCCTCCCGGGCAAGCCGGAGATCTGGTGTGCACCGGACTGTTCAACGATGACATGCCGTTGATCCGTTATCGAGTCGGTGACCGGGGCCGCCTTTCCGATCCCGATACCCGCTGCCGGTGCGGCCGGTCGCTACCCCTCTTGCTAGGCCTCGAAGGCCGGCGGAATGACCAACTGATTACGCGCGACGGGCGGCGCGTCTTCTGGCTGAACCCAACTTTCTATGGTCTGCCGGTCGAGGAGGCCCAGATCGTTCAGGAAAGCCGCGAAAGGCTACGCGTGATCTTCACGCCTGGGCCCGGTTTTTCTGAGCAGGACGAAGCGGCGATCCGCAGTCGGCTGATTCACGAAGTGGGTCCAATGGAAGTGGTGCTGGAGCCCGTGGCGCAGGTGCCCAGAGAACCCAACGGGAAGTTCCGTGCCATTGTGTGCCGGATTCCTGAGAGCGAAATTGAAGAGCTGGACCGGCGGGAGTTCTCGTCGCGTTCATGACGGAGACTAATTTGAAGGATTCATCCAATCTGCCGGCCGGCCAGCGGCCCCGAATCTCGGTGACGATACCTTGTCGCAACGAGGAAAAAAACATCGCCAGTTGCGTCAATTCGTTTCTGTCCGGATCGGTTCCGGAGATTGAAGTAATCGTGGTCGACAGCGCCTCGGAAGACCGTTCAGTGGCCGTGCTCGCCGAGATCGCCAAAAATGACTCGCGCCTCAGGGTTATCTCCAATCCCGGGCGAATCACCCCGCGCGCCTTCAATCTTGGCATTCAGGCCTCGCGTGCCCCCTATGTCTGTATTTACGGTGGGCACTCCATTCCAGGCCCGGATTGGGCTGAGCGGAACCTGGCCGCGATCGCTGCCCATCCGGACGCGGCGGCCGTAGGCGGACTGCTTGACACCATCAGCGATACTTTTGTTGGCAAGGCCGTAGCCGCGGTGCAGAGTTGTGTCTTCGGCGTGGGTAACGTGCGCTTTCGTGTCGGCGGCCCCCCGGGGTTCGTTGACACCGTTGTGTATGGCTGTTATCGCCGGGAAGTGTTCGACAAGTATGGCTATTTCGACGAACAGTTCACCACCAACCAGGACGACGAATTGAATCTGCGCCTGACCGCCGCCGGCGAGAAGCTCTGGTTTGACCCTTCCATTCGCACCACTTACTATGCCAGGCCTTCCTGGCGCAAAGCGCTCGATCAATATTGGCGCTACGGGAAGTTCAAGTTCGACACTTTCAGAAAGAATGGCCGGATCGGAGCGGCCCGGCACTTGGCGCCCGCCGGTTTCGCCGCGTTTCTGTTGGTCTGGCTGGCCTGCGCGTTCCTTTCACCGCCTCTATTTCGCTGGGGCGCGGCGTTCTTTGCCGCCTATCTGGCACTTGGCGTATACTATTCTTTGAAGGGGATTTCCCGGTTTGGGCCGAGCATGATCCTGTTCATACCAGTCGCATTGTCGGTGCATTTGGCCTATGGCTTCGGCACCTGGTACGGCGCGATTCGCTCGTTTGTGAGGGGTGCCGGGGTATCCGGCCAACCAGCAGCACCAGGAATTTCTTGAAAATACTACGGATAATACATTCGACTCTCCGGATGCTGCCCATGCTGCTGCTGGCGTCTGGCGAGTTTATCGCGGCCGATTTCATTGTCGCTCCCGATGGTTCGCCCGAGGGAGATGGTTCGCTGGAACGCCCGTGGGACCTGCAAACGGCCCTCTCCCATCCGGCGATCGTCCAAGCCGGGGACAACATCTGGCTCCGCCAGGGGGTTTATCGTGGCACGTTTACCAGCAAATTGAAAGGGGCGCCCGGACGGCCCATCATTGTACGCAACTACCGGGGCGAACGGGCGACGCTGGATTATCCCGGCCAGCCCGAGGAGCTGCAGGTGTTGCGCATCGACGGGGCCTGGACCTGGTATTGGGGGCTGGAAGTGATCAGTTCCTGGCCGGTCCGCATCGACCCTCCCAAGCAGCGGGCCACGGCAGTCAACGTGTATGGTCCCCACGTGAAGCTGATCAATCTGGCGATTCACGATACCTTCGGCACCGGCTTCTGGTCCGGATCGGACGATTCGGAGATGTACGGAAACATTGTCTACAACAATGGCGAGGACCGTGGTGATCGCGGCCACGGCCACGGTATCTACGGGCAAAACCGCGAAGGTTCCAAACTCATCACCGACAACATCGTCTTTCAGAACTTCAGCCACGGCCTCCACGTTTTTGGTTCCGATGAAGCCTTTCTGAACAACTTCAAGCTGGAGGGCAACGTCGCCTTCAACAACGGCGTGCTTTCCCGGTTCGGCGAGGAGCGCAACATCCTGCTGGGCGGAGGCGTACTCGCCACCAATCCGGTGCTGATCTCGAACTTCACCTACTGGTCAAAGGCCACTTCGCTGGGGCAGAACAACATCGGCTACCTGGCCGGTTGCGACCAATTGAAGGCCAAGAATAACTACTTTGCCGTTGGTGTCGCCCTCCTGCTGATTAAGTGTGAGCCGGAGGTCTTGGAAGGCAATACCTTTATCGGGTCAGTCACCGGAGTTGACCGGGTTAAGTTCCCGTCCAATACCTACTACGCCTATGGCACCAAGCCAGTGAGCGGTGTCGACGTCTTCGTAAGGCCCAACCAGTATGAGGAAGGACGTGGCCATATCGTCATCTACAACTGGGAATTAAAAGATCAAGTTGATGTGAACCTAAGGAGCATTCTCCTGCCTGGGCAAGACTATGAGATCCACGATGCGCAGGACTACTTTGGTAGCCCCGTAGCGTCTGGCACCTATGATGGTCTGGCCGTGCCGGTGCCCATGAAACTGACCAAGGTGAGTACTACCGTCGGTGCGGTCCCGAATCCCCCCGTTCACACTTCGCAGGAATTTGCGGCTTTCGTCGTCCGCACCGTCAGGTCAGACGCCCCGCCGGCGCCGCCAACCCCTCCCGCGAATTAGAGTTCGGTGAGCAGCCTGGAAAACTTCTCACGCCGATTTTGTCATGCCCATCGGGGCCAAAGGCTTACGAGCGCGCACCAGCACCATAATGCCCTCTTTGGCGTCGCGGTTTTTCTCCTGGCGCAATTCCAGATAAAGCTGGAGTTTGGCAAGCATGCCAAGGTGCCCGCTGTTGATAATGCGCTGTTCAAACGCCCGGCTTGCCAGCTCGCTGGTGAATAGCGGACGGACTTCCTGGAGTTCAAATCCGGCGCGGGTTAACCGTTCAGATACTGACGCTGGGGTGAAATACTCGACGACGAAATGATCCTGGCGGTGCTTCTCAATCAGCCGGGGATCGTGGACATTGGCTAACGAGTCCACGGTTACATGCATTTCGGCGCCAGGCTTCATCACGCGTAACAACTCGGCGAGCACTTGATCCAGGTTGCCTATGTGCTCGAGTACACAAAAGCTGTAGACCCGGTCAAAGCTATTGGAGGGTAGTTCGGACTGCTCGACCGGCGAACAACGAAACTTGGCACGGTCTGCCACGCCGCAGCGGATCGCCCGCTCCTGCGCTTCCAAGATGGCCTTGGGGCTGACGTCCAGGCCAAGGATGCTGGCACATCGCCTGGCGAGCAGGACCGTTTGCAGCCCGGTTCCGCAGCCAAGATCGAGCACCGTGTGGGTCTTCTTCAATCCTGAGAGCTCAACGAGCTGCCGGAATTCATGCACCTTGAAGGCATTGCCGACATTCCAAACCATCGGGCGCAGCCGTAGCGCTTCCAGGATATGGTAGGTTGTTCGACGAATCCGCGATTTCCAAGGCAAATCGGTTCCAGAGAATGACACTAATGACCAGGCAGCACGCACTGTTTGTTCCTTAGGTAGGATAACCGAGAACTTGTACCAAAACAATGCTTTGAGCCGCCTCTAAGGTGTAATAGGACCTTAATTTAATGTTGCCAGATGGTTAGGGGTGCTACTGTCCCCCCTCAGAGCCAGTACCACGGTAGACCTCTACCCCCAAACATGCATCCTCTGGACCAAGAAATTTGGATCTCCTCAAGCCGCGGTTCGAGCTTTGGATTGAAGGAACTAGCGAAGTTGGGCTGGGTGTTGTATACTCTCGCTGAGGGGAGTTTGAGTACTGGAGAACTCGGCTCAATTGCTCCGCTGAGCCAATCCGGTGGGTTTTTAGCGGGAGTTTGTTTATCTCGACACCATGGGTGTGTTTCCCGGTCATCCTTTGATTCGCCTCCTGTTTTGGTGAGTCGCTCCCAAAGCATCCCGACAGTTTTGTGCTAGGTTTCTACTTCTGATATGAAATTTCTTCTTCCGATACTATCCGTCTTCCTGCTGGCGAGTTGCGGTGACGCTCCCAAAGAGGCCGAGAAGGCGCCTGAGCGCGTGCCCTCGCACTATTTCGTTTCGCTGAAAGGGACCCCGGAAGGCAAGGGCAGCAAGGACTCTCCCTGGGATCTGCAGACAGCCCTCTCGCACCCGTCGGTCGTGCTGCCGGGGGACTTCATCTGGCTGCGGGGCGGCACCTACAAAGGACAGTTCAATAGCCGATTGAATGGCTCGGAGCGATATCCCATCATTGTCCGGGCCTATGAGGCTGAGCGGGTGATTTTGGACCATCCAGTGGAGCCGAAGGAAGACAGTATCCTGCGTATCGACGGCTCATGGACCTGGTACTGGGGCTTTGAGGTGATGAGTTCGTGGGCCCCGCGTATCGATCCTCCCAAGTCGCGAGCGGTGGGCGTCAATGTTTTCGGACCCAACAACAAGCTCATCAACCTGGTGGTGCATGACGTCAGCACGGTTGGTTTCTGGGGTGGGTTTGATGCTTCCGAAATGTATGGCAACCTGATCTACTACAACGGCCAGGACGCCAATGGCCAGGGCAACGGGCATGGTATCTCTTCCCAGAACCAGGAGGGAGTCAAACACCTGACCGACAACATCTCCTTCCAGAACTTCGGCCACGGTATTCAGATTTTCGGCTCCGACAAGGCGTTCCTCAATAACTTTTACCTGGAAGGCAACGTTGTTTTCAACAACGGCACGATTTCCAAGAGCGGGGAAGAGCGCAATATCCTGCTCGGCGGAGCAGTGTCGGCCGTCAAGCCGGTGTTGATCTCAAATTTCAGCTATTGGTCTAAAGCCGAAACGCTCGGGCAAAACAACATCGGCTACCTGGCCGGGTGCGATGAGTTGACGGCCAAGAATAACTACTTCGCCATGGGCGTCGCCATGATCGTGATCAAGTGCGGCAAGATTACCGCCGAGGGCAACACGTTCATTGGTTCGACCTCGGGCTTCGATACCAAAGAGTATTCCAAGAACACGTATGTTCCATACGGCACCAAGCCCAACTCCGGGGTGAGCGTTTTCGTCCGGCCCAACAAGTTTCAGCCGGGCCGCGGGCACGTCATCGCGTTCAACTGGGAAGGCAAAGAAGCGGTGGACGCCGACTTGAAGGACATTCTTCAGCCGGGACAAAATTTCGAAGTCCGCGACGCGCAGAATTACTTTGGCGCGCCCGTTGTGAAAGGCGTCTACCAGGGCGGCACGGTCTCGATCCCGGTCGCGCTCACGACCGTTGCCCAACCCGTCGGCAAGGTTCCGGTGCCGCCGGTTCACACCTCGTCCGAGTTTGGCGCCTTCATCGTTCAGATGGTCGCCGGGCCTGCCCCGGCCGCGCCCGCTCAACCGGCTGCTGCTGCCGCTCCCAAGCCTCCGGCCAAGAAGTAGTCAGCGGCCCGCTACTCAACTCAGAATTGGAAGTAGATGAACGGCACGTAATTGAGTTGGGCCGCCAGCAGGATCAGCGCCACCACCCCATAGTAAGCGGCCCAGCGCAGCGGCTGCGGCCACCACGACAGGCCCTGCAGCGCGTGTTGTCGCGAACGGCCCAGCCACTCAACTACGAGTAGCAATCCTATCCACGCCATCATGGACTTGGGCGGCAGGAAGAAACCGCCATCGAAGGGTGCCCGCGCTATTTTTGCGATGATCTGGAAAGCTTCACCGGCGTTGGCCGCGCGGAAAAAAATCCAAGCGAACCACGCCAGATGGAAAGTCCACACCATTCGTAGCGCCACGCCCGGACTGGGGAGCCAGTCATCTCCCCCCGGCGCGTCATCAGGCGAGGCGCCTGCCGCCGACGCCGGCAGCAATAGAAAAAAGAGGCCGTGCAACAGTCCCCAGATCACGAAGGTCCAGTTGGCGCCGTGCCATAGACCGCTGACGAGGAATACGATCAGGATGTTGCGGTTGGTGAAGTACGCGCTACCTCGGTTTCCGCCCAGGGGGATGTAGAGGTAATCCCGGAACCAGGTCGACAGCGAAATGTGCCATCGCCGCCAGAATTCCCGGATATCTTGCGAAAAGTAGGGATAGGCGAAGTTCCGTTTTAGGCGGAAGCCGAATAGACGAGCGCACCCAATGGCGATATCGGTGTAGCCCGAAAAATCGCAGTAGATCTGAAAAGCGAACGCATAGGTTGCCCAGGTGAGCGCCCATCCCGACGCGCCTGCCGGGTGATCGTAGGCCGCGCTCACGATCGGCGCCAGGTTGTCGGCCACCACCATTTTCTTGAAAAATCCCCACAGCATCTGCCGAAGTCCGTCGGCGGCGAAGGCAAAATCGAATCGCCGCTCGGCGCCGAATTGGTCCACCATGTTGGAGGCGCGCTCGATCGGCCCGGCCACCAGTTGTGGGAAAAACGTGATGAAGGCGAAATACTGGATAGGGTCGTTGACGACGTGCATCCGCCGGCGGTAGACATCGATCGTGTAGCTCAACGCCTGGAACGTGTAAAAGGAAACCCCTACCGGCAGAATCACCCTCAGCAATGGCGGCGTTCCGGTGAAGCCGAACGCTTGCATCGCCGAGTAGGCCGAGTCGATGAAGAAATTGAAGTATTTGAAGAACCCGAGGGTACCCAAATTGATCGCCAGCGAGGCCAGCAGCAGGGCGCGCCGGGTCGCCTGATTCTCTGTCGCGGCCATTTTGCGCGCCGCCACGAAATCCACCCCCGTCGCGAAGGCGAGGAGGAACAGAAACCGCCAGTCCCACCAGCCGTAGAAGACAAAACTCGCCACCACCAGCAGGGCGTTCTGGCCTCGCCTCGGCAGCAGCCAATAGCTGCTGAGCACGATGACCAGAAAGATGAGGAACTCGGGAGTGCAGAATGTCATTGGCCGATGTACCAGAAATTGGTCTTCCCGGAACGTAGCATCTCCTCGATGGCAGGCCGGGCGCCGGGCAGCATTGCGCCGGTCTCAGGAAACTGGTCAAGCATCCTGCGCAGCAGATGCAGATGGAACGTCTCGGCGGCGTGGAAGCCGTCGAACATAGAACGGTCGTCCAAACCGAAAGACCCTAGATCGCTGCCATCGATGAACGGGGTGCTCGTACGGCGAAAGGCCTCGGGGATCTCGCGGCGGAACGCACTGAACAAATCCCGGTGCCGAGGGTCGGTTGAAAGCTGACGGTAGACTTCGGTGGAGAAGGGCGGCGCAAACCCGGCCACCTGAATCCCTTTGGCCCGGTACAGTTCCAAGACCGCCGCCAGCCGCTCCAATCGCTTCGCGCTTACTCCGTGGCTCTCCGGGAAATTCATGATGCCCTGACGCACCCGATCGATCACCGGCGGGTGTTCACGGTCCTCAAAGCCCCATTGCGCCGGATCGGCTGGCACCGGAATCACTTGCTGCACGCTGCCGTCGAGCCGGAATCCTGAGCCTGTTTGAGCGGCGCTAATGCCGATCCGTCCAGTCTGCTCAGGAGTGGGGGAGGCCAGCAACCTTCTCATCAAAGACGGCTGCATCACCAGCTTGCGCGCCCCGGCCATGTGCGCTCGCCAGTTGTAGGCGCCGTCCGGGTCATGCTGGCGAGCTTTTTCCGGCCAGCCTTCGTTGAACCACCACAGATCTACGGCAAGAAGAACTACCTTGGGAAGGCGCTCGGCAGGCGTTGAATCGACAAAACTCTCCAGATCGCCCAGCGTGTTGACGATCCCTCCGCCGTTGAGGAAGGTCCGCTCACTTTCACCGATCATACCGGCCCGGATCTGCATGCCTCGCGACGAGCTAAGCACGATCACCCGAGGCCGCCGTTCGGAAAGGAGCAAGAACTTGTAGGGGGCCTGATCCTGCGGCAGGAACTCTCGCATGAATACGCTGCCCCGTCCACTAGTCTGCTGTTGACGCGCCACCTTGCCCAGCGGCCAAGTCTCCCCGCTGTGCCAGAACAAGTACTCCACGCCTGCGAACGGCAGTATGACTGCAATCCAGAATAGAGCGAGCCGGCGCCAGAGCCTGCTGATTCTATCCGGCAATCTGGTCGAGGGGGCCTCCGGCGACAAGGTGACGGTACTCACCGTATTAGTCCTACTATACCCGGCGGTAGGGCTGTGAGAGGGAAGAGGACGGGGGGCTCAACTGGGAATAGGTAATGCATTCGAAAAGTAGGACCGCTCAATCAATACCGCGGGCCGGCCATCGCTGCCGCAGCCCGCCTCTCCTTGCTCGTTCGCAGCTCAACAGCGGGCACCCCGCCCACCGCGGCGCCGTCCTCAACATCGTGCAGGGCCACCGAGTTGGCTCCGATCGTCACTCGCGACCCGATTCGAATCGGGCCTAATACGACCGCATTCACGCCTAAGATCACATGGTCGCCAATGTCCATCCGGCCTGTGCGCGCCCCGTCACGCACCCCGATACAATTGCCCCCGGTCAGCGTGCAGTGGCTCCCGATCACGGCGTGGAGCGAGACCAGTACCCCTATTGACGGATGCAGCAACAATAACCCCGGTCCAATGTCGGCTCCGTAGTGGATCTCGCAACCCTGGATCCACGGGCGGAAAAGAAAGAATACGGGCGCCAGCAGCGTCCTGGCTACCCTCCAAAGCTTGCCAAAGGCCAGATAGAGGAACCGGTCGATCCGGTACAACGCCACCGCCTGAAATCCATGGGAGAACACCAAGCTATACCAGCGCCAGTGTTTACCGTTCACAATCCGGTCGGCATCGGCGGCCAGATAACGAAGTTGACGAATCGCTGGGCTCATATGGTTTATAGTTGCGCCACGTGACGGACTGCTTCAACCCTAGCAAGACTATCATGCCCCGAATACGCGGTACAACAGACCCCCTGTCACAGTACTTGAAGCTTCGTACGCAAACGTTGGGTGGATGCAACCACCAAGACTCGTGGGAGAATACGGATCTAGTCGTATCGAATTGGCGCTTTTCGTACTAAAGAATATCCCGAACCAAAGTAGGGGATTGTATGCCGGGAAGTCCTGGGTTCAGGGTTGCAATGAAGTTTCGAGTGTGATACCTTCAACTGGAGCGCTGGCGAACTACAAAATAACAACAGAGTCCAGCCTCGTATCGTCCTACCAGATTAAGCCTTCCTATCCAGACAGGTTCTAGGCTACATAAGTACAAAACCAAAAAGCAGTACGTACTACTGCGCGTCCGGTTGATATGTAGTTATTAAAGGCCCCGCCGATTTACACGAGAGGCCTATGAATCGCGTACCCGAACCATATGTTCAGGGACCTTGCTGGAGTCAATTAGGAGGGTTTTATGCACTTTTTTTCTCATGGTCGAACCATGCCGACGCTAGTTCTTTTGTCGGCAATTACTTTCCCGGCGTTCGCCGCGGAATTCTACGTATCCCCCACAGGTTCGGGCGCCGGTACCGGTAGCTCCACCAACCCCTGGAACCTAACCACTGCATTTGCCCATCCGGCTTCTGTCCGGCCTGGCGACACCATCTGGCTGCGAGGTGGAACCTATGAAGGCAGCTTTGTCTCCCGGTTGCGCGGCGCCGCGGGCGCCCCGATCATTGTCAGGGCCAAGCAGGGCGAGCGGCCGATCCTCGAAAGCCCCGGCGCGAACAATGCCAGCTACGTATTAGAGGTACAGGGCTCTTACACGTGGTTCTGGGGGCTTGAGCTCCGGGCTACCAGGCAAGAGCGTGGCGGCACCCGGGCTGGCGGTCTAAACGTCTTCGGCCCGAACATGAAGTTCATCAACAACATTATTCACGATACAGCCGGTGTCGGGGTCTGGAACGGTTCGGACAACACCGAGATGTACGGGAATCTGATTTTCGACAACGGGTATGAGGGCGGTGACCGCGGCCATGGCCACGCCATCTACTCTCAGAACAAAAACGGCACCAAGCGCCTGGTTGACAACATCTACTTCAATTCCTTCGGCCATGGCATCCATATCTACGGATCTGAAACCACCTGGTTTGACAACTACCACATTGAGGGCAATTTTGGTTTCAACAACGGCATCGTTTCACGCGATGGCGTGACCACTAACATGCTTGTCGGTGGCGGTCAAATTGCGAACAATTACGTCGTCAAGGATAACGTAACGTTCCAGAATGCCGGCGCGCCTGGCAATGGCCGTTCGGCCTACTTCGGCTACAACGGCGCCGGTTGCAACAATTTCGCGATCACGGGGAACACTTTCGTCGGCAGCCCCACCGCGCTGATCCTGGGCTGCACCAACACCACGATGACGGGCAATACGATCCTGGGCGCAACGTCCGGTTTCAGCCAGGGCACCTATCCTTCCAATAGCTATCTCACCAGCCGCTCCAACGGCGGCACCAAGATTTATGTCCGCCCGAATCAGTTTGAGTCCGGACGCGCTCACGTGGCCGTGCTCAACTGGGCTGGCCTGGGGTCGGTTGGAATCAATTTGTCGGGTGTCCTGAACGTCGGTGACCCCTTTGAGGTTGTCGATGCGCAAGACTACTTCGGCGCTCCGGTTTACGCTGGCACCTATGCGGGGGCAATGGTCTACGTCCCCACCCTCAACCAGAGCGTCTACCGCAGCTTTGGAAACATTCCCGTGCCTCCGCAGCATACCCCGTCCGAGTTCAACGCTTTTCTTGTGCGCCGGACCAACGGGACGCAGGCGACGCCCATCCGTCCTCCGGTGTTGAGCGCCGGTCCGGACCAGACCATCGCCCTTCCCAGCACCACCATGTTGAACGGCGCTGTGACGGATGCCGGCTTCCCGGTCGGCACGATGACCACGCTTTGGACCCTGGCCAACGGGCCGGGCTGGGTGGCTTTTGGCAATGCCGCCTCCACGCAAACGTCGGTAACCTTCTCGACGGCTGGTGTCTACGTGCTGAACCTGGCGGCCAACAATGGTACGCTCTCCGCATCGTCGACAGTTACGGTAATCGTCAAGGCTGATCCCGCTGGCGCGGGTGCGGCAGCTCCAACTCCTGCGGGCGGAGTTCTTAATCAACCGCTTCGCATCAACGCCGGGGGCCCCGCGTATCGGGACACCACTGGCGCCAATTGGGTTCCCGATATCTACTTCACAGGCGGCTCGGCGTTCTCCTCGCCAGGCCCGATCGTGTTCACCCCCGAAGCGAATCTGTATAACACCCAGCGCTTGGGCGATTTCACTTACAGTATTCCGGTACAGAATGGCCTCTGGGCGTTAACGTTGAGGTTCAGTGAACTGGAATACCAGGCTCCAAACAAACGGGTCTTTGACGTGTACGTGAACGGGGTGTTGATGGCTGCCGCCTACGATGTCTATGCCCGCGCGAACTCGGGCCGCTCGATGTTGAACCAGGGCTTTTCGGTCAATGTGGCTGACGGAGTCATGCAGATCAGATTTGTCTCGAAGGTCGGCTTGGCCGCGGTGAGCGCATTGGAGCTGATCCCAGCCGCGCTGAATTCGTTGCCTAACACCACGCCGCCTCCTCCGCCGCCGGTAGTTGTGCCGCCGCCTCCGCCGCCGGTGGTCGTACCGCCTCCTCCGCCGCCGCCGGTGGTTGTACCGCCGCCGCCTCCGCCGCCGGTAGTCGTACCGCCGCCTCCGCCGCCGGTAGTCGTGCCGCCACCGCCGCCCCCGCCGGTGGTTGTGCTGCCACCTCCGCCGACGCCAGCAATTATCGGAGCCGTCGCCGGACCTCTTCGCATCAACGCGGGGGGCGCCGAATACAGAGATCCAGCGGGTATTGTGTGGCTGGCTGACCAGTACTTTACTGGCGGCGATGCCTTCTCTTCGCCCGGCCCGATCATTTTCACAAACCAGACGGGCCTCTACAGCACCCAGCGTTACGGAGACTTCACCTACAAGATTCCAGTAAAGAACGGGCTCTGGACGCTGCAACTGAAATTCGCCGAACTGGTTTTCCCGGGTGCGGGAAAACGCATCTTCGACGTCTACGTCAACGGAGTGTTGGTGTCTAAGAACTACGACGTCTACGCTCGAACCGGGGCCGCCCGGGTTGCCTTGAATCAAGGCATCACCCTCGAGACCAAGACCGGATTTGTGGAGATCCGCTTTGTCTCGGTAACCGACAAGGCCGCCTTGAGCGGCATTGAACTAACACCAATCAGATTGGTTAACTAGGCCAATCGTAAGCAACAAAAGCGGGATCGCTCCCCATCGTGGGGGCGGTCCCGTTTCTGCGTTGTGGCCAGGTTTTCCGTGGTAAACTCCAGACAACCAAATGCGCGACTCCCAACCGCTAACTGGCACGCCGAGCCAGATTGAATGGGCTGAGCTGATCAGGCCTCGGGTCAATGCCGAGTTCGCGCGCGTTGCCAAGGCCTTCGGCGCGGTGGCCGCCCATCAAACCGATGCCAACCGCCTCGAGACCCTGACGATTCTTGCCATCCTGGAGGAAAAGCGCAGCGAGGTCATGGCCAACGCCGAGGCTGGCTATTTCATCCGCTATTGGCAGGAGTTGAGTGACCAAGTGCGGCAGATCATTGCGCGCGATCCTCGCTACAAAGCGATCAAAGCCAATCGCCCGCCGCGGCGGGAACCAGGCTAGCTCAACCGCTTTTTCAAGTCGCCATCCACCGCGGCCATGAATTCCTCGGTGGACAGATACGGATGATCGGGCCGGATCAGCGTGGCCAGGTCCTTCGTCATCCGCCCCGATTCGACCACATCCACGCATACCTTTTCGAGCGTATCGGCAAAGGCGACGACGTCCGGTGTGCTGTCCATCCGGCCGCGATACTGCAGACCGCGCGTCCAGGCATAGATCGAGGCGATCGGATTCGTGGAAGTGGGTTTGCCCTGCTGGTGCAGCCGGTAGTGCCGGGTTACGGTGCCGTGGGCCGCCTCAGCCTCGATCGTCTTCCCGTCCGGCGACATCAACACCGAGGTCATCAGGCCCAGTGAGCCGTAGCCCTGCGCCACCGTATCCGATTGCACGTCGCCGTCGTAGTTCTTGCACGCCCACAGGTAGCCGCCGCTCCACTTGAGATTGGACGCCACCATGTCGTCGATCAGGCGGTGTTCATAGGTCAGGCCCTGGCCTTCGAAGGCGGTCTTGAATTCCCGGTCGAAGACCTCCTGGAAGATGTTCTTGAAACGGCCGTCGTAGGCTTTGAGGATCGTGTTCTTCGACGATAGATAGACCGGGTAGTTCCGCCCCAGCGCATAGTTAAAGCAGGCGCGCGCAAAGCCGGTGATGGAACTGTCCAGGTTAAACATGCCCATCGCGATGCCGGGGCCCTTGGCCTGAACGATTTCCCGCTCGATCGGGGCACTGCCGTCGGCCGGCGAGAACGTGATCTTGAGCGTCCCGGCTCCCGGGAATTGAAAATCCTGCGCCCGATATTGGTCGCCGAATCCATGGCGCGCCACCACCACCGGCTTGTCCCAGTGCGCCACCAGGCGGGGCACGTTGCGGCAGACGATCGGCTCACGGAAGATGGTGCCGTCAAGAATGTTCCGGATGGTTCCGTTCGGGCTGCGCCACATCTGCTTCAGGTTGAATTCCTTGACGCGCGCTTCGTCCGGCGTGATCGTGGCGCACTTGACCGCTACCCCATACTGAAGGGCCGCATTGGCTGAGTCGATCGTGATCTGGTCGTTCGTCTCGTCGCGCTTTTCCACCGAGAGATCGTAATACTTAAGGTCGATATCGAGGTAGGGAAGGATGAGGCGCTCCCGGATCCATTGCCAGATGATGCGCGTCATCTCGTCGCCGTCCATTTCGACGACGGGGTTCTTTACCTTGATCTTTGCCATATCCCTTGTGAGACTCCTGTCAGTTATGAAGCGGAAACCTTCTATTATCTCCGAAGTCCGAGGGGTAGAGGACCGCTTGCTTTCGCGCGCGGCTCAGAAGCTCTCTCTGGAATCAACGGCCCGGTTTCCGAGCCAGGGCGTGCCGGCTATTTCAGCGCTTCAAGCAGGTTGCTGTAGTCGTCCGTCCACAGACTGGCGTTGAGTGCCGCCCGGCCGCGTCGCTGCCCGGCCATTTCGGCGGAGAAGGGCTCGCTGCCGGCCGATACCAGCACCCAATCCGATTCCGAACGCGACAGGCGGCGGTCCTCGGTGGCGTGGATATGCCGCGAGTCCCGGTGCAGGCTAGCCGCCACGCGCTCGGCCACCGGCGCCAATGCCAGCGCCGTATTGGAGACATGCAGCGCCAGGACGCCGCCGGGACGCAAATGGCGAAAGTAGACTCCGTAAGCCTCCTGCGAAAGCAGGTGCACGGGGATCGAGTCCCCGGCAAACGCATCGATGGCCAGCACGTCGAATTGTTGTGGCTCGGCGCGTTCCAGCAACAGCCGCCCATCTCCCAACTCCACGCTGACCTCGGCGCCGGGGGCCGCCAGGAACGTGAAGTACTGGCGCGCCAACCGCGCGACCTCGGGGTTCAATTCGTAGAAGCGATAGGTGTCGCCCGGTTGCGCATAAGCCGCCAAAGTGCCCACGCCCAACCCGACGACGCCCACTCGCTGTCCCGGCCGCCTGGTCCAGGCGATGGCTTGCTCAATGCCACTGCCAGGCGCATAGTAGGCCGTCGGCCGCCGACCCTGCGTATCGCCAGTCATCTGCACCCCGTGGTTCACCGCGCCGTGCACCATGATGCGCCGGTCCTTGGTCTCCACCACGCGCAGGCCGCCGTAGAAATTGCGCGTGACGGCCAGCGCCCCTGTCTCCGACGATTTCCGGACTGCCGACGCCGACACCAGCGTGCCCACTGCCACCGCGGTCCAAAGCACATCGGACCACCACGCCCGCCGGTACTCCAGCAACAGCGTCGCCATGCCGCACATCACCAGTGCCACAGGCAACTCGTAGGAACCGCGCAACAGGTACGGAGCACCGAGCGCCGCCGCCGCCGCTCCCAGCGCGCCGCCGAGCGACATCATCATATAGAAGCTGGTGAGATGACACGGTTCCGGTTTACGCCGCGCCAACTCGCCATGCAAATAAACACACCAGACCCAGAGCGCCGCGCCAAAAAACGCCACCGGCGCGGCCAGCGTCGAGGCCGGCGACTGATCAAGCAACCACCATGCGGCTCCACCGAGGGCCACCGCGTGCAACGGCAGGAAAATCGGGCGCCGATACCAGCCGTCTCCTTCGAAGCATACGATCAGGCTGAGCAGGTACATCGCCAGCGGCAGGACCCACAGGAAAGGCACCGCCGCGACGTTTTGGCACAAATGATTTGTCACCGACAACGACAGCAGACAAGGCAAGGCTGCCAGCACCAACCACCGAAGTTTCTCAGACCAGGCTGGCCGCGCCGGGGATCGAGCATCAACTGTTGCAGCCGCAGCCGCCGGGCGCGTCAAAACGAAGCCGCAGAGTGCCAGGAAACCGGCATACAAGGCTGACCAGCCGAGCGCCTGCAGGCGAGTGGGCAAGAGCGGCTCGATCACCAGTGGATAGGCTAGCAACGCCGTCAGCGACGCGGCATTGGAGACAGCGTAGAAGCGCCAAGGCAAGGCGTTCTGCCGTTGCGTCAGCCACAGCTGCAGGAGTGGCGTGGTGGCCGACAGGACGAAGTACGGCAGGCCGACGGTGGTCGCGAGCAAGCCTAGAATCCTTGGCAGTGGATCCTCGTTGCCCAGCGGCTTCCAGGACACCGCCGGCGTGACGGGCAAGAGCGCCATACTGGCAATCAAGAGGCAGCCGTGCACCAGCCGCTGGCGCTTCGGCGTGAGCCGGCCCAGGCAGTGAGCGTAACCATAGCCCAGAAAAAGCACGGTCTGAAAAAAAAGCAGACTGGTGGTCCAAACCGCGGCTGAGCCGCCGAACCACGGCAGAATCTGCTTAGCCAGAATCGGTTGCACCTGAAAAAGGAGGAACGAACTCAGGAAGATGGTGGCGCCGAACAGTGTTCGATCGGAAATCGCGAGTCGCCACGGCCTAGGTACAGTGTTGGCGGCGGCAGTGGAGAATACACCCATCTAGTGAATGATCGGCTGCTTGGCGAATAACCTCGCTCAGGAAATCACCCTACCGCTGCTCTGAGGTTAATCCCCCGCTTGCGCTTTCTCAATCCGCATGGCAGCCATGTTCGCCATGAGCGTCATGAGTGTCAGGTCTTCGTGCAGGAAAAAACGCATCTCGTCCTGGGAGTCGACGTAGACGAGGCCGATGATCCGATCCTGGCTCTGCAGGGGCACTGCCATCAGACTCTTCACGCGCTGCGTCTGGATGGTGGTGCTGGACTTGAGAACTTCGTGCCGGCTGGCGTCCAGAATGAGAATGGATTCCTTCTGGACCATCACCCGATTCCGCACGGCGGTACTAATCCGGAACCCGGAGCCGCGCATAGCCCGCGGCACCAGTTTGCCGTCCTCGAGGATCATGATCAGGCCCCGGCTGCCGCCCACCGCCGAAATCACCAGGTCCAGAATCACGGGGAATAGTTCGTTGAGCGGCCGCTCACTGGAAATCTCTCGCCCGGCATCGAGCAAGGCCTGCACGCGCGATGTTCCGTTGAGGTCGGGTGAGTTGGCCGGGGCATCGCCCGCGCCAGGGGGAGCCTCAAAGTGCTGGCTCTCATCGTTAACGAAAGTCACTTCCGGCTCGACATCGGCGGGAATTTCGAAGTTGAGGGTCAGCCGGCCTGCCGAAATCGAGTCGCCCACGGAGAGCCGGTGCCGTCCGGCGAGGCGCGTGCCATTGACCAGCGTGCCGTTGGTGGTGTTGAGATCTTCCACCCACCAGTTCTGCCCGTCGAACTCGAAGTTGATGTGCCGGCGCGAGAGCACCGGGTCATCGGGATAGGCCAAGTCGTTCTCCGATGACCGCCCGAGCGTGAGGCGCCGGCTCTCCAGCGGTACCCGGCGTTGGCTGCCATCAAACAAACTAATTACCAGATCGTGCGTGTGCATGGCTAGGCGTGTTCCGATATCTCGACATAGTGGGCGCCCCACTGTCGCTCGCCAACGATGATGGCTGTTTCAAGGCGATTGGGCCCTACCGGCAAATCTACACCGGCGAAACGAACTTCGGTGGCGCCCGGGGCTGCCGCGCTTTGCCGTGTTTGCGAGCCGATGCGCAGCGTGGCCTGCCCGGCCGCAGCTAAGGCCGGCATGCGCAGTCGAACGTCATACCGTGCCTGCCGTGTCACCTGCAGCTCCCAATGACCCAACCCGCCAGCATCCCACGATGCCTTCGGTCCGCGCCAATCCTGCCGCGTAAGTATCGTCACCGGCTCCTGCGGCGCGCCAACGTGGATGCGCGGCGGCGCGTAACCGCGGGTGGAGGAAACGTCTTTGAACCACGCCTCGGTTTCCCGGCGCAGACCGGCCGCGATCTCAGGCTGAGTGCCGGCGATGTCGTTCTTCTCGGCCGGGTCGGCGGTTAGATCGTAAAGCTCGGCGCCATTGACCAGCTTGTAGCGTTGCGTGCGCGCGGCGCAATCCCGGAATAGCTCGGGCTCATCGCCGCGATGCCACTGTGTGAACAAGGTGCGGTCCGTCCAACCGCTGGCGTCACCGCGCAACAGCGGCGCCAGGCTGCGGCCGTCTAAGCGGGGCCGGTCTTCCTGGCGCGCGACGCCGCATAACTCGAGGATCGTAGGCAGCACATCGATGTGAGCCGCCGCCCGGTCGATCTTCATGCCGGCCTTGATGAGGCGCGGAAATCTGATGAAGAACGGGACCCGGATTCCTCCCTGGTACACCGTGCCCTTCCGCCCCCGCATACCGCCATTGAAGCGGTCTCGCTGCGGACCGTTGTCGGTCATGAAAATCAGAATCGTGTCGCGCTCCAGATCCAACTCGCGCAATCGCGCCAGCAGCCGCCCGGTGTTGCTGTCGATGTTGGCCACCATGCCGTAGGTTTTGGTGGTTGCCTCGTCGAGGCCTTTGTCCAGGAACGGCTTCACAAAGTTGTCGGCAATCTGCAAAGGGTCGTGCGGAGCGTTGACGGCCAGATAGCAAAACCACGGTTGGCTTCGATGCCTGGCCACGAAGTCGATCGCTTCGCTGAAAAAGATGCCGGTGCAATAGCCTGGGTATTTCTTCTCCACGCCGTTGCGTTGCAGGATCGGATCGAAATAAGTATTGCCGGGCGGATCGGACGGCTGCGCAATACCGCCCCCCTTGCATATCACCGCTTCCTGGAAGCCTTGGTCGATCGCGCGCAATGGATAGTTATCGCCTAAGTGCCATTTCCCGAAGATACCTGTGCGGTAACCGGCCCCGGCCAGGTACTCAGCCATCGTGACTTCATCCGGATACATCATGGATCGCCCCAGATATGTATCAACGATGCCGGTCCGGTAGTTGTAGCGGCCCGCCAGCAGGCTGGACCGGGTGGGGGAACACACCGGGCAGACTTGGAATTGTGTTAGCTGTGCGCCGGCCAGCGCGATAGCATCCAGGTTTGGCGTGCGCAGATGGGGATTTCCGTGGAGCGATAAGTCTCCATAGCCCTGATCATCGGTGATCACGATGAGGACGTTGGGAGGTTTGGGTGAACGGCCGGTCTGCAGCAGCGGCACCGCGGACGCCGACAGCCATTCGCGGCGGGAAAGCGACATGAAGCCAATCTAACACTCGCAGGGCGCGGGCGGGAAAAAGGGGGCGCCGTGACCGCCACGAAGCCCGCCTTCTTCTCTAACGTTTCGTTGCGATCTACGACGGCGACTTTGCCGGAGAGGTCAAAAAGGTCAGGTTCATGAGCGTGGCTGTCATTCTATCGGGCTTCGCGTGGCGCGGCACGGTGGTATGTTGAGCAGGGAGAGTGCGGGATTGCGATTTCCATGGTTTCGGTACAGTTTTCTCCTTCGTAGAAGGCTGGATCGACTGTTTTTAGACCTGCCGGACGCCCTATTTCGCCGAGCCGTTGGGCGCCGACACTGGCCGCCCTATTCCTTGCGGACGTTCGTAGGCGGGGCGCGAGGGTTTGAGGACGCCGGCAAATGGTTCGCGAACGAGCTATGGCGGCTTGGCCTGCTGGGCCGAGGGACTCGCATTTTGGACATTGGCTGCGGCTGCGGTCGAGTTGCCTACGCGCTCGCCACCGATGAGCGGTTGCGAGAGTTGGACATGCAATACACCGGGATGGACGTGGATGCCGCGTGCGTCGCGTGGTGCCGTACGGATATTACGCCAAAAAATCAGCGTTTCGATTTCTATCATGCCGATTGCGGGAATCCTTCTTACAATCCGGCGGGCGCCGAAACCGCGGGAGTTTGCGCGTTTCCGCATCCAGCGGCGTCATTCGATTTGGTATTACTTACCTCGGTTTTCACACATCTATTGGGACCCGATTTGCGTCATTATCTTGCGGAGGTGAGCAGGCTGCTGGCTCCTGGCGGCGTCGCTTACGCCACGATGTTTTTGTATGATTCCAGTGCGGATGCGGCGGCGGGGATGAGCCGCCACGGCATTCGCTTTCCCGTCGCCCGGCAGCATCATGCCGTGAACCGTCAGGACTTTCCCACGGGGTGCTTAACCGTTTTGGGGGAGTGAGGCGGCGGGAGGTTGCAGAGCGCCAAAAAAGCATTTATTGTTAGGTACTTGAGAGTACCGAAGTCAGAGTGCGGGCGGCTCATGCCGCCAAGCTGGTTCCTTCGGTTCGGGATAGGTCAAGC
>JAYTKJ010000641.1:0-21429 GCA_043730365.1 Acidobacteriota bacterium | reverse complement strand
GAAAAAGTAGTGGAAGGATGTGCCGTGATCCAGGCACAATCCACAGAGGCACCAACCGGGAATCCTCCAACTATGCGTGGATCCTCTCAAACCGGGCCGCCCAATTAGGCGCGGTAGCGCTTCCGGAACGCGGCGCAGTTGGGATGGATCCGAGCCGATCTCCCAAGCGTTTAACAGGCGGCCTGCAACAGGTACTGTTGGCCGTTCTGGTGGTTTGGCGGGCGATTGGCGTCGCCCGCCACGTATTCGCTATGGGCGGAAGGCCGCAACGACGACGTAGGTGTCCGTTCGAACCAGCTTTCCGAATTCTCGCGCGTCATCCAGATAGCGGGTGTAGCTCTTATCTGGGAACAGCTTAGTAAACAGGGGCATCGCGGCATTGTTGTTGCCGGGGCCGGTGCCCGAAAGCGCGGAGGCGATGTCTTTGTAGATCCTGGTCTCGGTAGCATCCCATGGGAGAGCACTACCGCCAGCCAAGGCGAGGTGGGAAAAGGACCAACCTTTCATGGCCCCGTCTTTTACGCGCTCTGTCATGATTGGAAGCCGCATCGTGCGCATGAGAGCGGATAAATCGGTATTCTTACCCTCGGCGGTCTTCAAACGGCGGGATACAATTACGTCCCCTTCACTAGCCTGAAAGTTGGTTGAGTCATGGAGGTGAGTCAGTGTCTGTCCCACTACCTCACTTATAGCTCGGGCTTGGGCGAGGTAGCCAGCGTAGTCCATCCCTGTGGCTGCACGGTACAATTCGTCGCGTTTGGCGGAGTCAGGAGCCACTGGCGCACCGTTCCTCGAAGTCAAGATGACAAAGTTGGCGCGCGGGATTGGGTTTGCGTAGACCACACGACGGACGCTGATGCCAGTAATGTTGGCGTCGGCTTTCATGCGGGCACGAGCCGCTTTCATGCCGGCGCCCGTCTTATAGAACTCGACGAACTGTGCGTCCTTGTCCTGCGGCACGTGGACGTAGAGCGCCTGGCCGTACCGTTGTGGGGCACCCTGCTGGGCGTAGGCTGTGATGGGGGCGAACAACGTGACCATGGCTGGTACGAAGCAAGCAGCGAACCTTCTCGTCATAAATTCTTTCCTTTTCTGTTGGAGTTATGATTGACCAGAGTCCCATTCTGGATCCCAGGTTGCTGCCAGTATACACCCAGCCGGACTCCGTATCGGCTCACCGGCCGGAGAAAACTATCCCAAACTCCAAGACTCGCAAGGTTGTGTCCGGATGCGCCGTAAACCAGGCTCTATCCAAGTCGAATCGAGTAAACTAAGTTGGATCGCGCAAATGCCCCTTTCCCCTGGTGACAAACTCGGTCCCTACGAAATCCTCTCCGCGATTGGCGCCGGCGGCATGGGCGCCGTGTGGAAGGCGCGCGACACCCGGCTTGACCGGACAGTCGCCATCAAGACCGTTGAAGGGCGATTCAGCGAGCGCTTCGAGCGCGAGGCGAAGACGATCGCCAGCCTAAATCACCCGCATATTTGCACCCTGCATGACGTGGGCGAGAACTATCTCGTCATGGAGTTTATCGACGGCGAGCCGGTGAAGGGCCCGCTGGCAGTGGCGGAAGTAGTGCGTCTGGGTGCGCAGATCGCCGGCGCGCTGGACGCCGCGCATCGCAAGGGCATTACGCATCGCGACCTGAAACCGGGAAATGTGACGGTGACGAAGGCGGGCTCGGTGAAGGTGATCGACTTCGGGCTCGCGAAGGGCGGGTCGCCCGTGCGCGTTGGCGAGGCGGACTTGACCCTCACCAAGCCGCTCACGGCCGAAGGCACAATCCTCGGCACAGTGCCGTACATGTCTCCGGAGCAGTTACAAGGTCTCGAGGCTGATGCGCGGAGCGTTGTCTTCGCGCTGGGCTGCGTGCTGTACGAGATGCTCACCGGCAAGCGGGCATTCGAGGGTAAGTCGCAAGTAAGTATCATGGCGGCGATTCTCGAGCACGAGCCCGCGCCGCTCGCCGCGCCGGTCGTGCCCGCGTGGCTGGATCGCCTCATCCGCCGATGCCTGCGCAAGAATCCGGATCAGCGGTGGCAGTCGGCCGGAGACATCGCGATCGAGCTACGCGAGCCACACGATGACGAGCCGCGTAAACCGGCGCCCGATTCGCCATCCGGTTCCGTATGGTGGCCGGTGTCGTCCGCCGCCGTCGCTGTCGCAGCGTGTACCGCCTTGTTCGCCATGATCATTCCCCGCGGCGACATATCCGGCCAAGGACTTCGCCTGACGCCCATCGCGTTGGGCGATGGCTCGCACAATTCGCCCGCGTTTTCTCCGGACGGCAAGTCAATCGCTTACTTCCGGACGCGGGAGGGGCGGCGGCAAATTCTGGTGAAGGTGCTCGGCGCCGATGCCTCCACGGTACTGGTCGACGCAGTGACGACGGGCTTCGGACGGAGTCTGTTGTGGTCGCCCGACGGAGGACGGATTCTCTACAGCGATGGCTCTGGGCTATGGAGGATTGGAGTGGCGGGAGGGACGCCGGAGAAGGTGCTCGATCGCCTTCCGGGAGTGGCGGCATGGCTCCCCGGAGGAGATGGTCTACTAATCCTTCAACGTAGCCCAACCGCCACGGCGAAATTCTCGGTCAGCCAGCCTCTTGGTTCGAACATCCGCCCACTCGATGCCATCGAGCCATTGCCGGGTCTTGCTGACGGTATGCGCTTTTCGCCGGATGGGCGGAAGCTTGCCGTGGCTACCGGCGATGGGGTCTGGATTTGGCAGTGGCCCAAGGGCGCCCGGCGCTTCGTCCCTGTGCGGACGGGGCGTGCACCGCACTGGTTCCCGGACAGCCGGCACTTTCTGGTGGCCAGCTTTTCCCACCGCCAGGTGCTTGCCTTCGATTCGGAATCGGACGCCGCCAATGTGATACGGAGTAGTGAAGAACGGATCCGGGAGGCAACTCTGAGTGGTGACGGACGGCGGATCGTCTACAATACCGGACCGAGCCCAACCAACACCTATCAATACCGGGTATCCTCCGCGCAGGGGCCGTCATTGCTGATTCGCGACGAGGCAAACTCCGGCAACTGGACTCCTGACGGACGCACCTTCGTCTTTCGCCGCTTCAGCGAACGCGGCTTGACCGATCTTCTCGCGAAGGACGATCAAACCGGGCAAATTCGTCCCCTGGTGAAAGCGATTCCCTCCGAGAACGTGCCACTGACACCCTCGCCGGACGGAAAGCGCGTCGCCTACGTCTCTGCCGGCAAGTTGTGGGCCGTCGCCACCACCGGAGGACCGCCGCTTGCCATTGCTGACTGCGAAGGAGTCGCCATTGCCTGGTCGCCCGACGGGGCCTGGCTCGTGTTCCGCAGAACACCGACGCTGGTCAAGGTCAGTTCCCAAGGCGGTAGCCCAGCCATTGTGATTTCCAGGACAGAGGGCGGAAGCGCCGGATTGGCGTGGACGAATGCCGGAATCTACTACCGACGCGGGCAGAAGCTGGTTCGGGTGCCGCCTGAGGGTGGCGGGCCGGTGGAACTGGCTGACATGGCGGGATCTCTCGAGCATGCGAGCCCCGATGGACGATTCCTCTACTCGAGGAGGACAGCGCCCGAGCGTCCCGCACTGGTAGTGCATGACGCGGCGACTGGACTCGAAGTCAGATCCATACCTATTCCGACGGACGGCGATTTGCGCAGACTCTCTGTCCACCCAAGCGGCCAACGGATTGCCGCCGAAGTTAGCGACTCGCACTTCGATCTCTGGATGATGGAAGGCTTTCCGGCGCCCGCGGTGGGATGGGAACGGCTGTTCTGGCGTTGGCTCGAGAGGCCGGAGGCGCAATGAACCTCGTGCCCGGCTCGACTCTCGGGCAGTACCGGATCGAGGCTACACGGCTGGAACGCACGGGTGGCGATCAAGACTGTCGAAGGTAAGTTCAACGGACGATTCGAGCGCGAGGCGAAGAGGATCGCCAGCCTGAATCACCCACACATCTGCAAGCTACACGAAGTGGACGAGAACTATCTCGTTATGGAGCTTATCGAGGGCAGCCGGTGAAGGGGCCGCTGCGGTGGCGGAAGTGGTGGATGTATGGTCGGCTACTCGGAAGTTGGCAACCTCATCCGCGATTCTTAACATGGGCGATTCGTTCTTCATGCAGCCTGCTACCGACGAATCCGCCCGGCGGTCCATACCCAAAGAGCACGCCAAATAATGTTGACGGAACTACGCCACTCAATTCTGAGAGTGACAAACAATCCGTCGGGTTGACGCCCCACCTTAGTATGGATCATTAAGGACGTTATGCTGGGTACTCCATGAGCCCAAAGTGACACACGGCTATTGGCGCAACAGCTTTGTTGCACCATTGGCGAGCGGGAAAACGAGCAACCGTCGGCCACTTGAGCAATTCGTTGAATTGAATGACGGCCCCCATAGGCCTCGCCAAGCCGGGCAGTGAAGGATAATAGCGGGCATGCGTGCCGCCGTACTTTTCTTTGCCGTCCTCGCCGTCGTGAATGCGCAGGATCCGGCCGCCGGCTGGAAAGTCAGCAAGGATCTGCCCTACGTGTCGTATGGAGCGGCGCGGCAAACGCTCGACCTCTACGTCCCGCCCGGCTCGGGGCCGCATCCCCTGGTGATCTGGATTCACGGGGGCGCCTGGAGGACGGGCAGCAAAGCCGACCCACTGCCTCTACGCCTCCTAGCTGGAGAACGTTACGCCATCGCCTCGGTGAACTATCGCCTCAGTCACATGGCGAAGTTCCCCGCGCAGATCGAAGATTGCAAGGCCGCGGTACGTTGGCTGCGCGCTCACGCCTCGAAATACGCGCTGGATCCGGCGCGCTTCGCCGCTTGGGGCTCCTCGGCGGGCGGACATCTGGTGGCGTTGCTTGGAACGGCGGGCGACAGATTCGACCTCGGCGAGTACACCGAAGCTTCGAGCCGCGTACAAGCCGTGGTCGACTATTACGGCCCCACTGACTTTCTCCAGATGGACGCGCACGCACTGGCCTCGGCGCCGTTTAAACACGCCGCGCTGGACTCGCCGGAGTCTGATTTGGTGGGCGGCCCGCTGCTGGAGAATGACCTCGTCGCAGCACGAGCCAATCCGGTCACCCACGTCACGAGGGACGACGCCCCTTTTCTGATCGTGCACGGCGATCAAGATCCGCTGGTGCCGCTGCACCAGAGCCAGTTGCTCGAGTCCGCGCTGCGGAAGGCGGGGGTCCCCGTCACTCTCTACGTGGTCGCGGGGGCGGGACATGGCAAAGGATTCGAGCAGGACCCCAAGATCGTGCCGATGGTCAAAGAGTTTCTTGCCCGCGCGCTGCACGCTCGTTAGCGCCGCTTTCGTGATATAACTATCAATCGTTATGAACCGCCGCGAAGTGTTGACTGGAATTAGCGCCGCCGCCTCGGCTGTGAATGTCTTGATCCCTTCGGCCCAGGCTCAATCGAAGGTAGTGAAGTATTGCCGCTTCAAAAAAGGTAGCCTCATCGCTTTCGGCATCGTGGATGGCGACACGGTGCGCCAGTTGAAGGGTGACCTTTTCGCCAATCCGAAAGAGTCCGGCGCCAAACACAAGTTGTCGGAAGTCAAGCTACTCCATCCGGTGGCCGCTCCCAGCAAGATCCTGGCGCTCGCGGGCAACTATCGGAGCCACTTGGGCACCGCTCCGCCGCGCCCGAATCCCGAGCCGTTCTACAAGCCGCCCAGCTGCCTGCAGAATCCCGAGGATCCGATCATCATTCCGCCCGGCGCCACCAATGTCCACTACGAGTGCGAACTGGTGATCGTGATCGGCAAGACGGCCAAGCAAGTGACGGAGGCGCAGGCCAAGGACTACATTTTTGGCGTTACCTGCGGCAACGACGTCTCTGAGCGCATCTGGCAGAACGATCCGAAGATCAAAGATGTCCAGTGGTGGCGCGCTAAGGGCGCCGACACGTTCGGCCCCATCGGGCCGGTGATCGCGTCTGGAATCGACTACGGCAATCTACACATCATGACGCGCCTCAACGGCAAGATTATGCAAGACGAGAATACGTCGCACATGGTCCATGGCTGCGAGAAGATTGTCAGCTTCATCAGCCAGGCGACGACGCTCTTCCCGGGTGACTTGATCTTCACCGGCACCGGCGGCACCACGACGGCCATGAAGCCAGGCGACACGGTGGAGATTGAAATCGAAGGCATCGGCATCCTTCGCAATAAGATTGTCTGAAATTCGTTTGTCTCAGAGCCCGCCCACGGGCGCGGTCATGCCGTGATCGAACATCCGGTGGTGCAGGGAAAGCACGTCCAAGCCGAAGTCTCCCTTCCAATCGCGCCACACCGAGTGGCTGTGATTGGCGTAGTTCTGCGTGTTGTTGAACTCGATCAGGAATTCCGGGGTCTGCACCCGATAGTACACACCCTCGCGGTGGCGAAAGCCCGTGGTGGGCCTGCCGACTGCGGGCGTGCGGATCGCCGGCCTCTCGGTGGTCCCAGCCCACGCGAAGAAAAGCTTGTCGAGCGGTGCGCGACGAGCCTGCTCCCTGCGCTGCGCGGCCAGCGGTTCGGCGATGTTGTTGGCGTACTCGGCGATCACCTCGGTCAGTAGCGCTCGCTGCTTGACATTCAATGCCGACGCTGGAATTCCCACCGGCGAAGCCTCGAGCCGCGCCCGCACCGTACCCATCGACAAAATGTCGAACGGCGCAACGTTGTCGTAGATCGCGCGCTGGCGCTGCTTCGGGTCAAGCGACTGCACCAGTTGGCGAGCCAAGTCCTCCTCCCGGTCCAGTGGCCGCAGGCCTTGGTGCGGGGGCAGCGGCACCTCATGCGGGTTGGCGCCGAAGAACGTGGGGCTCGCCGAGACGACTTTGCCGTCGCGCAGCGTGAAGTTCAGAACTACGTGGTGACCTTCCACTCGCCAAGCCCACACTCCGGTCGCCGCCGGCGTGCCGAAGATCGAGAAGTGATAGCGCTCGGCGTCGCGGTGGCCGGTAGTGTCCGCCTCGATCACCCGCACGATCTCTTCAATGCTCATGATGGTGGTGGCCTTGATGAAGCCCACCTGACTCAACCCCGAGGACATCAGTGCATAGGCGAGATGCCGCTGCTTGGGGTCCATCTCCTTGAACATGATTCCCTGGCGGTCACGCCCATATTCGGACCTGAAGCCTCGCTCGGGAAAGTAGTGCCACTCGACGCGTTCCTTGCTGGTGAGGCCGAAAACCGTGGCGGCCCTCTGTGGCGGTGTCAGAGAATCGACAAAGCGGGAGGCGGTCACGACCATCAGATTCGCCGGCTCGCTGGCTGAATTCGAAATCGCCAGCGCGGCGCCAAACGCGAGGAATGCGGCCAGACGCGGAAGCGCGGTTTTCATGGCCGCCCATCCTATCGCAGATCGGGCGCCTGGCTCAACCTGGCAGTTCCCTGCAGTTCCCTGCACGCGCACCGTGCCTTCGCGCTGCGAGCAGTTGGTTACGGCTAGAAATACACCCTAAGCCGGGAGCCGATGGTGAATGGCTGAACCGCGCGCGTGCCGACGAAGACGGATTGAAAGTTATAGAGCGCCGTCCGATTGGTCAAGTTTGAAATCTGCAGGGAGAGATCCCACTGCCGGCGTTGTTCATGCATGTGCTCGTAGCCTAGGCCGAGATCGACAATGGTCCGTGGACGCACCCGCGCCGGAGTCACGCCCAGCTTCACGTATGGCAATAGATCCCGGTAATCGGGATCGGCGGCGACAACGCCGGGGTCCGAGGGGTTCGCTACCAGACCCGAGTCGTAGCGCGCCGAGAGGGTTGAATAAAATCCACTGCGGTGATTGTAAGATGCTACCCCATGTGCCGCCAGCGGCTGATCATGGTCAATCAAAAAGGGACCAGCCGACAGGGCTTCCACCGCGTCGTTGCCCAAATACAAACCGCCAGTAAATGGAGGTGTGGAGATAGCGCGCGAGTGGGTCACACTGACCGAAGTGGCCAGGCCGCGCACGGCCGGAAGCGTGAGGCGCCCTTCTAAACCGTTGACCCGAATGGCCGCCAACGTGATCGGGAAGATGACGCCGGTGTTGAAGAAGTTGTTGTTATCCTGCTGATCGACGGCGCGTTTGTGATAGTAACTCAAGCTGAGGCTGGCATGCCCAAACAACGCCTGCTGCAGGCCCGCCTCGACAAAGTCCTGCCGCTCCGGCTGGATCAGAACCGGAGACGAACCAAGGGCGGCGGTGACCGAGGGCGGCGCGATCGCGGCGGCGGCGTTGGAACTGGATAGCAGCAGATTCTCATTGGGCGGCGTCTGATAGAGGCGATTGTAGGAGGCGCGCAAAACGGTGCCGGTTTGCCGCACATGATAAGAGAGCCCGACGCGCGGCTGCCACTGCGTCCCATTCACTAGAAATCTGTAGGAGTCAAAGCGCATTCCCATGGACAGATGCCAGTTGCCCAGGCGCAGGTTGTCCTGCAGAAAGCCAGCATCGAGCGCCCCAGTCGCTTTGGCGGCAAAGCCGAAGAGCCGCCCGCCGCGCGTTAAGTCAAAGGCTCGCAGGTTCAAGTTGAAGTCGCCGTCACCAGGCTGATTCAGACTGGGATCGGTGATGCCGAACAGGAAGCTCTCGCTGACGGGAAAGCGTTGCACGTCGAGACCGCCGCGCAGGTTGTGCAAGCCGTGGAGCGCACTCCAGCGCACGCCCGCGGTGGCCGTGGAAAGATGCCGCTCCTGCGAGGCAGTTACCGGCAGATCGCCTTGACTCGGCTTCAAGCGCGCATCAGTGGTGCGATAGCTGGCATTGGCTTCCAGCACCGAGTTGGCGTCGAGGGTATGAACCCAGGCCAGCGCCCCGGCCGCATCGCGCAACAGTTGACGCTGGTCCATCCCGTGAGCGTGTTGTGAGCGCAGGTTGGCCAACTCAAACGAGGACCGGCCCGTAATGCCGCTCAACCGAAACGTATCGCGCGCTCCCGCCTGATAGTCCAGCCTCAGGAACCCGCGCTCGGAGTTACCGCCGTTGTGCAGGTTGTCGAGCGAAACGGCGTCCAGGTATCGGTTGCTCTTCATCGTGTTGACCGTGGCCGAATAGCCAACGTGACCGGCCTCGCCGGCCACCTGCGTCACTTGCGAGAGGACGCCAAAACGTGCGGCGCTCACGGATATTGATCCGCCCAACCGCCGGCCGCTATCGAGCCCCGACCGGGTGGTCACGTTGGCCACCGCGGCGACCTTCGATCCGTACTCGGCAGGGATGTTGCCGGTGTAAAGCTCAACAGTCCTGACGATGTTTGGATCAACGGCGTTCGCAAACGCTCCTGTAAGTTGATCATTGATCGGCATCCCGTCAATGACATAGGTCATCTGATTATGAGCGCCGCGCGGATGAATCGCGCCGTTGGCGTTCTGCGCGAACCCAGGGAAACTGACGATCACCGACTCGAGGCCCCGGCTGCCTGCTTGCCGCGTGAGGCGATCTATGTCGGCCTGGTTCATCTGCACACGCGTGCCGGTTTGCTCTGGATCCACCAGCAGCGCGCCGACGTCGTCCACGACGGTCACCGATTGCCGGCTCTCGGCCACTGCCAGCTTCACAGGAAAGTCAAATGGCACTGCCGATCGAAGATTCACGGTTCGCTCGAAAGGCGCAAACCCCGCGCCGCTCACGGTCACCACATAAGCCTGCATCGGGAGCCCCCGAAGGGCGTAGCCGCCTTCGGGGTTGGTAACGGTCTGTGAGTGGAAGTTGGCGATCGAGTTTGACACGGCCACGGTAGCGCCGGCGATTCCTGCGCCGGAAGGATCGGTCACCGTACCGGTCAGCGTGGCTGTGCCCTGCGCTACCAGGCTGGACAGAAAAATCAGACTCAGCGCCAAGTAGAGCACAGAGGGTCCGCCATGAGTTAACTATAGTTAACTCGAAGGGCCTTGTCAAGTCCCCTAACTGCGTGCTGACCGCCGCGCCTCTATTGCGCCGACGCCGACGCCGGCCCCGGGCTGATACCGTAGGACCGCGCCACGCCGCCCAACTGCGCGCGGAGAATCCCCCGGCCGCGGCTGAGGCGTGACATCACGGTCCCGATTGGAACCTTCAGCATTTCACTGGCTTCCTTATAGGAGAACTCCTCCACATCCACCAGCAGCAGCACATCGCGGAATTGGGCGGGCAGCCGATCCAACGCGGCTAAGATCTCCTGGCCGGCCAACTCGGTGGGCAGCGGCACCGGCGCCACGAGTTTGGCCTCGGCCACATCTTCCTCGCGCCCCGTCAGCCACTTGAACCAGGTGCGCCGCTCATGCCGAACCACATTGAAGAGAATCTGGAACAGCCACGCCTTGCAGTTGGTGCCGCGTTCGTACCGATCAAAAGATTTCCAGGCCAGCAGATAAGTTTCCTGGACGGCGTCTCCGGCCTTGCCCGCATCCTGCAGCATCCGCATCGCCGCGCGATAGAGGTCCCGGTTGTAAGGCAGCGCTTCGGCTTCGAAGTCCGCCGCCCGATCCGCCGACAGAAGCATTGTTGTCGATTGTATCGCCGTCGTCGCTTCCAGTTCAGTTAGAATCGGAAACACCCATGAGCCTATTTCCTGAACCCACCGCCTCCCTCGATCTTGTCGTTCTGTTTGAACACCCTGAATGGCAGAAGCCGCTTTGGGCGGCACTCGACCGCCGGGGCGTTCGCTACGCTGCCTTTGATCTGAAGCAGGCGGCCTTTGATCCGGACGCTCTGCCGCGCGCCCCGCTCTACTTCAACCAGGCCAGCCCTAGCGCTTATGTCCGGGGGAACACGCGCGCGGTTCCGTTGGCCTTGTCACTCATGCGATCGCTTGAATTGGGCGGAGCGCGGGTGCTGAATGGCTCACGGGCGTTTTTGCTGGAGCTGAGTAAGTCGGCCCAGACTGCGTTGCTGCGGAAGCTGCACATCGCTCATCCTCGTTCGCTCGCCTTCAACGATCCGGAGGCGGCGCTGGCGCAATGGACCGGCGGCTGGCCGGCGCTGATCAAGCCGGAGCAAGGCGGCAGTGGGGCACGAATGTTTCTGCTGCATTCGCCGGATGAGTTGCGGATGCTTCTGCGCGAGCAACCGTCGTTGTGGCTGCCCGACAATCTCTTGTTACTGCAGGAGTATTTTCCCGTCGATGCCGCACAGGGGATTGTACGCATGGAGTTCCTGGGAGGTAAGTTGCTCTATGCCATGCGTGTGGTTTCGCATGGCGCCTTCAACTTATGTCCGTCCGAGGCCTGTAATCCGGAAGATGGCGGCGAGTCGCACTGCGAGATACCGGCGGCCCGGCCGGTGGAATTCTACCCGTATGGCGCGGTACCGGCGGCGGCCGTCGAGATGGGCGAGCGGATCATGGCGGCCGGGGGCCTCGACGTCGGCGGGATCGAGTATCTGGAGGCCGCCGATGGCCGGCAAGTCTTCTACGACGTGAACGCGAATTCGAACCTGCGCGCGCCGATTGGACAAGCGTTCGGGTTCGATCCTTTTGAGCGTGTCGTGGATTACCTGGTTACGCAGATCAATGTCGCGTGAAGAGGCTCTTGGCGATCATGGCGTGTACACCCCGCTTGCCATCCACCAATTGCGTGATGCTGAAGTCCGCTGCGTCGCTGGCCAGGAGGTAGGCATCCTCCCGGCTCAGCCCGTGGCGGGCGGCGAGTAAGTCAATCATCTCGCGCAGCGCGATTTTGATCGCCGTGTCCAGGTTCTCGTCAAAACCCATCGTCATATAGTGAGTAGGCGTCTCGGCCATCGGCCACCGCAGCCGCGGGCCCTTCTTCACGGTGAGCCGGAAGACCCCGGTCAGCACGGTCTCGAGCGCGGTCAGGCTTACCTCGCCGTTTCCTTGCCCGGCGTGCGCGTCCCCCACGGAGAACAGTGCGCCGCGTGCATGCACCGGAATGAACAAGATGGTTCCGGCCACCAACTCTTTGTTATCCAGATTGCCCGCGTGCATCCACGGCGGCGCACTGTTGATCCGGCCCAATGACTCGGGCGGGGCCACGCCCATGCTGCCGAAGAACGGCCGCAAGGGAATCTCCACACCCGGAGCGAAACGCCCGATCATGCGCTCCTTGTCAAGCGGAATGATCTTGCGGTACTCGAACGGGAACTCCTCGGGCAGCGTGCCCATGCCGGGTAAAAAGAGGTTGACGGCGTACGGCAGCGCCAGACTGACGGACTCGATACGGACTTCGAGCGTGTCTCCGGGCTCCGCGCCTTCCACGAAGACCGGGCCGGTGAGGACGTGTGGGCCTGGCCCGCGATCTCTGACGTCGCGGTGAATGTTACGGTGTTCTGCTTCGATCGCGGCGGCGGCGACCCCGGCCTGCTCCAGTGCTTCCGGGGTATCGATCATCGCCGAGCGAATCTCGACGGAGTCTCCGGAGCGGACCCGCAGCACAGGCTTCGCGGCGGCCTCGTAGTAACCCCAGTGCACCGTCTTCGGGGTGGATAGTAAATGATGATGTTCGGCCCAACCCGCGGTGGTGACGCCAAAGAGCAAAAACAGTATGACGCTTGGCATTTACTTGCTCTTCGCAGCCCAGGCCGAAGCCGTGCGATCCGCCGCGATCCGCAACATCGCATCCAACTTGGCGCGCGGAAAGTGTTCGCCGCCGAGAAACACCGCTTCGATCTCGCGCGTGGAGCCGATATGGTTCAGCGGGTTGGACCGGAGCAGCACCAGGTCGGCGCGCTTGCCCTTCTCGATCGATCCCTCCGTAGCCGCCTCACCGCGCCACCGGGCGGGATTTACGGTAGCCGTTCGCAATGCCTCGGCTGGCGTGAGGCCGGCCTTGACCAGCGCCTCCAGCTCTTCATGCATGGACCAGCCCGGCAACACGTAGTTGTTCGACACGCCGCAATCGGTGCCTGCCAGGATCGGCACGCCGGCTTTGTGCGCCGCCAGCATCAGGTCCGTAGACTGTTTCACGGACCGCTTGAGAATATCCAAATTCGCAGCGGCAGGGATTCGACGCATCCCGGCTTTGGTATCCCAGCTTGACCAGATCGCCGGAAAAAAATAGCGCTTTCTAGGATCGCCATCGAAATCGCGTTCGGCCATTTCGTAGCGCACGCGCGCCTGCACCACCAGCGTGGGAGTCAGCCAGAAAGACCGGGCCGCCATTAAAGGAAACAGCCGCGCGGCCTCTTTCTCGTCATGCATGAACATGTGGCGTCTGGCGACTTCGGTCGCGTCCATGCGCAGATCCATCTTGACGCGCGCCTTGGCCTCGGCCGCATATTGATCGTGTACGGCTTGCAGCGGCGTTTGCAACGTGGTGTGCTCCATTCCGTCGAGCCCCAGTTCGAAAGCAGTCTGCAAGGAAAGGTTCGGCGGCAGGTGTCCGGTAACTTTGAGTCCGTGGCGATGGGCCTCGTCCATCACGGCCTTGAACGTGGCGGGGTCAACGTCGTTGAAATAAACCTTGATGAAGTCCGCGCCCACCTGCTTCATCTGCAGGACGGCTTGGCGCGCCTCATCAGGCGAGGTCACAGCGATTGAGCCCGGCCAAGCGGGGGTGGCTACGTCAAGCTTGCGTCCGGGCGCCAGAATGCGAGGGCCCACGCGTTTGCCCGTGCGAATCTGGTCTCGCCATAACAGCACGTGGTCACTCAGGTCGCCGCCCATCTCGCGAACTCCTACGATGCCGTTGGTTACGAAGAGATCCAGCGTGGCGGCATTCTCTTCAGCCAGCGGCTTGTCGCGATCCACCGGATTACTACGGAAATGGACGTGCATGTCCCAAAGGCCGGGCATCAAATAGTAGCCCTTGCCGTCCACGAGCTTGGCGTTGACCGGCACGTTGACAGTCTCGGTGGGGCCTATCGCCGTGATGCGGCCGTTCCCGATTAACACAGTCTGCGCAGGCGCGGTTTTGCCATTTACTACATCGATCACGTTGGCGCCGGTGATGGCCACACTCGTATCGCCGGATTGCCCGAACAGCGTCAGCGGCAGGAGGCAGAAGCCCAGAGAGGGGAGCAGGCGGAACATTCCCCACATGATACATCGCGCCCGCGCTCGCCGGACCGTAGTTTGGCGTAACGGCGAACTCCGCTATACTCGCGGCTGGAGACCAATGCGATTCGCTCTGGCATTCGCTCTTATTTGCGGCTTCAGCCGCGCGGCCGAGCCGCTGACCGACTTCCGCCCCAGCCCCCTTCGCAGCCAGCACGGTACGGTCATGCAAGTCGACTTCGCCACGCCGCTCATCGAGCTCGAAGCCGACGTCCTCGCCCATCACATGCCTCGGGCCATGATGAATTTCCGCTTCGCCGAGCCGGTGTGGGTGGTGGCCTACGAAACTGAGCTTCTCGACGCCAAGGGCCGCGCCCCCCGCGAGAACCTGCTGTGCCACACCTTCTTTGGAGACCAGCGCGTTATGCAGAGCGAGAACCAGGAAATCCGCGGCCTCTACTCGGATGCGTTCACGCCGGAGATTAAGCTGCCCGATGGCTTCGGAGTCCACATGGCGGCGGAAGAGACGCTGCACTGGATGCCGATGTTTAACAATCGCGGCGCCGAGCCATTTCGTGTGCGAATGAAAGTCCGCCTCTCGGTGATCCGTGACAAAGACGTCACCAAGCCGCTGCGCCCACTTTACTCAACGCTCCGTAGCGTTCAGGTTCCTCACATCTACTTCGTGAAGCCGGGGCGCGACGAACGCGGCGCCGATTTCCAACTCCCTCATGACGCGCGCATTCACTTCATGGGAACGCACCTTCACCCGTATGGCGTTTCGGTGGAGTTGACCAACGTCACCCAGCAGCAGCGGGTCTGGCGCGGCGCGCGGCGCACGGATGGATCCGGATATATGGAAATATTTTCGAGCGCGGAAGGCGTCCCGGTGCGCGCCGGCGATACGTATCGAGTGTCCGCGGTTTATGACAATCCCAACAAAGCGCCTGTCGACGCGATGGCGGGAATTTACATTCTATATGCACGTTAATGTGCCTCCGGTGCGTTGAACCTTGACTTGCCGGTGACGCTGGCGTAGAGTCAAGCCAAGACTTGTCCTCGCTCGATTGTCGGTGGGTGGCGCCATGCTTCATCAGCGCCCAACTTGAACAGAGTTATCAGGAGGTCGCTCATGAGGCGATTTTGGCTTCTCGCAGCTATCGGTTGCATTCTGCATGCTATGGCGTTCGGCCAGGCGCGCGACACCGGATCCATCTTTGGAACCGTCACAGACGCTCAAGCCGCCGTCATTCCGGGCGCACCGGTTGAACTGGTCAATCCGGCCACGGGCTTCAAGCGAAATATGAATACGGACGCCAGTGGGGGCTTTTTGTTTCCGCTCCTGCCGGTGGGAACTTACAACGTCACCATCGCCCAAACAGGTTTCCGCAAGTATGAACGGCGCGGCATCATCCTGCAGACCAACGAAAACGTGCAGGTGGAAGCCAAGCTCGACATCGGCAACGTTACCGAGACGGTGACCGTGGACGCGACAGCCGCGCAAGTGGATACGCGCTCGGCCACGCTGAATCACACGGTGGATTCCAAGCGCGTGGTGGAATTGCCGCTCAACGGCCGCAATCCCGCCGATCTCATCCTGCTGGCCCCGGGCGTGGCCTCTGGCGCCCGCAACAACTCCGGCGATGTCGGTGGCAGCAGTTGGCGGCCACGCGGCCAAAAGGAGATTACGGTTAACGGATCGCGGAACAACAACCTCCGCTATACGCTGGACGGCGGCAGTAACATGGATGATCTGGTGAATAGCAACCTGGACTTCCCGTTCCCCAACGCCGTGCAGGAGTTCAGTGCTCAGACCAGCAACATGGGCGTGGAACAGGGCGGCCTCTCCGGCGGGGCCCTGAACGTCGTGACCAAATCAGGCACCAACAACATTCACGGTGACGTGTTCTGGTTCCTACGCAACACCAAGCTGAACGCATCGAACTTCTTTTCAAAAGAAAAAGACCTCTTGAAACGCAACCAGATGGGATTCACTATCGGCGGACCGTTCATCAAGAACAAACTGTTCGGCTTCATGGGGTATCAAAAATTGGTGGTTCGCCAAGCTGCTGGCAGCAACCGGGATCTTACATTGACGGCGCTTGAGCGGCAAGGCAATTTTTCACGGAGCGGTGTTCCTGCCGTGTTCGATCCGCTGACCAACGGGCAACGGTTCCCTGGCAACACCATACCCACCAGCCGTTTTTCACCGGTTTCGGTGAAGCTGCTGTCCTATTCTCCGCTGCCAGACTCAGAGGGTTTCGTGCGCTACACGATCTCTCAGCCCGATGACGGTCTGCAGGGAATTGGCAAGCTCGACTACGTGCACAACGACAAGCACAGTTTCGTGTTCCGGATGTTTGAGAGCGACGGCAGCACGCCGTTCAGCTCTCCGAAAGACAACATCCACGCCGCCCGCTATGGCGGAGGCCGTGAATCCCGCTCGGCTACTCTGGGCCACACGTTGATCCTGAATCCGTCCACGGTGGTGCACTCGCAATTCACGGCGTCGCATCAACTCGCCGATATCCGTACGGATTTCCCTCTGACCACGACAGACCTCGGTGTCAAATTGACGTCCACTGGCAATCACATCGACATCAACATGGTTCAGAGCGGCGTCTCCTTCAACCAGCCGCTGCACGCCATCCGGTTCGGACGCGGGAGCCTGGAGTTCCAGCATGACTGGACGCACTCGCGCGGCAACCACACCATGGTGTGGGGCATGAACGCGGTGCGGAAGCGGTTCAACAACAACACGCTCTACCATAGTTCCGGTCAATTCGAGTTTGACGGACACGTGACAGGCTTTGGAGACCAGGAGGGTTTTGACCGCGCCGACTTCATGTTGGGCGGCTTCTCATTCTTCACGCAGAACAGCGGCGAGTTTGAATCACGCCGGGGCACGCAGACCGGTTGGTACTTCGGCGACACCTGGAAGGTGCGGCCAGGCCTGACGCTGAACTTCGGTCTTCGCTACGAACCCTACGCCTTGTTCAGCGACTTGCTGGATCGTAATCAGACCTTCGATTTGCCGGCGAACAAAGCCGGCATCCGTTCCACCATTTTCAAGAACGCTCTACCGGGTTTGTTCTACCGCGGCGACAAACGGCCCCAGGGCTATGGCGGCGGCGACACGTTCGGCACCAACGTGGCCGATCCGGACTACAACAATCTGGCGCCCCGCGTGGGCTTTGCGTGGTCGCCATTTGGCAACGGCAAGACCAGCGTTCGCGGTGGTTATGCGATCTTTTACGACGCTCCGTCGCTTAACGCTCAGAACGACGCAAATAACGTGACGCCGTTCAGCTACAGCGTCGAGTTCACCGACGGATCGTTCGCCAATCCGTTCGCCGGCCGCGAGAAACTCGACATCTTCCCGGTGAGCGCCGCCAATCATGACGTACCGTTCCCGACACCGCTGTTCACCATCGTGCTGGACAAGAAATTCATCACGCCATACACGCAGAACTGGAGCCTTACGTTCGAGCGCGAGGTGATCGGCAACGCGATTGTCCGCGTGGGATATGTGGGAACCAAGTCGACGCACCTGAAGAGCGAATACGATCAGAACGCTCCCATCTACAATCGCAACCTGACGCTACAGCAAAATCGTGGCGATATCGACGGACGACGCCCGGTGCAGGACTTCCAGACGATCTCGCGCTGGATGCACGGGCTGAACCAGACCTATCACTCCCTACAGGTATCCGCCGACAAGCGGTATAGCAAGGGCATCACCATCAGCGCCAACTATACGTGGGCGAAGAACCTGGACTATCACTCCACCAACGGTTTCGGGGGCAGCCGCGGCATCAATAACCCGTTCAACTTCTTCTTCTCCCGCGGCAACTCCGATCTGACGCGCACGCACCGCTTCGTAAACTCGTTCGTGTGGGATCTGCCGCATCTGAAGAAGAATTCCATGGCGGACAAAGTGCTCGGCAATTGGCGGCTGAGCGCTATCACCTCCCTGCAGTCGGGACGTCCGTTCAGCGTCGGCGCCTCGAACAACCCGGTGGCTAGTGCGGGTTCCGCACGAGCCGACTTGGTGGGAGTGGGATACCCGATCCTTGATGTGAACCGCAGCAAGGGCGAGATTATTTCCCGCTATATGGATCGCGCGCGCTTCACCAATCCTGCCAACAACACTTACGGCACGCTGGGACGCAACATGCTCTTCGGTCCCGGCTTCGCCAACGTCGACACTTCGATCGCCAAAGGCTGGCGGCTGCCATTCATCGGCGAGTCTGGCATAATCGAGTATCGCTTTGAGGCTTTCAATTTGTCTAACGCCACGCATTTGGGTAACCCGGTCACCGGCTTGACGAACCCGAACTTTGGGAAGATCCTACGTACTGACGGTGACGCACGAATCCTGCAAATGGCGCTCAAGGTTGCCTGGTGACGCCGGGCTGACCCGGCGCACTTTCCTCGCAGCGGCGGCAGGGGTCGAAGTCAGTCCATTCGACCTCTCCTTGCTTGACACGGCTGTCACGCCGGCGGAGCTATTCTTCGTTCGCGAACACTTCGCGGTGCCTTCGGTAGATCCGCTCACTTGGAAGCTGGCGGTGACTGGAGCCGTCACCTCGTCGTTGAGCATCCCTCACGCTGAATTCGTGAAGCTGGCGCGCAAGACGCTTCCGGTCACGATTGAATGCGCGGAGAATGCTGTGGGCGGCGGTATGGTGAGCCACGCGGAGTGGGAAGGCATTCCGCTGGCCGCGATCCTGGCGCAGGCCCAGCCGCGCGCCGAAGCGAAGTTCGTCAGCCTGATTGGCGCTGACGGCTTTACGCGCACTTTGCCGCTGGACAAGGCGAGCCACGCCGGCACGCTGCTGGCATTTCGCTTGAATGGCGAATCGCTCCCACCACAGCACGGCTCACCAGTTCGCGCGATTGTGCCGGGCTGGTATGGAGTGGCGTCAATCAAGTGGCTAGCGCGGATCGAGATCCTCACGGCGGCTCCCGAGCCGAAGGACTATGTCCGCCGAACACGGTCACTGCTGGCGGGCGTAACGATGGGTGAGCCTGTCACGCGTGTACTCGTCAAGTCGGTTTTCTCACGCCCGCTCGATGGAGCAATCCTGTACGGGCGCCGTTTTACTCTCCGTGGCGCAGCGTGGGCCGGTGAGAATATGGTGCGCGGGGTAGAGGTCAGCTCAGATGGCGGCCGCTCCTGGGCAGCCGCTAAACTTTCGCCGCCGGTTCGCTACTCGTGGACCCACTGGACCTTCGAGTGGAAGATTCCGTCGCGAGGGAAGTTCGATCTCGCGGTCCGCGCCACCGACGACGCGGGCGTCACGCAACCGGCCGAGCGCGACTCCGGCCGAGCCGATGACTACGAGCAAAATCATTGGCAGCGTATCGCGGTAACCGCGGCATGATCGGCCTCCTCGGCGCAGCCGCCCTGGCGTTATTCGCCCAGGTGAGTGACATCGAACAAGCCGATGCCGCCTTCCGTGGCGGGGAGATCGACAAGGCAGTCGCCTTCGCTCGCCGCGCGATCGCTCGCGAACCCGGGCAGGTCCACGGCCATATGATTCTCGGCGTGATCGCCGCGCAGCGCGAACAATGGCTGGCGGCCAACGGGCACTTCCAGACCGTCGTTCGGCTCGCGCCTGCCGACCCGCACGGCTATTTCTACCTCGGCCAAGCCAGGCTCTACCAGAAGCAGTTCGAGCCAGCCGTCCGGGATTTTCAGAAGGCTCTCTCGCTCGGCTTCCCGGATCGCGGCCGGCTCTTTGTCGAACTTGCTTTCGCCGAAAACGAAGCCGGTCGCCCCAAGCAGGCGCTAGACCGGCTCGCCCAGGTTGCTCCTCCCTCCGAACCGCCCCGGGCCGCGCAGTACTTTGCTGTCTCCGGCTTTGCCCATTCCAAGCTTGGCCATCCAGTCGAAGCGATTGACGCCATCCGCAAGGCCCGCGATATCGACGGCACGAATCCGCAGTATTGGGACTTCCTTATTACCGCGCTGATCGGCACAGACCAGACCACGCGGGCGCTGAGCGAAGCGATTCAGGCTCAGGCCCGATTTCCGGATCACCCCGGCATTCAGTATCTGTTCGCGCTGGCCAATTACTACGTGGTTGAAAGCCCGCTACTCTCGCTGGCGCTCCGCAATCTGCGTGAGGTGGAGCCGCCCGCGAGCCCGCGTTTACTACTGGTGGAAGGGATGCTACTCCGTAAGGAAGGCAAGATGGAAGAGGCCACTCGCGCGTTTGAACAAGCGGCGCGCCGCGGCGCTCCTGATTCGCATCTGCTGCTCGGGATCGTCTACAAGGAGAATGGCAACTACGACGCTGCCGAACGTGAGTATCGCGCGGCGGAAAAGGAGAATGGCTCGAACGGCCAGGTGATGCTTGAACTGGGCAAACTGTCACTTACTCGGGGCCAGTTTGAGGAAGCGCGCGTTCGGCTGGCTAAGGCTGTCACGCTGCTTCCGGATTTCTCTTCGGCGCACTATCAACTCGGGTTGGCCTATGGCCGGCTGGGCCAGAAAGAGAAGTCCGAGTATCATTTGAACCTGTCGCGGGAATTGGACCGCAAGCAAGCTGAATCGCAGAAATAGCCGGACCTATCCGAACAGCTCGCCGATTTCAGAAGGGTTGAATACGCTTGTCCCGGATAGCGGCTCAACGTATTGGAAGAACCGGCCCGACGGCGTGTTCGTCATCTTCTTCGTCCAATCGATACCAAGCGCCGAATAGATGGTGGCGGCGACATCTTCCGGATAGATGGACCGTTTATGAGACCAGCCCGGGCTCGTAACCCGCTCCCCAACAGCATCAGTGGCGCCAATCACATGCCCGCCAGTCACCCCTCCGCCGGCAAACAACCCGCTCATGGCGAAGCGGTGATGATCGCGGCCTTTGCCAACGGTGACTGCGCCGGTGGTGCGTCCGAATTCGCCAAGCACGACGATGAGGGTCCGGTCCAACCGCTTGGCCGCGTCCAGATCGGCCATCAGCGCCGCCAGGCTCGTGTCCAGTTCCAGGCTCTTGGAGTATTGATTGGATTTCTGGTTCTTGTCGTAGATGTTGGTGTGGAAATCCCAGCCGCCGTGATTGATGGAGACGAAGCGCGTGCCGCGGTCCGCCAACAGGATGTCGCGCGCCAGCACGCAGGCATCGCCCAACTTAGTGCCGCCGAACCGTTTCCGGTCGTCGTCGTCCATGCGCAGCACTTTGCGGATCTCGGCGGCGTTCATCATCGTCAATGAATCGGACCGGAAACTCTCGATGAGACGTTCTTGTTCCCAGCCATGGCCGGAGAGGCCCTCCAGCTGTTTGAGGTGTTCGACGCGGCGCAGGAAGCGCGCCTGTTCGGTTTCCGGGATGACGAAGTCGAAACCGCGGTCGGTGAGCAAGTTGAGCGGAGAAAAGCGGGGGTCGAGAAAACCCTGCCGCACTTGATCCGGGCCATAGTTCAGCGAAACGAAGGGCGGGAGCACATCGGTGTTCTTGCGTTTGTCGCGGAATTCGTAGGCAGCGACAGCACCGATGGAAGGAATCTCGGCCAGACGC
>JAYTKJ010000640.1:0-23591 GCA_043730365.1 Acidobacteriota bacterium | reverse complement strand
GAGTGTGCGTACGGAAACCGGGGTTGGTGGGGCTGATGTTGCGGGCGGTATTGTTCACCGCACCGAGCATGAAGCTGGCGAACGCATGGCCCGTATTGGTGTTAAAGCCGGGTTGCTGCGTCTGCACGGACTGGAAGTTGAACGTGCCCGTGCCGCTCTTGTTGCGGATGTTGTAGTAGTAGAACCGCGCTTCCATGCCCATCTTGAAATTGTGCTTGCCGCGCACGATCGTGAAGTCATCCTGGAAGATCGTCGAGCCGTTGTAGCTGCCGCCGCGACTTTCCGAACCCAGCCGGTTGCTGGCGCCGATGCCGCCACCCAGAATCGCCGCTCCGGTGAAGGTGAGGGCGGGGAAGGTGGTGGGGGCGGTGTTCTGCAAGCCGATCTTGCTCGCCCAATCCTGATCGACAAACACGCTTTCGTTGAGATTGCCAAAGCGGTTGTAGCCGAGCGCCATGTGGTTGATCATCGACCCCGATACGGTCCAGTCCCAGGCCGTGCGAGCCATGCGGCCCGGCGTGTACTGGTTCTGGTAAACGCCAGTGGGGCGTCCGGGAGGCGCTCCCCAGCGTCCGCCCGGGGAGTTGTTGCGGAGGCGGTGGTTCATGTTGAAGTAGCCGTTCACGCGGTGATTGGTGCTCAAGTTGTGGTCCACCTTGGCCGTGAACATGTGCTCATTGAAGTGCGGGCAACAGGCGCTGAGGACCGGCGTATTGTTGAAGAGCGTGCCAAGCGTGGGGTCGTCGATACCTACGTCGTTGACGATCTTACGGGATACGTTGCTGAACTGGGAAGCCGGAATGATGTTGTTGGGGAACGCATCGCGTACCGGGCCGCTGCCGACCGTGCGTGTGCTACGGGGATCGTAGATCTGGCCGAACCGAACCGCGCGCCCTGCCGCATCGGTCCCTACGTTGGAGCCGGAGGCGGGGTTGCCGGTATACGCAGGATCGAGTAGCCGCGAAAAATCGCCGCGCTTCATATCCACCGTGGGCAATGTGCCGAAGGCGATCGAGTTAAAATCGCGTACGCGGGTGCGCTCGTAGTTGGTAAAGAAGAAGGTGCGGTTCTTGCCGTTGTAGACCTTCGGAATGTAAACCGGCCCGCCCACCGCCGCGCCGTAGTTGTTCAGCTTGAACGGCGGACGCTTGCGATTCAGAGCGTTGTTGGTGAAGCTGTTGGCGCGGAGCACGTCGTTTTGCAGATAGTCGTACGCGCTGCCGTGAACCTGATTGGTGCCACTCTTGACCGCGAAATTCGCCACGGCTGTCTGGCCGCCGCCATACTGCGCGCCTATGGTGCCGGTCTGCAGCTTGAACTCGCTGACGGACTCGGCCGAGGGGCTGAACTCGTTGTTGCTGCCGCCCTGCAGGTCAAAGCGCCCCAGCGCCATGCCCTCAACCAGGATTTCGTGTGAGTACTGCTGGCCGCCGTTGATGGAGCCCTGGAACTCGCCGCCTGTCGTGCCGGGAAGGGAACGGAAGATGAACGATTGGATCTGGCGGCGTCCGTCGCCCACCGCAATCGGCCAGGTGTCGAACTCTTTCTCGGTGACATACCGTCCGATTTCGGCGGTGCCCGTTTCAATCAGCGGCGCCTCGGAGGAGACGGTCACCTGCTCGGTGACTTGTCCAAGTTCGAGCTTCAAATCGACGGTCAGGGTTTGGGCAACCGCAAGGTCCACGCGGTCGGCTACCGACGTCCGGAACCCTTTGGCGGTGGCGCTGATGCGATAGTTGCCGGCCGGGAGGTAAGGCATGCGGTAGACACCTGCGTCTGTCGTGACGGCCTTGAATTCAATGTTCGTGCCGATGTTTCGGACCGCCACCGTCGCGCCGGGAACGGCTGCATTGTTGGGATCGGTGATGGTGCCGTTGAGTGTGCCGCGTTCGCCCTGGGCAAACAACGATGCAGTTGCAATCGCCAGACAGGCGATTCGCGAATAGAGATGTCTCATGTAGACCCCTTTGTTCTGAATATTCAGATGTCACTAGTCTACATCAATCGAGCTATTTTTTGCGTCTGCCGATTCCGGTATCCGGCCGTGCGTCCGGAATAAAGCCGTCGCGGTTCGGCATGTTCACCTTGCGCAGCGTTTGCGCGTTCATGGCGTCGGCCGGCCCCACAATTCCGTTCAAGTTGAGGATGTAGGCTGTGACCGCGTAGACTTGCGGGTCTGATAGCGAGCCAGGATTCTTGTAAGGCATGGCGCGCCGAATGTAGTCGAACAGCGTCGTCGCCCGAGGCCAGAAACTCCCTACCGTCTTCAGCGGCTTCGGCGTCGCGAGCGAGCCCTGGCCGCCCACCAACGCGCCCTCATCACCGCCTTTGCCCGCATCGCCGTGACATCGCTTGCAGCGCCGATCGTAGACTTCGCGGCCCTCGGCCACCGTGCCGCTTCCCGCCGGGAGTTCGCTGCCGCCGGCCGAGATCGAGATGTCCCACGCCTTCACTTCATCGGGCGAAGCCGCACGTCCGGCGCCCAGTTTTTGGCCATGCGCGGCCACAGCCAACGCCACCAGTAGCATTGCGCTACGCATTCGACACGCTCCCGTCCACTGCTATTTTCCAGGTCTTCAGCACGTTGCAGTGATACAGCGAATTCACGCCGCGCGCCGCCACCAATTCCTCGCGAGTTGGCTGCTGGTATCCCGTATCGTCCCAACTGCGTGAGACGATGCTCGCCTCCTTGCCGTCCCACGTCCAGGGCATTCGGAATCGAGTGAAGGCTTTGCTGTAAACCGGATCCTGCAGTTGTGCGGGCTTCCACGTGGCGCCGCCATCCACTGAAACTTCAACCTTGACGATCTTGCCGCGCCCGGACCAAGCCAACCCGGTTATCTCGTGGAAACCCGGGCCTGTCAACTTCTGACCGCCCGAGGGACGAGTAATCACAGATTTGCCATCCATCGGCAGCGTGAAGATCATCGCCTTGCCGTCCGGCAGCAACTCGGTGTACTTAGACGTTTCGTCCTTGGTGTAGAACGGCTCGTCCGACACCTTGATGCGCCGCAGCCACTTCACGTTGATGTTGCCTTCGTAGCCCGGCAGTACCAACCGCAGCGGATAACCTTGCTCCGGGCGAATCGCCTCGCCGTTCTGTGCGTAGGCCACCAAGGCATCGTCCATCGCCTTGGCGATCGGCACGCTGCGCGACATCTTGCAGGCGTCGGCGCCTTCGGCGAGCAGCCACTTGCCCTGCTTCTGCAAGCCGGCTTCTTCTAGCAGGACCCGGAGCGGCACGCCAGTCCACTCGGCGCAACTGGCCAAGCCATGACTGCGCTGAACGTCCGGGGCGTTCTTCGGTCCCCACTCGCCGCCTGAGTTGCCGGCGCACTCCAGAAAGTGGACGCGCGAAACCGATGGCAGGCGCTTGAGGTCGGCCAGCGTGAAGATCGTCGGCCGGTCCACCATGCCATGGATCATCAGCTTGTGCTCGGCCGGATCGAGCTTGGGGATGCCAGCGTGATGCCGCTCAAAGTGGAGCGCGTTCGGCGTGATGATGCCATAGATCTCGGCCAGCGGAGTGCGGGAAGATGCGGTGGCAGGTGTCTTGGTATCTGGCACCATCCGTGCCGTTTTCTCAAAGGGCGAACGGTCACCGTAGGCTGAGACGGCCTTGCCCAGTTGATCCGGGCCATCGTCCTCTCCTGCCGCGGCAGTGGGCGAGCCATCCTTTTTTTCCGTCGCGCAGCTGGTGAGTATGGCCCCGCCTGCCAGTCCAAATCGTAGAAACTTACGCCGGTCCTTCATGGAGACACATATTACCGCACGCGGCGGCAGCGCGGGTTATCCTACGAGATTGGCCAGTCCCTACACCTTCAAGGCAAGCCCCTATAGCAGCCACTCGCGGCTGCTGGAATTGCTGCCTTCTGTGCGCGGCGGCGGCACGCGGGTGCTTGACGTGGGCTGCGGCCCCGGCTATCTGTGCGAGGCGTTGCGAGACCGCGGGTACGCCGTCACCGGTATCGAGCGCGCAGGTTGGGGCCGCCCAATGGAGCGCGCGGCTATTCACTCGTGGAGGCCGATCTCGAGCAAGGACTGCCCGCGCTCGAAGGCTCTTTCGACGTGATCGTGTGCGCGGATATTCTGGAGCACCTTCGCGATCCAGCGTCGCTACTCCGTCAACTCCGCGCGCACCTGGCGCCGGGCGGGCGCCTCATTGCCTCGCTGCCAAACTCCGGGCATCTCTACTTCCGGATCGTGGTGCTCTCTGGCCGGTTTCCCAAAGAGGACAAGGGATTATTCGATCAAACCCATGTGCATTTTTTCACCTGGGACGGTTGGCAAGCCCTTTTCGAAGAGGGCGGCTTGACGCTGCGTGGCGTGTACTCCACCGGCGTACCGATTGGCCTGGCGTTTCCCGGCCGCGAGGGCAACCTGGCTATTCGAGCGGCCGAACGGCTATCCTATCTGTTGGCTGGGCTGCGCAAGCAACTCTTTGCCTATCAGTTCGTAGTGGTGGCGACAGCGCAAGATAAGGCCCGATGAACAAGAAACAAAAAGTCGTGGTAGTGATGCCCGCTTATAACGCGGCTAAGACGCTGAAGATGACCTATGCTGATTTGCCGCACGATGTGGTGGATCTCGTCATCCTCGTTGACGATGGCAGCAAGGATGAGACAATTCGGATCGCCAAGGAACTCGGCCTTGAGCTATTTGTCCACAACCGCAACTACGGGTACGGCGCGAATCAGAAGACCTGCTACCGCGAAGCCTTGCGGGCCGGCGCCGACATTGTGGTGATGGTGCATCCGGACTACCAATACGATCCGACGCTGCTGCCTCAGATGATCGAACCAATTCAGCGGGGCGAAGCTGATGTTGTGCTCGGCTCACGCCTCCTCGGCGGCCAGGCTTTGCAGGGCGGCATGCCCTGGTGGAAATATGTGTCCAACCGATTCCTCACCTGGTGCGAGAACACGGCCTTCGGCTTAAGCCTCGCCGAATACCACACTGGTTATCGCGCCTACACGCGCGAAGTGCTGGAGGCTGTCAACCTCGAAACCAACTCCGACAACTTTATCTTCGACCAGGAAATCATGGCTCAGTTTGTGGAGGTTGGCGCGCGAGTAGCTGAAGTTCCGGTGCCCACCCGCTATTTCGCGCAAGCCTCGTCGGCTTCGTTTATGCAGAGCACCGTGTACGGCTTGTCGATTTTGACTCTCCTCTTCCGTTACCAGTTGCACCGTTGGGGAATCCGCCGCACCAAGCAGTTCATCAGTCTGCGCCGCCGCTATTCCAACGCCGCCGATCCAGTTTCCAAACATGCCTAGTCTGCCCGGCAAGCGGTGGGTTCTTGATTCCATCCTCATCTTTGCCCTGAGCGCCTTTCTGATTTGGCCTCTCTTCAAGATGGATTATATGGAGAACTGGGGCTCCATCGAGAGTACCTTCATCTCCGACGGCCGCATGCTGCGTGAGCGCACCCAGCACGCCGAGTGGCAGCCCAACTGGTATCTCGGCACGCGATTTGATTACGTCTATCCCCCGGCGCTGCGCTATGGCACGGCGATGTTGAGTAAGTGGCTGCACGTCTCCACCGCGCGCAGCTATCACATCTATACCGCTGCTCTGTCCTGCCTCGGAATCGTTGGCATATATTGGCTGGTCAGAGTGGGGAGCGGTTGGCGAGGGTGGGCCTGGATGGCCGCGTTGCTGGTGAGCATTCAATCGCCCACGTTTCTCTTTATTGAGGACATGCGCCGGGACAACCAGGTTGTCCGCCTGATGCCGCTACGGTTAGGGGTGCTGATTCGCTATGGTGAAGGGCCGCACATGGCGGCGTTGGCCATCCTCGGCTTTGCCCTGGCTGCGGCGTGGTGGGGGTTGCGGCGCGATCGGCCCCGCGCGCTGGTTCTGACGGCGATCTTCTCGGCGCTGGTGGTGTCGAATAATTTCTACGGAGCGACGGCTTTGGCGATGTTCTTTCCTATCCTGGTGTGGACCATCGCCATCACCGAAGCCGACGCCTGGGTGGTCGCGCGCGGGGCCGCGATCGCCGCCCTCGCTTACGGTTTGACCGCCTTCTGGCTGACGCCCTCCTATCTGCGGGTGACGCTCGAGAACATGCGGCTGGTTGCTGAGCCCGGCCATACGTGGTCAATCTGGCTTGAGGTGGCCGTGCTCGCGGTCTTTGCCGTAGTGACCTGGCGCCTGGCGTGCGGCCGCGTCGAACGGGCCTGGCCGGTGTTTGTAGCCGGCGCCTTCGTTCGCGTCTCCCTCTACGTGCTCGGCCATCACTACATCGATTTCCGCACCATCGGCGAACCCGGGCGCCTCTGCCCTGAATTCGATCAGTTCTCCATCATCGCCGCTCTTACCGTCTGCGCTTGGTTGTGGACCCGAGGCTGGAGCCGCCGGCTCCTGGTTATCGGGCTGATCTGTCTAAGTATCCTCCCGGTCAAAGGCTGGGTGCGCCGCTCGTGGACATTCTTTGAGTCGGCCAAGGGTTATGAGCACAGGGTAGAGTACGAATTAACTAAGTGGCTCCATGACAACATCCCCAACTCGCGGGTCTTCGTGGCGGGCTCGGTACGGTTCTGGTTTAATGCCTGGTTTGACTTGGCCGAGGTCGGAGGTGGTTCAGACCAGGGCACGCTGAATCCTAATTCTTCGTGGGCCTACAATCAGATCGTCGCTTCCGATAGCCGCGAGTCGACACTAGCGTGGCTGCAGGCAACGGGCGCCGATGCGGTGGTGGTGAACTATCCGAATTCGGCTGAATACTATCACGACTTTGGCAAGATGACCGCCAAGTTCGATAGCTTCCCGGTCCTCTACGACAATGGCAAGGGAGACCGGATCGTGCGGGTGCCACGTAAGTTCCCCGGCCTGGCCCGCGTCGTCAACACTGCCGTTCATACTAAGTTGATTCCGCCTAAGTTCGATTATGACTATGGTGCGATGTCCAAGTACGCCGCTTCCATTGAGGCGGACTCGCCTCGTGCCGCGGCCTGGGAGCGGCTTGGCCCGGAAGGCATGCGCGTGCGAGCCACACTACAAGCAGGCGAATCGATCCTGGTGCAAGAAACCTGGGATGAAGGCTGGCAGGCGAGCTCGGCAGGCCGCGCGGTGCCGATCTCGCAGGATATTCTTCACTTCATGCTGCTCGATCCCGGTCCCGGTTCGCACGAGATTATTTTGACTTACCACACGCCCCGCGATAATCAGATCGGCCGCGCTGTCACCGCGGGCACGGTAGGTCTCTGCGTCTTCCTGCTCGCCGCCCATCGGCGCCGGAGGCTCGCCTGAGCAGTGCCCGCAAAACGGTCCTGATTGCCGCCGCGCTTTTCATCTTGAACGTGGCTTTGAACGCGCCACTATTCCTACCGGGCGAACATAAATACCGCGATTCGATCGAAGGCGGCTACGCTTCGATGGCGAAGTTTGTTTCGGAAAATCCGAATCCATTTGGTTGGAACCCGCTCCAATACAAAGGCCTGCCGACGCACGATTGGTATCTGCCGGTGCTGCCCTATTCGAGCGCGGTTGCGATCAAAGTGTTGCCGTTCCTGAGACCTGAACACGTCTACAGGCTGCTCGTCATCACCTGCGTTTGCCTGGGGCCGGTCACGATGTTCCTGTTTGTGCTCGAATTTACGCGCACACGGCGCTGGGCTTTACTGGCGGCGCTCCTTTACATGTTCTGGTCGGCCGGCTACGTTCTTTACCCTGCTATCAAAGCCGACCAGGGCTTCACCTTGGTGCCGTGGCGCATTCAGGTCTTGGTGAAGTACGGCGAGGGTCCGCACAATGTGGGCCTGATGCTCATTCCCTTGGCACTGATCGCCTGCTGGCGCGCCGCGATTGGGCGGAGATTTTCCCAGCTCGCGCTGGCCGCCCTCGCGCTGGCTGCCGTCACACTTACTAACTGGATCGCCGGAGTCGCCCTGGCTTGGTGTTGCCTGATGATGCTGGGCGCTGGTCCCGGTTCGAGCTCGGAAACCGGCTTTCGGGGCCGGCGCATTCTCCTGTCCGCCGCGCTCGGCTATGCGTTCGCCGCCTTTTGGCTGACCCCGGAGTTCATCTCTACCACCTTTCTCAACTGGCCCACCGATGCGTTTGGCTATCAGATGGACTCGACAAAGTATCGCCTGACGGCCGGCCTTTTCGGTTTGCCGCTAGTCATTGCCATTGTCTTTCGCTGGTGGCCACAACGCTACTACTTCTGCTTTTTGCTGCTATGCTTGAGCGGTTTTGCGTGGGTGGTTACTCTCCACTATCTGTGGAGGATTGACGTGATTCCGGAATCGCGCCGCTACGCAATCGAAGTGGAGTTCTTTCTGTTTGCCGCCGTCGCTGAGCTCTTCCGTATTCTCTTCACCGGCGGCCATCGCTTTTGGAGAGACCTCGCTTTTGTCGCGACCGGCCTGATGCTCCCCTACATTTATCAGCAGCCTTGGCCATACCTGACGCGCACGTGGATCATGTTGCGCCCGGCTCCGCGCAACACCGTCATCGAGTACCAGGTGGCCGAACGCCTCGCCGCCCTGCATCCACAAGGGCGAGTTTTTGTTTTCGGCGGCACACGTTTTCGGCTCAACTCCTGGTTTCCGCTTGCACAAGTGGGCGGCACCTTCGAATCGGGTCTGCGCAATCGCGGCGCCACGCACTTGACGTATCAGATTCAGAAGGGCTTGGAGCGGCCCATGGAAGAGCGAGGCAGCGATGCACTCAACATGATGCGCGCCTCCGGCGTCGAGTACGCGGCCATCCACGGACCCAACTCGCGGGAGCATTGGCGAGACATCCGCGATCCGGAGTTGGTAGCGAGTAAACTGGAACCGGTGTGGAGCGAAGGCGACGACGCGATCTATCGAGTGCCCTTCCACGGGTTGGCTAACTTTGTGTTGCCTGCCGATCTTCCCTCAGGCCTGCCGGTCGGCAAGCTGTCCCAGTACATTGCGCCTTACGTGCGAGCCATGGACGATCCAGATCGGGCGGGAATCGACTTTGAGTGGCAGGGCAACAACCACATCCTGTTGCGATCGCTACCGGTGCGCGCTGGCTATCTCATTACGCTGCGCGTGTCGCACAATCCCGGGTGGCGCGCCTGGCAGGATGGCCAGTCGATTCCGGTGAAGTCCGATCCTATGGGAAATCTTCTGCTGGAGCCGCGCGCCACGGACCGCGCGTCCACCATTCAACTCGGCTATCGCCCGGGCTGGCAACAAATTGCTGGAACGATGGTGAGTCTGCTGGCGGCCGCCGCGTGCTTCATCAGACTCCGGCGCGAGGGCAGAGAATCGTGACTCGCTTCTGGTGGCTACTGCGTCGCGCCGTCGTGATTGCCTACGACGAAGGGTGCCTGTCGGTGTCCAAGGGCGCTGCTTACTCCGGCCTCCTGGCCTTGTTTCCCACGTTGACCGCGCTGGCCGCGGTACTGGTGCAGATCAAAGCTCAGCCGGTGCTCGACGTGATCTCTATTTTCCTGACCGAGATTCTTCCGCCTGGCACGGAAGACATGGTTCTGACGCGATTTGCCGTGCAAGGCCGCCGGCCCACTTCGCTGCTGGTGTTGGCTGTGGTGCTCGCCTTGTACGCCGCCTCCGGCTTCATGATGAGCCTCATTGAAGGTTTCAACAACGTGTACCGCGTCCCGGCCGGCCGGCCTTGGTTGAAGAACCGGGGTGTGGCGGCCCTGCTCGTGTTCTGCGCGGCTTTGCCTGCGGTTGGCGCCTCCGCGTTGATCCTGTTCGGCACCCGTACCGAAGAAAATCTGCTTCGCTGGCTGCAGGGCGTGGCTGCGGGCGAGCCACTGGCGGCGGGCCTCTTGTGGGCCGCGCAGACGACGAGAGTGCTGATCGCTTTCTGCGCCGTGGTGCTGGTCAGCGGGCTACTCTACTACATCGGTCCGGCCAATCCGCAGCGCTGGCGCGATGTTTGGCCGGGCGCCTTTGTGGCCAGCGCGTTGTGGTGGGGACTTACCTACGGCTTTGGCTGGTATGTGCGCAACATCGCCGGCTACAACGTAATGTATGGCGGCATCGGCGCAGTGATCGCGCTCCTGGGCTGGATCTACCTGATCGCGTTGACGGCCTGCATCGGCTGCGCCTTCAACGCGGCTCGCTCGCGATTTCCCGCGGCGCCGTGACGCGGGTCGCCTGGCTCCCAGGGAAACTATGACCTTTAACCGCAAATACGTGCTGGGAACCGCCGCGCTGCTGTCACCAGGCTTTCTTCCGTTGCCACGGGCCGGCCAATGCGTTCTCGCGCTTTGACTGCGGCGGTCGCCGGGGTCCCGCTACTTCAATGCCGATGCCTTAGCCTCGGTGCTCCAGCGTCGATTTAGCAAGGCCCCGCGCATGATTCGTGCGCAATAGTCACGCCAACCACCGGGTCTGCTTGCAAGTAATTCGAGTATACAATGGATTTGCATCAGTCCCCAATCGTTCAGCCCGTGCGAAGGAGTTTTGTTATGCATTGTCGCTTGGCTGTCCTGGCCATTTTCATACCCTCGCTCTTGCTTGGGCAGGCAACTTTCGGCAGCATCACCGGCAGCGTAACAGATTCTACCGGAGCGGTGATTCCGAGTGCCGCGGTCCAGGTCACGAACGAGGGCACGAATGTCTCGCGCACAGTGACCACGAGTACGGCGGGCAACTACGAGGTGCCCACGTTGAACGCGGGCCGGTACCGCGTGACGTCGAAGCACCCGGGCTTCAAGACATTTATCGTGCAAGGCGTGGAGATTGCGGCGCTGCGCACGGTCCGCGTTGATGTCCGGATGGAAGTAGGCGAAGTGGGTACCGAGGTGACGGTGCAGGGCGTCGCGCCGGTGATTGAGACAGACTCAGCCTCGATTGCTTCGGTGCGAACCAACAAGGACCTGAACGACCTGCCGCTCAACATCCGCTCGACCGTGAGCGGCACGGGCGACTCCGGGTTGTATCGCTACGTCTTCCTCACGCCCACGGGCGGTCAAGGCGGCGGGTCCCGGTTTTCGCTCGGCGGCGCACGCGGCAGCCAGAACTACTTCAACGTGGACGGGATCAGTTCCAACTCGCCGGCGTTTGGGAATTCGATTGGACCGGCGGAGCCGAGCTTTGAGTCGATCCAGGAAGTGCGATTCGAGATCGTCAACAACAAGGCCGAGTTTGGAGAGGTGGCCAACATCACGGCCATCACCAAGAGCGGCACCAACGATCTGCATGGCGCGTTGTTCTGGTTCCACGAGAATTCGGCGCTGAACGCGCGCCCGTTCTTTGCGACCACCAAGGGGCAAAATATCCGCAACAATTTCGGTGTTTCATCGGGCGGACCGATCAAGCGCAACAAGCTATTCTTCTTCGGCACGTTCGAAGGCGAGCGGCAACGCCAGCCCGCTATCATTACGCCGAATGTTCCTACCGTCGCGATGCGGGCGGGAAATTTCTCGGCGTTGGCCGCCCCGATCCGCAATCCATTCGCCGGCGGTGATCCTTTTCCGGGCAGCGCCATCCCGGCCAGCCTGCTCAATCCGGGATCGCTCAAATGGCAGAGCCGTTTCTACCCGCTGCCGAATTTTGGACCCGCCAATTCCACCAACGCTAACTATCGCGATTCGGCGCCGCAACAGATCCGGCATGATCAGTTCGACGTGCGTGTGGATTTCGCGCTGAAGTCCAACAACAATCTCTATGCTCGCGTCAGCTACAAGCGGTCTGAGCCAAAAGTGCTGGACAGCGGTTTGCCGTCCGAATTGACCGGCCTGCGCGTGCAGGTGCGGATGGCTCGGCAAGTCGCCATTTCCGATACGTGGACCCTGACGCCGACCGTCATCAATGAATTCAAAGCGGGCTTTGCCCGCAACTTTAATCCCCGGCAGGGGACGCTGCTCGGTCAGGACCTGGTGAGCGAACTCGGCATCCAAGGCCTGCAGCCTGCACCCGGCGTCGAGAATGTTCCCACGTTGAGCATCACCGGGTTCCAGGCGATGTCTCAGATCGCCAAGGCGGCGCCGGCTGAAAATACCTTCCAGTTCGTCGATCAAGTAACGCATATTCGCGGAGCGCATAACATCAAAGGCGGCGTGGAATTCCGGCCGCAACAATACAACGATTTTGTGCGTCCGCAGTTTGGAACCTACAGTTTCACGGGGTTCGCCAGCGGAAATGGTTGGGCGGATTTCCTGCTGGGCGTTCCGCAAACGACATCACGCAACTATGTGCGGCCGCCCCGCTACGCCCGATTTCACTTTCTCACGGGCTTCATTCAGGATGACTACAAGCTGAGCCAAACGTTCACGCTGAACTATGGCGTTCGTTGGGATTACAACCAACCCGCGCGGGACAAGCTAAACACGGTCTTCAATGTGGATGCCGCGAACGGGCGGCTGGTGGTGCCGAATCAAAGCGTTATCGACCAGTATGTCAATCCACTCTTCCCGAAGGCCATTCCGATTGTGACTGCCGCCGCGGCGGGACTCCCGGAGCGCTCTTTGCGTAAGAAAGATCTAAACAACTTCCAACCCCGCATTGGATTCGCGTGGCGGCCCTTTGGCGGAACCAAGTCGGTACTGCGCGGCGGTTACGGTATTTTCAACGATGACTTCACCGCCGACCTTTTTTCCACGCTGTACGGCGGTCCGTTTGCTCTGACTGAAAGCTTTGTCAATACCATCTCCAACAGCACGCCTGCACTTACTCTGCAGCGCCCGTTCCTGGGTGCGGGAACTACGGGTAACGTGGACGTGACCGGCATCGATTTCAACGTGCGCAATGCCTATGCTCAGCAGTGGAACCTCACTGTGGAACGCGATCTCGGAGCGTCGATCGGCTTGCGTCTCTCCTACGTGGGAACGAAATCGAACGGCTTGGTGTACGGGCGCAACGTGAACCTCCCGGCCCCCAGCACTGTGCCGTTCAATCAGAACCGCCGGCCCTTCCCGCTGTTCCGCAACATTGTCATGCGCGAGAACGGCGGGAGCCACTCCTACCACGCGCTCACCACCCAGTTGGAGCGGAAGTGGCAGAAAGGGCTCTCATTCATGGGCGCCTGGACGTGGGCCAAATCTCTGACTGACGTCGATGAGATCGGCGGCGTGGAAGGCGGCACCACGATCGAGAATGCTTTCAACCGCGCCCGCGAGCGGGGCGACGCGCAGTACTCGCCGCGTCACCGCTTCATCTCGACTCTGATCTGGGAATTGCCGATCGGCCGTGGCAAGCGTCTGCTGGGAAGTGGTGGTCCCTTGGCGGCGGCGATTGGCGGATGGCAGGTGAGTGGTTCCTATATCGCGCAGACTGGCGAGTATCTGACGCCCAGCTTTGCCGGCTCCGATCCATCGAATACGCAAACAGTCGGCGGCATTCCGGACCGCGTCGCCAACGGCAATCTGCCGTCCGGCCAGCGCAACATCGATCGTTGGTTCGATCCATCGGCCTTTGCGATTCCGGCCGCGAACTCTGGGCGTTTCGGTACGTCAGGGCGGGGCATTCTCATCGGGCCGTCGAGGCAGACGGCCAGCGCCGCCATGTTCAAGTCGTTCCCCGTGCGCGAACGAGTCTTCCTGCGTGTTCAGATCAGCTTTACCAATCTGTTCAACCATGGCAACTTTGATATTCCGGCGCTAAACATCTCAGCTCCAAATGCCGTGGGCACGATTCGCGCCGCGCAGGGACGCGATCTCGCCGGCCCGCGGAATGGGCTGATCGGAGCACGGCTAGACTGGTAGGCGGCCCCCATCTATGAACCACCGCGCTGCTCTGTTGGCTCTGTTGATTGCTGGCGCTTGTCCGGCCGCCGATGCCGATCGAGCGGCGGCCGAGTGGGTCATCCACATGGGCGGCACCGTCATCCTCAGTGGCAATCCGGCGCATGTTTCCGACGTCCTGGATCTTCCGCGGTCCGATTTCGAACTACGAACCATCAACCTGACTGAGGCGCTGGTGGGTCCTCTCGAGTTGGTGAGAATTGGCAAATTGCCTCGCCTCAAAGAGCTCTACCTTTCCGGCCGAATGTGGCACAATGCGCCGGTGAAGACGACGGCGGAAAGCCTAAAGCAGTTGGAGGGATTGGCCAGTCTCGAGCGCTTCATCATCACGCTGCCGGTGCAGGCGGAGATTCCCATCGAGGACGCGGCGATCGCCAATATGGCGCCGCTGACTCATCTGCGGGAATTGCGGCTGGCGCAGACACGCATCAAGGGGAGAACGCTCGCGGTCTTTCGCGAGATGCGCAGTCTTGACCTCACCAACACGCGCCTTGATGATGAGGGAATGCGAGCGGTGGCGCAGATGACGGAACTTGAGAAGCTCTACGCGCACGACGCGCTGATCACCGACGAGGGCATGCAGCATCTTCGCAACCTGAAGAATCTCACGGAACTCGACCTCTACTCGGCCAGGATTGCAGACGCTGCGCTGGTTCAACTAAAAGGCCTCACGCGGCTGCGGAAGTTGAACCTGCTCGGCTCCACTGTCACCGACGCAGGGCTGGACCATTTGGCGGGCCTCACTGAACTGGAAGAGTTAAATCTGTACCGCACCCGGATCACAAATGCCGGTCTCGAAAAGCTGAAGGCGTACAAGCGGCTGCGCAATCTGGATGTGCGATACACGGCAGTGAACCGCGGCGGCGTAAGTGCGCTGGAAGCGGCGAATCCTAGTGTGAAGATTGCGTTTCTTGACGCGTCGGTGACGCCGGTGGTAGCCCGTAAGGCGCCGCCCACAGGCAGAGGGACAACCGAGTCCATCGCTGCATGGGTTCGCTCGTTGGGAGGTTCGGTGGTGATCGAAGCTGGCCAGATCACTGCCATTTCTCTGGCGGCCACGCAGGCGACTGATTCAGACTTGACGCCACTACGAGGTCTGCCCGGCCTACGTAAGCTCGATCTGCGTGGCACGCAGGCCGGCGATCTGGGGCTGAGGAATTTGGCCTTGATGACCCGCTGCAACCTGACTGAGTTGGAGTTGGCCAACACCACCGTTTCCGACGCCGGCCTTGACGCGATCGCCGGGTGCAGCAAGCTGCGCAAGCTTGGCGTTGGCTACACGCTTGTCCAGGGCCGAGGCTTGGCCAAGCTGAGCGGACCCGAGTCGCTCGTCGAACTTAATTTAACCGGGAATGGTTTGTTTGAAGGTGGACTCGGGGTTCTCTCTCGCTTCCGCAATTTGCAACGGCTCAATCTCAGTTACTCCGAGGTCACGGACGCGGACCTCCCGGCACTGGCTGAACTCGCTGGCCTCACACATCTTGACTTGACGGCCACCGATATCGGCGACCGCGGCCTGGCGGTGTTGGCTCGGCTGACCACTCTTTCTGAACTGCTGCTGAACTACGGCCGGTTCACGGAGAAGGGAGTTGAATCGCTCCAACACTTGACCGGGCTCACCCGGCTTGAACTTGTGCGCACGCGGACGACGGACCGGGCGATAGAAGCAGTGGCGCGGTTGAAGAACCTCAGCCGTTTGAATCTCGACTACACGTCGGTGAGCGACAAGGCCGTAGCCTCGCTCGCCGCACTGCCAAAGCTGACAGACCTGAGTCTGGATACCGCCGCGGTCACCGACGCCGGGGTCGAATCTCTCAAGACGTTCCAGCAACTGCGAAGCCTCAACATCTATCACACGTTGGCCACCGAACCCTCAGTCGAATCCTTGAAAAAGGCACTGCCCCGCTGCAGAGTCAACTGGGACAGAGGTTCCAATCTGCCGATACGGCGCGGGAGCTGAAACGATGAGGACGATCTGCATACTTCTCCTCGCCGTAACGGGTCTCGCCGGCGAATCGGCGCGTCCGATCGCTGACCTCGGCGGCTCGGTGGAGACCGACGCAGCCGGTCGAATCACCGGCGTGAAGCTCGGGTTTCAGTGGATCACCGATCTCGAATTGAAGCATGTGCTCGAACTGCGGGATCTGGAAAAGCTCGATCTCTCGTTGTCGCTCATCACTGACAGCGGCATGGAAAGGCTCGCCGCACTTCCGAACATCAAGGAGTTGAATCTCTATGGCGTGGAGCGCATCACTGATGCAGCCCTCGCCTATGTGCGCGGGTGGAAGCGCCTGGAGCGCCTCAACCTGCGCGGGACCGACATCACCGACACCACCCTGCGCTACATCTCTGGGCTGACCACGCTGCGTGCGCTCGACATCAGCTTCACTCAAGTCACCAACAATGGCATGGAGTATCTTGGCGGCCTGAGAAATCTCGAGGAAGTTGAGATAGGCGGCAATCAGCTTACTGGCGCGGGGCTCCACGTGCTGAAGCTGCTGCCTAAGTTGACGGCGCTCAGTCTCCGGGGGAACCAGAAGCGCAATACTGATATCTGGAAGATCGCGATGACAGATTTGGACCTCGAAGCAATTGCGGCGCTGAGCCAGTTGCATTCTCTGAATCTGAGCGGGATTAGGATTGGCGACTTTGGCGTGGCGCACCTGAGCAAGCTGGCCAAGCTGGAGACTCTCGACCTCAGCGGCACACGGGTCACTGCTGCTGGTCTCTCGCAACTCGCGGCATTGCCAAAGTTGCATCGCCTGAATCTGTGGAACGCCAAGGGAGTGGACGACAGGGCCGCAGGTACGCTGGCTTCCATGAAACAGTTAGCGACCGTTGATTTATCGGCGACCTCGGTGACGGATCAGGGTCTTGCCGAACTGAGCAAAGCCTCGAATCTGCGGGCGATATTCTTGACCGGGAGCAACGTCTCCGCCGCCTCGGTGGCGCGCTTCCGAGCCGAGCGTCCCGATTGCCGGATAGAGTGGGTGGCCCAGCCATGAGCATGCGTTTCATTTGGGCTCTCCTCGGCCTGACGGCCGTCACGTTTGGGGCGACAGAGCCAGAAGCGGCTCCCAGCCAATTGCGGCGACTGACTCATAGCCAGTACAACAACACAGCCCGCGATCTGCTGGGCGATCAAACTCATCCGGCAGACCAGTTCCCCCCTGAGGACTTCCTCCATGGCTTCAAGAACCAGAGCCGGTCTCAAGATATTTCACCGGTGTTGGCCGAAGCTTACAATTCGGCTGCGGAAAAGCTGGCGCGCAATGCTTTTGCTGGAGGTGAGGACCGAGGAGGCCTGTTGCCCTGTCAGCCGCAATCGGCCGGTGATTCCAACTGCGCAAGTGCGTTTGTACGAAGCTTTGGATTGAAGGCTTTCCGCCGTCCGTTGTCGGACGCCGAGGCGAGCCGCTATCGCGCGCTCCTTCTGAAGGAGGCCGCTCGGGCCGGGAAGTTTATCCGTGGCGCGCAGTTGATCGTCGAGGCGATGCTGCAGTCTCCCAAGTTTCTATTCCGCGTGGAGAGCGGCCCCTACAAGATGGCCAGCGACCTTTCCTATTTTCTCTGGGACACCATGCCGGACGGTGAGCTGTTCCGCGCGGCCGAGGCCGGAGAGCTGGCTCACGAAGCGACGGTAAAGGCGCAGGCCACGCGACTCTTGGGGAACGCGAAAGCGAAGCAGGCCCTCGATGAATTCACCTCACAATGGCTGCGCTTCGATCAGGTTCTGAATGCGGTGAAGGACCGCAACCTCTATCCGCAGTTCAATCTGCAACTCGCCACGGCGATGACGGAAGAGACACGCAGGCTGGTGGCGGATTTGGTGTGGGGCGACAAGAACTTCCTCGATTTCTTCCGTGCCAGCTATGCGTTTATCAACTCCGATCTGGCCGCCCTCTACGGTGTCCCTGCGCCTGCCGCTGAGTTTGATAAGGTGCAGTTCGCGCCCGATTCAGAACGCGCCGGCGTGCTCGGCCAAGCCGCATTTCTCGCCATGACCAGCAAGCCCGGAGAGACCTCGCCAACAGTGCGCGGCCTCTTCATCCGCGATCAGTTTCTGTGTCAAACCGTGCCCGATCCGCCGCCAGGTGTGAATAGTACGCTGCCTCCGGTCACCGTGGAGAAGCCCCAAACTAACCGCCAGCGTTTGCAGGAGCACTTGATCAACCGGAGTTGCGCGGCTTGCCATGTGCTGATGGATCCGATCGGCTTTGGCTTCGAACGTTTCGACGCGATCGGGCAGTATCAACAGAAGCAGTCCGTGATGGTAATGCCGCCGGACCGCAAGATGCGGCCCGTGAAATTGCAGCTTGAGATCGACCCCAGCGCTTCCATCAACGGTATCCCGAACTCGGATTTCTCCTCGCCCAAAGAGCTCGGCCGCATTCTCGCGGACAGCGCCACTTGTCACGAGTGTCTGGTGAAGCAACTGTTTCGGTATGCTTTCGGAAGACGGGAAACGGCGGCGGATCAGCCGGTGATCCAGGCTGGACTCGAAGCGTTTCGCGGCTCCGGGTTTCAATGGAAGACTTTGATGGTGTACTACGCCAGCGCGTTGGCAACGGCCAAAGGAGGGCAATAGATGGCCTCGAAAAATTTGGTGGCTCGCCGCAGGTTTCTGCGCGGCATCGGCTTGGCCGGGGGGCTGGTTCGCATCGGATTGCCGCCCCTTGAGGTGATGCTGAATTCCTGGGGCACGGCCTACGCCGCCGCGCCGGGTAGCAAGGATCCCGCCAAACCAATTCCCTCGCGTTTTGTTTACTGGTTTAACGGCAACGGCATCCCTGAACGGTTCTGGATTCCGGCGGAAACAGGACAGGACTACGCGATCACGCCATGCCTGACGCCGCTCGTGCCGTTCCGTAACGACGTGCACATCTTGAGCGGTCTCGACAATCCGGCGGCCCGCATGCCGGGCCCGGGCAATGACCATCATCGCTCCATGAGCGGGCTCGTCTCGGGTACGTCTTTCACCGGCCGCGGGTCCGGCGGAGCGTCGATCGATCAATTGCTGGCGGCGAAGATGGGCGGCGAGACGCGCTTCCGTTCCCTGCAGGTTGGCGTGTGCCAGGAGTCGCACGGAGAAAGCATTCAGCGCAATCTCAGTTGGGCGGGCTATGAGCGGGCACTGCCGCCGGAATTGATTCCGCACAATCTCTTCAACCGCATGTTCGGCACGCGCGAGCAGAGCTGGATCGAGGGGAAGAAGAGCGTGCTCGATGCGGTCCGAGATGATTTCAAGGATCTCCAATCGACGTTGAGCAGAGGCGACAAGCAGCGCATTGACGAACACCTTGCGGCCGTGCGCGACTTAGAGCGCTCCATCGCCAGCCTGCCACCGGAGTATCGGAAGGCGACCGAACCGGAGCCGGGCGGCGACGTGAAAGACTACCCGCGGATTGCCAAGATCCAATCGGATTTATTGGTGCACGCGCTGGCTTCGCGGCAGACTCATATTGCCAGTTACATGCTCACCAAATGCCAGAGCCTGGTGCGCTTGCCGTGGCTTGGTTACACGACCCTGCGCCATCATGACTACACGCACACCGCCGCCGACACGCCGCAGGGGCAGCGCATCATGCGCGATATCTGCCGATGGCACGTGGAAGAGTTCGCCTATCTGCTGGCCAAGCTGAAATCGGTCCCGGAGGGTGACGGCACCTTGCTTGACCACACCTGCCTCCTCTACATGCATGAACACGCCGAGGCGAATCCGCATAAGAACAACGGACTCCCGGCCATCGTGGCTGGCTATAGAAAGAAACTGAAAACCGGGATGCACACCAAAGTGGCCGGGACGCTGGGCGACTTGTACCTGACGGTGGCCAACAACATCCTGGGCGCCGGTATTGATAGCTTCCCCACCGGCCGGCAGGCGATCAAAGAATTGGCGTAGATGAAGCGCCGCGATTTTGTAGCTTGCGCCGCCGGTGCGCTGCCGCTCTCGGCTTCCGAGCCCGCACCTTACGACCAGCTGTTTCCGGACATGCTGGCCAGCTATATGGTGACGCGGCTCAACCGGCTCGCTACTGAATGGGACGAGCAGCGCGCGAAGATTCGGACGTCGGCTGACCTTGATGCTCGCAACCGATTTGTTCGGAGCAAGGTTGTAGAAATGGCCGGCGGTTTCCCGGAACGCAACCCACTGGGAGCCCGGACCGTCAAGCTGATCGAGCGGCCCGGCTATCGCGTGGAGAACGTGATGTTCCAGAGCCGGCCCAATTTCTGGGTGACCGGCAATCTCTACATTCCCGCCGGCACAGGCCGGATGCCCGCCATCATCTCCCCTTGCGGCCACTATCCGCTGGCGCGCATGTTGCCCCAATACCAACTCGCTTATCAGCACTTGGTGAGGAGCGGTTTCATTGTGCTGGCGTTCGATCCCATCGGTCAGGGCGAGCGTAGGCAGTATTGGAATCCTGAGACCGGTGTGACGGAGGTGGGCAGCGCGACCTCGGAACATTCCATGGCTGGGCAGATGATGCTACTGTTCGGAGACACGCTGACGGGCTATCGGATTTGGGACGCGATGCGCGCCATCGATTACCTCGAGACTCGTCCCGAGGTGGACTCCTCACGGATCGGATGCACCGGCCACTCCGGAGGCGGAACGCTGACTCTATTTACCAGCGCCGTGGACGAGCGAATCCGTTGCGCCGTGATTCACGAGGGTGGGACGCGAAGCCGCTGGCCGATCAAGCTGACGCCCTTCGGCCCCATCGGCCCGTCTGATGTGGAGCAGAACCTTTTCCCCGCAGCTCTGCATGGGATCGACAACCCCGATCTGCATATCGCGATCGCGCCGCGGCCGCTCATGGCTACGATTGAGCATTATTCGCCGGCGTTTCACGCCGCTGCCCGTCGGGTGAAGGATCGCTACCGGCTACTCGGCATCACCGATCATTTCGCCACCGTCGAAGCCGGTGATCCGCACGCGTGGACCCACAAGCTGCGGCTTGCCACCGCGGATTGGTTCAGCTTTTGGTTCTTCCACCGGCCCGGCGCCACCGTAAACTCGGAGCTGATTCCCGAGCGTCCTGAGGATATACGCTGTACCCAAAATGGCTCGATTCGCTACTCAAAAGAAGGCGAAACCGTTTGGACCACCATCTGGTCGAAGTCATCCAAGCTCCCTCCACGGGGAACGCCGCCGGCCAATGCCGCTGAACTCGCATCACACTTCGCGGAGGTACGTTCGCAACTTCGCGGGCTCCTCAAACTTCGCTCGCGCGACACCGCGCTAAGCCCTCGTGTGGTGGAGACCGTCGCGCGTGAAGGCTACACCATCGAGAAACTCGCCTTTCTATCCGAGCCTTCCATCTACATTCCGGCTTGGGTCTTTCAGCCAAAGCAGCGCAAGGCGGGTGTGCCGCCGATCCTCTTCTTCAACGAATCCGGTAAGGAAAGTGATGGCATGGAGTTCGAGGGCTCGGAAGCCGCCGGTCTTCAGTATGGAGTGCTGGCCAGTCTCGCCAAGCGCGGCTATCAGGTGATCGCCGCCGATGTGCGCGGTGTGGGCGAGACGCGCACTCCGCATCGTCCGAACTCGAGCGGCAGTCCCTTTCAGCATCTGTTCGATAGCGAAACCGCTCTGTCCTATATGGCGTGGTTCATGGATGCCTCGCTGCTCGGCATGCGTGTTGAGGATGTGCTGCGCACGGTTGACTATGCGCTGAGCCGTGCCGATAAGGCCGCCAGCCCGGGAGTCTGGGTCATCGGCAAGGACATGGCTGCTTTGTTGGCGCTCTACGCTGCGGCACTTGACCCGCGCATTCAGTCGGTCGTGTGCCATCGGGGGCTGCTCTCCTATCGATCCCTAACCGAAGACGACGTTGATCGTTATCTGCACGGCGCCAATGTCCTGATACCGCGCGTGCTCTCGCAACTGGATCTGCCGCAGGTGGCGGGCGCGATTGCCGGGCGCCGCCTCTCGCTCGTGTCACCCGTGGACGCGATGAAGCGCCCTGTCGAGCTTACCTTGGCGAAGCGTGGTTTCACTTGGACTACCAACCTATTCCGAGCCGCCAACTCTGCGGAAAAATTCCAGGTAGTGTCCGCAGCCGAGACGGAGCAGGCCGCCCAGTATGTTCGCATGCTGAGCGGTGCGGACGCCTAACGCCACTCCGGTTTCCGACTCATGATATCGTCAACTCAAACACTATGAAACTTCGGTTGATCCGGATCGCCGTTGCTGCGACGCTGCTGCCGGCGTGGACCCCGGCCTTCGCCGCCGAGGACAAGTTGGGATTCGACAACACCGCGCTGCCCGTGTTCCGTGCCAAATGCCTCATGTGTCACTCGGGCTCTGCTCCTCAAGCGAGCCTGGATTTGCAAACTGCGCAGTCGGCACTCAAGGGCGGGAAGTCAGGACCGGCCATCCAGCCCGGCGCTCCCGCTCGCAGCCTCCTGCTCGAACGCGTCATCTCGAAGTCAATGCCGCCCGGCCCGGACAAACTCACCGAACCTGAGATCGCCGCTCTTCGCGGTTGGATCGAAAGAACTGCGCCGGTCGCCATGGCGGCCGTCACCGAGGCCGACGTGTTTCCGATCTTCCAGATGCGCTGCGTCGTCTGTCACGGGAAACGTAAACAGGAGGGCGGGCTTGACTTGCGCACACGCGCCGCCGCGCTGAAGGGCGGCCATTCCGGCCCCGCCATTGTCCCCGGCAAGTCCGCCGATAGCCTCGCGCTCAACCGCATTCTGGCCGGGCAGATGCCGCCGCCCAAGCTGCTCTTTGAATACTTCGTCCGTCCGCCGAGCAATCCCGAAGTCGACACCCTCCGGCGTTGGATCGAAACCGGCGCGGCGCCCGCACCTCCCTCTGTCGCAACGGTGAAGGAGGATCGGCCGATTAGCGACAAGGAGCGTGCCTGGTGGTCCTTCCAGCCTCCCAGGCGTCCCGCTATTCCGGAGGTGCGGGCCGCACGCAACCAGATTCGCAATCCGATTGACCAATTCCTGCTCGCGCGTCTCGAGGCAAAATCTCTGCGCTATAACCCTGAGGCCTCGCGCCTCGCGTTACTGCGCCGCGTCTCGCTAGACCTGACCGGCTTGCCTCTTACGCCGGAACAGGTGGAGGCCTATGAGCGTGACACGAGGCCCGACGCCTATGAGCGTTTGGTTGACCGCCTACTTGAATCGCCGCACTACGGCGAACGCTGGGCGCAGTTCTGGCTGAACGCCGCCGGATACTCGGACTCAGAAGGCATTATCGACGAAGATAAGATTCGCCCCAACGCCTGGCGCTATCGTGACTACGTGATTCGCGCCTTCAATGCCGACAAGCCATATGACCGCTTCCTGACCGAGCAAATCGCCGGTGACGAGCTCGTCGACTACAAACATGTTCAGGAAGTCGATGCGTTCACCATCGAAAAACTTACCGCCACGGGCTTTCTCCGCCTCGTGCCCGACGGCACTTACTCGCCCGCCAACAACTCAATTCCTGAGCGCATGAACGTGATCGCCGACGAAATCGAAGTACTTAGTTCAACGGTCCTCGGCCTCACCGTCGGCTGCGCCCGCTGCCATAACCATAAGTACGACCCGATCCGCCAACGCGACTACTATCAATTGAGCGCGATTCTCCAATCCGCCTATGATCCGTATGACTGGGTGAAACCCACTGAGCGCAATCTCGACGTTGCGCTGGCGGCCGAAAAGCAAGCGGTGGCTAGCTGGAATGATCCCATTCAAGCCGACATCAAAAAGAAGGAAGCGGAGCTGGCCGCCAAAGCCAAGCCGCTGCGCGAACAGATTCTCAAGGAGCGTGTCCAGAGCTTGCCTGAAACCGTGCGAGCCGATCTCCTCCTCACCGCTGCGACGCCTGAAAAAGAACGCACTACGCTCCAAAAATACCTCGCTGAAAAATTCGAGGACACGTTCAAGA